>CACEEW010000005.1 GCA_902558705.1 uncultured Pelagibacteraceae bacterium
TGCTGACGGAGACGGAGCTCTTGCGGTAACTATAGATCCAGACGGAAATATTACTTTAGGTGCAACAAATGACGCCGATGCAATAACTTCAGATAGTACTGGGGCTTCTGCAATAACATTTACAGTTACAGACGCTACTGATAGTGGTGATACTTTAACTATTGCTGGTGACATTGAGATAGGTGATGCTGATAATGATGATACCATGGTTTTCAATGTAACAGATTCAAATGTTTTGATACAAAACGATGTAGTTGCTGGACATGCTAATAATACAATAGCATTTAATCTTGGTTCTGGTGGTAACGTTACAATGACAGTTGATAATGATGTAAACGAAGAACAAGGTATCGCTGCTACAATCGATGGAAATGCTACAAATACAGTAACATTAGCTATTACAGACACAGTAGCAAGTGCTGAACTACAAATTTTCAGTCAAGCAATTGGAGCAACTACAGCTCTAGATGCTATAAATATAAACCCAACAGATGATGAAACAGCTGAAGTTAAATTCCAGGCTGCAGTTTCAGCAACTGCTATAACACTTGGTGATGCCACGGATGCTGCAGACGATGATACAACAGTTACTTTTGACGCTCCACCTCCCACATCTAAAAAATTTGCAGGCTCTTTTCCATACAATTTAATTATATCCATTGTTGCCATGGCAAGACCAGCTCCATTAACCATGCAGCCAATACTTCCATCTAACTTTATATATGCAAGGTCATGTTTACTAGCTTCTATTTCGGTCGGATCTTCTTCGTTTAAATCCCTAAGTTTTGTAATCTCAGGGTGTCTAAATAAAGCGTTTGAGTCAAAATTTACTTTTGCATCTAAACAGATAATTTTTTTCTCTTTAGTTAATATTAGAGGATTAACTTCAACCATGTTTGCATCAGTACTTATAAACATTTTATAAATTGATTTAATTAAGGAAATAATATATGACATTGAATATCACAAAAAAACTTGGTTTTTTACTTTTACTTTTATTTTTATTTTTATTTAACACAAATTCTTATTCAGAAATAAATTCAAAATCTTGGAGTGAGCAATGTAATAAAGATAAAAGTGCATGCATAATTGCAATTAAATATGAAGTTGAATTAGAAGATAAAAAACAACAAACCCTTGCAACAGCTTATATTCAAATAGCATCTACAAAAGAAAGAAAGATGAATTTAGTCGATAAAGAAGATCAAACGTATAAATTAAGTGAAGAGGATAAAAGCGTTCCCTTGTTGCTTGTTAATCTTCCTTTAAACACAGATCTTAGAAAAAAACCATTATTGCAAGTAGATGGAAAAAATTTAGGGAACTTAAATTACCTATATTGTAATAATGATCTGGGTTGTAAATCAAGTGTGGTCATAAATAATGAGGTTATTGATTTGCTTAAAAAGGGAAAAAATATGACTGTTTTTATAGGTGTTATGAACAGTAATCAAAACTTAAAAATTGAATTTCCATTAAAAGGTTTTTCTAAGGCCTATAGTAAGTTAGTGTAAAGTATAAAGTATAATGTGATATTATAACAATCTTAAAATATTACTATGTCTAAAAAATTAGCTATAGAACAAATAGAAAAAATTTTTAATCATAAATTTAAAATAATTTCATACTTTCAGCGAGACCTTACCAAATTTAAAATTTTATTAATTGTAATGAAAAATTTCAATGAAGATAAACTTCAAACTATTGAAAGTATAATAGAAGAAATTCCTAAATCAATTTCTTCAAGAGCTCATAAGTTAAATTCTATAACTGAGGCAACTAATTTAAATTACTTAATTAAAGAAGTTTCTAATTCAGATCAGCGAAAAAAATATTTAAAACCTTCTCTAGCTTTAAGAGAAGAATTTGAAAAATATTTGGATGTAATTGTTTAAGAGTGTATTGCTCTTTTATCTACAGATAATGCTGCTTCTTTAACAGCCTCAGAAAAAGTGGGATGAGCATGACATGTTCTAGCAATATCCTCTGAACTAGCACCAAATTCCATTGCGACCCCTATTTCTGCTATTAATTCTCCAGCGTGTGGACCAATTAAGTGAGCACCTAAAACCTTATCAGTTTTTTCATCTGCTAAAATTTTTACAAACCCCTCAGCATCATCTATGGCTTTTGCTCTAGAGTTTGCCATAAATGAAAATTTACCAATTTTATATTTAATATTTAATTCTTTTAATTGCTCTTCTGTTTTACCAATAGAAGCAACTTCGGGAGTCGTATAAACGACCCCTGGAATAGTATCATAATTTACATGACCTGACTGACCAGCAATATTTTCTGCTACAGCAATACCCTCGTCCTCTGCTTTGTGTGCTAACATTGGTCCCGCTATAACATCTCCAATAGCATAAATATTATCTTGATTGGTTTTAAAGTACTTGTCAGTTTTAATTCTTTTTTTTTTATCTATCTCAATGCCAACTTTTTCTAAACTCAAACCACTTGTATTTGGCTTTCTTCCTACAGAAACTAAAACTATATCAGAATTAAAATCTTTTTTGTTTCCATCTTTGTCTATTGTAGAAACGATTGCTCCACTGTTGCTTTTTTTAATTTCCTCTACTTTATGCTGCATATGAAAATTTATTCCTTGTTTTTTCAAAATCTTCATAAATTCATTTGAGATCTCTTTATCCATACCTGGTGTTATATGATCTAAAAACTCAATCACATGAACTTCAGTACCTAACCTTGACCAAACTGATCCCATCTCTAAACCAATATATCCTCCTCCAACTACAACCATTTTTTTTGGGACTTGCTCAAATTTCAATGCGCCAGTTGAAGAAACAATAATTTTTTCATCAAATTCAATTCCTGGTAAAGAAACTGGTAATGAGCCTGTTGCAATTACAATTTTATCTGCCTTTATTAACATCTCTTTTTTATTTTCGTTTTCTTTAATTAAAATTTCATTTTTTGATTTAAAACTTCCAGTTCCCTTAAAATAAGTTACTTTGTTTTTCTTTAATAAAAATTCAACTCCCTTAGTTAAAACTGTAACTGCCTTATCTTTATTTTTCATCATTTTTGATAAATTTAATTTTATCTCTCCTACTTCAATACCTTTGTTTGATAAATTTTTAGCTTTATGGAATTCTTCAGATAAGTTTAAAAGGCTTTTTGATGGTATACAGCCTATGTTCAAACAAGTTCCACCTAGTGAACCTCTAGACTCTATGCATGCAGTTTTTAGACCTAACTGTGAAAGTCTAATTGCACATACATAACCCCCTGGGCCTCCACCAATAACTACTGCTTGAAATTTATCTGTCATTTAAATATCTAAAAATAACCTTCCGGGTTCTTCTAAATTTTCTTTAATCATTTTTAAAAATGAAACTGACTCTTTGCCATCAATAATTCTATGATCATAAGATAATGCTAAATACATAATGGGTCTTATCTTTATTTCTCCATCAACCACCATTGGTCTGTCTACAATATTATGCATACCTAATACACCTGATTGGGGTAAATTCAATATTGGTGTTGAAAGCATTGATCCATATACACCACCATTACTGATAGTAAATGTACCTCCTTGCAGATCTTCAATTGTAAGTTTACCGTCTTTAGCTTTTTGTGAAATTTCTTTTATATTTTTTTCTATATTTGCAAATGAAAGTTCATCTGCATTTTTAAGAACTGGGACTACAAGCCCCTTATCAGTACCAACTGCAAAACTTATATTATAATAATTCTTATAAATAATCTCATCACCCTCGATTTCTGCATTGACTGCAGGATAATTTTTTAAAGCTACCACACAAGCTTTTACGAAAAAAGACATGAAGCCCAATTTTACTCCGTATCTATTTTGAAAGTCTTCTTGATTTTCTTTCCTCATATCCATGACATTTGTCATATCTACTTCATTAAAAGTGGTTAGTAGTGCTGCATTCTCTTGAGCTTGTTTTAATCTCTTGGCTATTGTTTGTCTTAACCTGGTCATTTTTATTCTTTCTTCCTGACCATATTTAATTTTTCTCTCTGAAGGAGTTGGATTTGAACCCATTAAATTGATTAAATCTCCTTTTAAGACTCTTCCATCTTTTCCGGTTCCTTTTACAGATTTAATATCAATTTTATTTTCAGTTATAATTTTTCTTACTGCTGGAGACATTGTATTAGAGTCTGTTGATATATTTAATTCTTTTTTTTCTTTAACCTCATTAGTAAGGACCAGAGGTTCTACTTTTTTTTCATCAAAAATTTTTGGTTCTTCTATTTCCTCTAATTCTTTTTGAGGTTCTAATTTTACAACATTATTTTCATTAATAGTTGGCTCAATTTTCTTTATCTCTTGAGTTTCGTTTGTATCATTGCCGCTTTCAGTCACTAAACCTAGAACTGCACCAACTTCAACTATCGATCCGTCTTGAGAATTTATATTATTCAAAACTCCTGAAACAGGTGAAGGAACTTCTAAATTAACTTTATCTGTTTCTAACTCAACAATTGGTTCGTCTGCTTCAACTTTTTCACCTTCATTTTTCAGCCATTTAGATACTGTAGCTTCTGTAATACTTTCACCAAGGACTGGAACTAAAATTTTTTCACTCATTTATATCTATTCAAAAACTTTATTTATAATTTCTTGCTGTTGAGAAATATGCCTTTTTGCATATCCAGTTGCTGGTGATGCATCAGGACTTCTTCCTATATAAGAAATTTTATTATTATTAGCCTTAATACTATCTAATGTCCATTGGATATAGTCCCGTACAGAAAACCATGCTCCCATGTTTTTTGGTTCTTCTTGGCACCAATAAAAATATGCATTTTTTGCATATGGCTTAAGTTCTTTAACAAGAGTTTTAGCTGGAAAAGGATAAAGCTGTTCAATCCTATAAAATACTACATCATTTTTTTTCATTTTCTCTCTTGCTTCTAATAAATCGAAATATATTTTTCCCGAACAAAGAATCACTTTTTTAATTTTTTTTGATTTTTTTAATTCAATAAAACCTTTTGTTTTAGGATCCATAGCATGATCCCATAAAATTCTATGAAATGAATTTTTTTTACTGAAATCTTCTATCTGTGAAATACAATGTTTATGTCTTAATAGTGATTTTGGTGTCATTATTATTAAAGGCTTTCTAAAATCTCTGTGCATTTGTCTCCTTAATGCATGAAAATAATTAGCTGGTGTTGTGCAGTTCATAACCTGCATATTATCGTTTGAACACAATTGTAAAAATCTCTCTAATCTTGCAGATGAATGTTCTGGACCTTGACCTTCATATCCATGTGGTAAAAGCATAACTAGACCTGAGGCTCTTGACCATTTTCTCTCACCAGATGCAATAAACTGATCTATAACCACTTGGGCACCATTTGCAAAATCACCAAATTGTGCTTCCCATAAAGTAAGTGTGTTTGGTTCTACTAAACTATAACCATACTCGAAACCTAGAACAGCTAACTCAGATAAAAAACTATCAACTATTTCAAATTTTTTTTGTTTTTGTGAAATATTATTTAAAGGAACATATCTTGAATTATCTATTTGATTTCTTAAAACTGAATGTCTTTGACTAAATGTGCCTCTGCCAGAGTCTTGACCAACTAATCTTACTGGATAGCCTTCTTCTAACAAGGATCCAAAAGCCAAGGCCTCTGCGGTAGACCAGTCTATAGCTTTTCCATTTATAACTGTAGTTTTTCGGTTAGCCATAATCTTTGATATAGTTTTATGGATATTAATATCTGATGGAATTGAATTTATTTTATTTGATATTTCCATTAATTTTTTTATGTCAAAGCCAGTGATACCTCTCTTATCTTTACCCTTTTCTGGTTTATATCGAGACCAAGTTCCTTCAAACCACTCAATTTTTGGTTTATAGTTTTTGGCATTTTTAAATTGGTCATCAAGTAAATCTTTAAATTTTTTAATTGAATTATTTAGATGGTCTTTTGAAATTAAACCTTCATTTACAAGCTTTTCACCATAAACTTTTACAGGTGAAGGATGTAATCGAATCTTTTTATACATTAAAGGCTGAGTAAATGATGGTTCATCACCCTCGTTATGACCAAATCTTCGATAACAAATTAAATCTATTACAACATCTCTGTTGAATTTCAGTCTAAAATCTGTTGCTATTCTTGCTGCGTAAACAACTGCTTCTGGATCATCTCCATTAACATGGATAATTGGTGCATCAACCATTTTTGCAATATCCGAGGGATAAGGTGATGATCTTGCAAATCTAGGGCTTGTAGTAAAGCCTATTTGATTATTAACAATAATATGAATTGTACCACCAGTATTATGTCCTGGAAGACCTGACATTGCAAAACATTCTGCAACTACCCCTTGTCCAGCAAAAGCTGCATCACCGTGTATTAATATTGGGATTACTTTTTTTCTTTCTTTATCTTTATGAAAATATTGTTTTGCTCTAGTTTGACCAAGAACAACTGGATTGACTGCTTCTAAATGAGATGGATTATCAGTTAAACTCACATGAACTGAATTTCCATCAAATTCTCTATTAGACGATGCACCCAAATGATACTTAACATCGCCAGCTCCATCCTCTGATGTTGAGTTTATTTCACCAGCAAACTCATTAAATATCCTTTTATAAGATTTTTGTAGAACGTTTGCTAGTACATTTAGTCTGCCTCTGTGAGACATTCCGATCTTAACTTCTTTTATTTTAGATTGACCACCAATTTTAATAATTTGTTCAAGGGCGGGAATTAGACTTTCACCACCATCAAGTCCAAATCTTTTAGTCCCTACATACTTAGTGTGTAAATATTTTTCAAAACCTTCAGCTTGAATTAATTTGTTCAGTATTGCTTCTTTACCATTCTTAGTAAATTGAAAATCATCAGCTATTTCTACTCTATCCCTAAACCATTTTCTCTCCGTAGGATTAGAGATATGCATGTACTCATACCCGATTGTATCACAATATTTTTCCCTTAAAAATTCAAGTATCTCTTTAATTGTAGAATGTTGTTTATTAGTTACACCATCTAAAAATATTTTTTTGTGATAATCTTCTTTTTTAAATCCATAAGACTCTGGATGAAGTTCCTCTAAATAATCAGCTTTAAGAAGTTCAAGAGGATCTAATTTTGCTATTAAATGGCCTCGTTGTCTATATGATCTAATCATTGCCACAGCTTTAATTGAATTAGCATTTGATCTTATAGAGTCTATTGGATTTATTTTTTTATCTTCATTAGATTGTTTTTGATTTCTATTAATTGAAACTTTTTTAGAAGGACTCCAAGATGGGCCATTTATTTCATTTACCACAACCTCAAACTCTTCTCCAATATTGCTAAAATATTCTCTCCAGCCATCAGGTAAATCTGGATCGTTATTAACAAATTTAAGATACATTTCTTCTATAAAAGCACTATTTAATTTACTCAAAAATGCTGTTTTTGCATATTCAAGATTTTTAGAAGAAGACATTATTTTAAACTAATATAAACGTAGAAAGAAATTTTTCAATTAGACAATTTATTGAATAGTGTTTTTCCAATCTTTGATGGTGAGTTTGCAATAGTTATTCCACACTCTTCCATCTTTTGTATCTTATCTGCAGCACCACCTTTCCCCCCCGAAATTATAGCGCCAGCATGTCCCATTCTTCGACCTGGGGGAGCAGTTATTCCCGCAATAAATCCAACTATAGGTTTTTTAATTTTGTGATTTTTAATAAATTCTGCAGCCTCTTCCTCAGCAGTACCACCTATTTCACCAATCATTAAAATTGATTTTGTTTCATCGTCATTTAAAAATAAGTCCAAACAATCAATAAAATTAGTGCCATTAATAGGATCTCCACCTATACCAATACAAGTCGACTGCCCTAAGCCATTTTCTGTTGTTTGCGCAACTGCTTCATATGTCAATGTTCCAGACCTAGATACAATTCCAACCGATCCACGCTTATGAATATTACCTGGCATTATTCCAATTTTACATTCATCAGGTGTTATAATTCCTGGACAGTTAGGGCCTATCAATCTACTTTTTGATCCAGATAATTTTTGTTTTACCTTGAGCATATCTTGGACTGGAATTCCTTCTGTAATACAAACAATTAATTCTATTGAGGCTTCTATAGCTTCTATAATGGCTGCTGCAGCAAATTTTGCAGGAACATAAATCATAGTTGCGTTTGCACCTTCTGAATCTTTTGCTTCCTCGACTGTATTAAAAACAGGTAGATCCAAATGTTTTTGACCACCTTTTTTTGGTGTAACTCCACCAACTAAATTTGTGCCGTATTTTATTGCCTGTTCTGAATGAAATGTTCCATGTGATCCAGTAAAGCCTTGGCAAATAACCTTTGTATTTTTATTAACTAAAACCGACATTTATTTTATAGCCTCAACAATTTTTTTTGCTGCGTCATCCAAATTTTCTGCAGAAATCAATTTAAGACCAGAATTATCAAGTATTTTTTTGCCCTCTTTAAAATTTGTTCCAGCAAGTCTTACTACTAAAGGAACATTAATATTAATTTCTTTAGCAGCATCGACAACACCTTGAGCAAGAACATCACATCTCATTATTCCACCAAAAATATTTATTAAAATTCCTTTAACATTCTTATCTGATAAAATAATTTTTAAAGCAGCTGAAACTTTTTCTTTTGACGCTCCACCTCCCACATCTAAAAAATTTGCAGGCTCTTTTCCATACAATTTAATTATATCCATTGTTGCCATGGCAAGACCAGCTCCATTAACCATGCAGCCAATACTTCCATCTAACTTTATATATGCAAGGTCATGTTTACTAGCTTCTATTTCGGTCGGATCTTCTTCGTTTAAATCCCTAAGTTTTGTAATCTCAGGGTGTCTAAATAAAGCGTTTGAGTCAAAATTTACTTTTGCATCTAAACAGATAATTTTTTTCTCTTTAGTTAATATTAGAGGATTAACTTCAACCATGTTTGCATCAGTACTTATAAACATTTTATAAATTGATTTAATTAAGGAAATTGCTTGATTTTTAACACTATCGTTTAAATTAAATATTTTAATAATTTTTTCACAATCATTTTCGGAAATCTCATCACTTATTTCAACTTTAGTTGTTACAATTTTTTGAGGATTTTTTTTTGCTACTTCCTCTATATCCATACCTCCCTGATCACTAGATATGAATGCAATTTTTGAGCTAGCTCTGTCAACTAGACATGATAAATAAAATTCTTTATCAATATTGGATGATTCCTCAACATATAACCTTTTAACTTCTCTTCCCTCAGGGCCAGTTTGGTGAGTTATAAGAATTTTACCTAATAATTCATTTGCAGCAGTTTTTAATTCTTCCAAATTATTTAAAATTTTTACTCCTCCTGCTTTACCTCTACCACCAGCATGTATTTGGGCTTTTAATACATATCTTTTAGTTTTTAAAGATTTTGCCTTTTCAATTAATTCATCAACTGTTAAACCAAAAATTCCCTCTGGAACTACTGCTCCATACTTTTTTAATATTTTTTTGGCTTGATGTTCGTGAATATTCATTATTATTTAGAAAGATCAGGGTCTATTTTAGATGCAGCATCCCATAGCGCTTTTACTGCATCAATAGAATGCATGAATTCTTTTTTTTCTTTTTCATCTAAATCAATCTGTTCTATTTTTTCAACACCATTTTTTCCAATTATAACTGGGACTCCGGCATAAACATCTTTTACACCATATTCTCCGTTTAATTGAATAGCACACGGCAATAATTTTTTTGTATCATTTAAATATGCTTCAGCCATTTGAACACCAGATGCTGCTGGAGCATAAAATGCTGATCCCTTCTCAAGATACTTAACAATTTCAGCGCCACCATCTCTAGTCCTTTGATTTATTTCTTCTAATCTTTCTTTAGTTATTTTTCCTTCTTTAACTAAATCTAACAAAGGTTTGCCTGCAACTTTTGTAAATCTTGGCATTGGAACCATGGTATCGCCATGTCCACCCATTACCATTGCATCTATTTCTTTTACAGGAACATTTAATTCTTGTGATAAAAATAACTTAAATCGCGAACTGTCTAAAATTCCAGCCATACCAACAATTTTGTTAGCTGGAAGTCCAGAAAATTTTTGTAGGGCCATGACCATAACGTCTAATGGGTTGGTAATGCATATAATAAATGCTTTTGGAGCATTCTTTTTTATTCCATCAGCTACTTGCTTAATAATCTTTAAATTTATACCAAGTAGGTCGTCTCTACTCATACCTGGTTTTCTGGGCACTCCAGCTGTAATAATGATTACATCTGAGTCTTTAATTTCTTTGTAATCGTCAGTTCCAGAAAACTTTACATTAAAACCATCAACTGATGAGGATTGTGCTATATCTAAAGCTTTCCCTTTAGCTATTCCACTAGCTACATCAAATAAGATTACTTCGTCAACTAATTCTTTTGTTCCAATTAAATGTGCAAGCGTTCCACCTATTTGTCCTGCTCCAATTAAAGAAATTTTTTTTTTCATGATTGAACTTATCTTTTATTGATAACTAACAACTATTCAATAAAAATTTAAGATTTTATTTTAGTTATCTTCTGTAAGTTTAGAACAGATCACCATATCCTCAGCTATATACGACCCTTTAAAGTGAGATTTATTTTTTTCCCAATTTTTTTTACCATCAGATATGTAATTACTGAATAACTCTTTTCTGTTTTTCTCTGCTTCTTTTTGAGCATCCTCAAGCTTTTTTTCTTCTTCAATAACCTTAAGTTCAACTGCCTTAAATAATAAATTATTTGAAATTTCTATAAAATTTTTTGACGAAACTGCATCTGATTTAAGAACTATACCTGATGCATATGCATAAACTGAACTACATCTTTTTAATAAATATATTTGAGTTGAACCTTTCTCTAAATCTTTTCCATCTAAGTAATTTTTTAATGACGTATTAAGGTCAGCTTTTGCAGAATTCATCAAAAATAAGATGGACGTGATAATTAGTGTTAGTTCAATTTTTTTCATTTTAATTAATGTGTGGACTTTATGGACCGTACGCTACTTTAGGTAACCAAGTAACTATCTCTGGAAAATTAAATACTATTGTAACTGCTATTACTTGAAGAACGACAAATGGAATTATGCCTTTATAAATATTTATAATTGTAATACCTTGAGGAGCAACACCCTTCATATAAAATAAAGCAAAGCCAACGGGTGGGGTTATAAATGAAGTCTGTAAAACTACTGCAAACATTACAATAAACCAAACCATATCAACACCTAGGTCCATCATTACAGGTGCTAAAAATGGTAAAATTATTAATGTAATTTCAATCCAATCTAAAAAGAAACCTAACAAAAACGCAACAAACAAAACAACTATTACAACTCCACTTGTTCCAAAAGGTAGTGCTTTAAGAGCTCCTTCTATTAATTCGTCTCCGCCTAAACCTCTTAAAATTAATGCAAACATTGTTGCACCTACAAAAAGAGCAAAAATATAGGCAGTAGTATGAGTTGTTTTTCTAATCACAATTTTTAAATCTGAAAATGACAATCTTCCTCTAATTATAGCTAATAATGATGCACCTAAAGCTCCAACTCCAGACGCTTCCGTCGGCGTAGCAATTCCCATAAATATACTTCCTAAAACAGCAAAAATTAATAAAGCTGGTGGTATGATAGATTTAAAAACTCTCAAAATTATTTTCAAATCTACTGGCTCAGCATCTTTAGGTAGTGGTGCGGCTTTTGGGTTCATATAAGCATAAACGACAATAAAAATTGTATACAATAGACCAAGTAAGAGCCCAGGAAATACAGCACCCATAAATAAATCACCAACTGAAATTCTTACTTGATCTCCCATAATTACCAACATAATGCTTGGAGGAATTAGAATTCCTAAAGTTCCTGTTGCACAAACCACTCCACAAGCTAAATTTGGATTGTATTTATTTTTTAACATCAGTGGCACACCTAATATGGTTAATAATACTACTGCAGCTCCAATAATTCCTGTAGAGGCAGCAAGCAAAACTCCAATAAATACAATTGAGATCGCAAGTCCACCTCTTGTTTTTCCAAACAGCTTGGATAGATCGGTCATTAGATCTTCTGCAATTCCAGATTTATCCATCATTATTCCCATAAAAATAAACATTGGCAATGCAACTAAAACCCAGTTTGCCATAACTCCGTAAAGCCGATAAACAACCATTGATGCGAATCCAAAATCGACACCATAAAAAGTGTCAAATAAATTATCTGAAAGCATTGAAATAAATATAAAAAGAACTCCTAAACCACCCATAGTCCAAGCTACAGGGAATCCATAAAATATTAATGTTATAAAACTAAAAAAAAGAGCGATTGCTAAAAAATATTCTGTAACTAATGAGATCATTTTTTAACTTCTAATCCAAATCTTAAAGTTGTTATTATTCTTACGATTCTTGAGAAACCAGAAATTAAGAGTAAGAAAAAACTGATTACCAAAAAACCTTTTACAAACCATCTAGCTGGTAATCCATTTGCTGATGTTGATCTTTCACTTGAAGCCCATGATAATTCAAAGAAAGGGACCGCATAATAAAGAACGAGGATTACGAATGGTAAAAATAAAATCAAAATACCAAATAATTCAAACCATAGCTTTTTTCTGTAACTTAATCTTTCACTTAAAACATCAACTCTTACATGAGAATCTACTATATAGGTAGAAGACAAACCAACTAACCAACCTATACAATAAAGATGCCATTGTAATTCTTCCAATTCAATCATTCCATTTCTAAAGACATATCTTAAGACTACATTTAAAATAATAACTGCAATTAATATTACCCAAAGCCAATTAAAAACTTCACCAATCTGTAATACAAAATTATCTATTTTTTTTGTTGTAGGTGTGTGTCGAAGTGGTAATTTTTTATCAAGAGTGCTTTCAACAGATGTAAAATCTTTAGACATAATTTTTTCCTTAAAAACAAAAGCAGCCGGTAAAACCGGCCGCTTCCATTATTATAATCAACTTTTTAAGTATTAAATACTAAAAGTTTCGAGGTAAATATCCCCATTTTTGCCAAACATCATACTCTTTCATGAATGCTTGTTGAGAAGCCCATACTTTTGCAAAGTCAGCATCTTTAGCAGATTCTTCTTTCATTACTCTAGCACTAACTTTTTGTAGTTCTCTCAATACACTATCAGGCAATCTAGCAGCTGTTACACCTTTAGAAGGGAAACTTCCAATTTGTTTTCCTTGTAAAAATTCTCCAGTTGTAATTGCTCTCATTGCTGCTGCTGTACAAGCCATTTCGAATAAAGCTTGATCAGCTGCACCCATCTTTTTCCATAAATCCAAATTGATCATGAAGTGAGTTGAGGTTGATACTTGGTGCCAACCGGGAAATAGGTTGAACTTAGTGATTTTATGAAAACCTAAAACTTCGTCAATTGCAGGCATAGAATACTCAGTTGCATCCAGAGTTCCTTTTTCTAGAGCAGCAAAGATTTCTCCACCAGCCATTAAAGTAGCTGAAGCTCCTATTTCATTTAAAACCATTCCTCCTAAACCTGAGAAACGAATTTTTAAACCCTTAAGATCAGCCAGGCTAGTAATAGGATTTCTATACCAACCAGCTGTTTCAGGTCCAATTGTGCTACACAACAAAACTTGAATATTCTGTTTGTTGTATATTTCATTAGCTAATTTAGCGCCTTCTCCTTCAAACCACCAAGCTGCATATTCCCATGGCTCCATACCAAATGGCACAGCTGCAAATAATACTGCTGCTGGTATTCTTCCTTGGTCATATGCCATGTAGTTGTAAGCTGCAGGCAAATCACCTTTACTAATTGAAGGTGAGATTTCTAATGGTGGAAGTATTTTTCCAGGCTCATAAACCTTTAATTTAATTCTACCATCGGTCGCTCTATCTAATGTATCTGATAAACGTGCAACAGGATCTCCTAATGCAGGCCAACCAGTATTAAAAGTAGATTGTACTTTCCATCTGATTTTTTCTGCTGCATTAACCTGCTGTAATGAAAAAGTTATCATTAAAGCAAATACAGCAAAAAAACTAACAGATGTTTTTATTAGTTTTTTCATATTCCCCTCTCTGTTTTGAGTTGTATAAAATTTAAAGAACATCCCCAACTCATTTTAGAATGCTCTCCATGCTTTTCCGTAAAGATCAACCATTTCATTTACAGTAGGCACTCTTGGATTGAGGTTTGGCGCTCCTGAAACTTCTGCATCAGTTGCCATATTTTCTAGCTCTTCCTCAAAATTTTTTTCGTCAATTCCAAATGTTTTCATAGATGGAACATCGAAATCATTATTTATTTTATAAAGTCCTTTAATTAATTTTTCACAAGCTATGTCATCCTCGTCATCTGGTAATGCAAAATTTCCTACTCTACTACAATCTGCATATCGACTTTTTGCATGATCAATTGAAAATTCAGTTATAGTTGGCAACAACATTGCGTTACTTAGTCCATGGGGAACTTTAAAATTACTACCCAAAGGTCTACTCATTCCATGTACCAAGCAAATAGAAGCATTAGAAAACGCTAAACCTCCTAATGTTGCTGCTAACATAAGACCTTCTCTGGCTTTTAAATCTTTTGGATCTTTGTCTACTGCATAAATATTTTCTTGAACAAGTCGAATAGTGTCTAATGCCATTCTATCAGAAAACATGGTTGCTTTTTTACTAACATAAGCTTCAATACCATGAGTTAATGTATCAATAGCACTGTCTATGGTTAATCTTCTGGGTTTTGAAAGTGTCAATTCATAATCTACAATTGAAACAATTGGAACAAATCCTTCACCTCTACAAGATATTTTCTCAAAATTGTTACTCTTAGTATCTATTATTACAGAATGATGAGTGACTTCAGAACCAGTGCCAGCCGTAGTTGGAATAGCAATTATTGGAAGTCCTTTTTTATCAAAAGTAGATGGTGGTTTATAATCTTGAATATTTTTACTATATTGCGAAAGTACAGCAATTGCTTTTGCAGTATCAATTGGACTTCCTCCACCAAAGCCAATTACAGCATCATTTTTATTTTTTTTTAAAATATCAATGCCATTTAGAACCACTGTGTCAGTTGGATCTGGTATAGTGTCATCAAAAACACTTGATTTAATACCTGCTTTTAAAAGTATTTGCTGAAGTTTTTTGACGTAGCCAAGCTTTACCATTTGTTTATCAGTTACTATTAATGGAAATTTTACTGAACCAATTATATTTAAAATTTCTGGAAGTTGACTTAGACTACCTTTGCCAATTTGCATATATCTTGGCACACAGACTCGAACATTGTCTCTTTTAATCAAGCAATCTCCCTTCTTTAATATTGCTTAATCTAAGCTTAACTAAATTGATGAGTCAACAGCATATAACCTTTAATTGATAATATTTTTCTCATTTAAGGAATAGATTTTGCATTCAAAAAAAACGTGTTATACTTTTTTAAAAATAAACTATAATGAAAACAGTAAGCCACTTTATTGACGGAAAAATTTATAGCGATAATAAATCCCGAAAAGGGCCAATCTTTAATCCCGCAATAGGTGAACAAATAGCAGAAGTTGAGCTTGCAAGTAAAACAACGGTAGAAAAGGCAATCGAAAGTTCTTCAAAAGCTTTTTTAAAATGGTCAAAAACTACTCCAATAGGTAGATCTAGAATTTTATCAAAATATAAAGACCTTTTAATAAAAAATATGGAAGAACTTGCTGTAATGGTATCAGAACAACACGGAAAAACTATTGCAGATGCAAAGGGTTCTATTCAAAGAGGAATAGAGGTAGTTGAATATGCAACTGGAATTACAGACTCTTTAAAAGGTGATCATTCAACAAGTGTAGGAACAAATGTTGACTCTCATACTTTAAGACAGCCTCTTGGAGTTTGTGCTGGTATCACACCGTTTAATTTTCCTGCTATGGTTCCTATGTGGATGTATCCAGTTTCTATAGCTTGTGGAAATACATTTGTTTTAAAACCATCAGAAAAAGATCCAAGTTGTCCAATGAGATTAGCTGAAATCGCCATTGAAGCAGGTTTGCCTCCTGGAGTTTTAAATGTAGTAAATGGTGATAAAGAAGCAGTAGATACATTGCTTGAAAATAAAATAGTTCAAGCAATAAGTTTTGTAGGTTCTACTCCAATAGCTGAATATGTTTATCACACAGGTACAAAAAATAACAAAAGAGTGCAAGCACTTGGTGGGGCCAAAAATCACATGGTTATAATGCCAGATGCTGATGTGAATAAAACTACTGATGCAATAATTGGATCTGCTTTTGGATCAGCAGGAGAAAGATGTATGGCTATTTCTGTTGCAGTCTGTGTTGGAAAACAAACAAAAGAAAAAATAAAAACTAAATTATTAGAAGAAACTGCCAAACTAAATGTTGGGCCTTATACAGATGAAAAAAGTGATTTTGGTCCTTTAAACAATAAATCACATTTTGAAAAAGTTTTAGGATATATAGATACTGGAGAGAAAGAGGGTGCCAAATTACTTAGTGACGGGAGAAATTTTAAAAAACAAGGTTATGAGAATGGTTATTTTGTAGGACCAACAATTTTTGATGACGTAAAACCTGATATGAGAATATATAAAGAAGAAATATTTGGTCCTGTATTAAGCATGATGACTACAGAAACTTATGAAGAAGCTCTAAATTTAGTTAACGATCATGAGTTAGGAAACGGAGCTGCAGTGTTTACTAAAAGTGGAAATATTGCAAAACACTTTACTGAAAATGCTAAAATTGGAATGATTGGAGTAAATGTACCAATACCAGTACCTGTTGCCTACCATAGTTTTGGTGGTTGGAAGCGATCCTTGTTTGGAGATCATTCAATGCATGGACCTGAGGGTGTGAGATTTTACACTAAGCTCAAAACAGCAACTGTTACTTGGGTGGAAGATAATGCGGGACCTGAATTCACTATTCCAGTTTTATCTTAAATTTTTAAAAAAAAATTTAGGATAAAATGACGGATACGAATAGTAGAACATCTCCCCGAAGAATATTAAATATACTTGAAGAAATCATAGTAGATCCTGACAACTTCACAGCAAAAAAGGTTTCTCACAAATTAAAAATACCATTACCTACAATTTATCGACATATTGAAACTTTGTGCGAGGAAAAATATTTAGTAGCAATCAATTCAAAGAAATATTTGCCTGGACCAAAAATTAGAAATTTAATCCTAAAAAGTTTACCTTATGAACCAAATTTTACTCTAAGAAGATCATACTTAAGGAAATTAACTAATGATATTGAGGAAACAGTAAGTTTATCCATACCAATTGGAACAAAACTTGTTTATTTTGATAGAATAGAATTCCATTGGCCAATGCAATTAAATTTAGAAGCTGGAGATCATCTTCCTTTGCATGCCTCTGCCTCAGGAAAATTATATCTATCTTCAATAGAGGAAGAAAAGGTAATTCAAATATTTAAAAATATTAAAACACCTAAAACAGCGAAAAATACAATAACAGATATTTCACAATTCAAAAAAGAATTAAAAAAAATTAAGAACCAAGGTTATGCTTTTGATGATGAGGAATGGTTTAATGGAATGGTTGGTGTTTCAGTGCCAATATTTAATTCTCAAAAAGAATTATGTTTTTGTTTATCAACCCATACTGCCAAAAGTAGAAAAGATATAAATGATTTAAAAAAAATTTTATCAATAATGCTATCTTCTGCAAATAATCTTAAGAAGGTACTATTTAAAGATTAGCACTTGCTAACATTTTTTTTATTTCAGCAATAGCTTTTGCAGGATTTAAACCCTTTGGACATGCACTGGTACAATTCAAAATAGTATGACATCTATAAAGTTTTAATTCATCTGCAACCTTTTTTAATCTAGCTTCTCTTTCATCATCTCTACTATCCACAATCCATCTGTAAGCCTGTAATAATACTGCTGGACCTAAATACTTGTCTCCATTCCACCAATAACTTGGACAAGATGTGGAACAACAAGCACACATAATACATTCATAGGCACCATCTAGTTTTTCCCTGTCTTTTTTTGATTGAATAATTTCTGTAGTTTCTGAATTTGAATTTGATTTTAACCAGGGTTCTATAGATTGATATTGTTTATATAAACCATCCAAATCACCGATTAAATCCTTTTTAACTTTTAAGTGAGGTAATGGATAAATATCTATATCCCCATTAATTTCAGAATGAGGAGTAGTACAAGCCAATCCATTTTTACCACCCATGTTCATTGCACAAGAGCCACAAACTCCATGAGCACAAGATCTCCTATAGGCAATAGATGGATCAATCTCATTTTTTATTTTATTTAAAACATCTAAAACTTTTGAAGGACAGTTATCCATATCAACTTCATAAGTATCAATTCTAGGGTTTTCTCCTGTTGAAGGATCCCATCTGTAGACATTAACTTTTCTTAAGTTTTTAGAACCTGTTTTGTCTTTGAAATAATTACCTTTTTGAACTTTAGAGTTTTTAGGTAAATTAATTTGAACCATTAATAAACTCTTTCTTGGGGAGGAAAATATTGAACTTCATTTGTAAGAGTAGTTTTATGAACTTCTCTATAACTTATTTTTGTTTCTTTTCCATCGCACCAAGCAAGTGTATGTTGCATAAATTTTTTATCATCTCTTTTAGGATAATCTTCTCGTGCATGTGCTCCTCTACTTTCTTTCCTATTATAGGCGGAATCTACAGTCACAACTGCTTGTCTTATTAAATTGTCAAATTCTAAAGTTTCGACCAAATCTGTATTAAAGATTAATGATTTATCTTTAACTGATATTGACTCTAAACCATCATAAGTTTTTCTTATTTCCTCAACACCCTCTTTTAAAGTTTTTTCTGTTCTAAAAACTGCACATTTAGATTGCATTGTTTTTTGCATTGATAATCTTAGTTCTGCAGTTCCAATTTCACCATCTGCGTTTCTAATTTTGTCAAATCTTTCAAGACATTTTTGTGTTTCAGTCTCACTAATTACTTCATGTGGCATTCCTGGTGTAACTACTTCTGCAGCTCTCTTAGCTGCAGCTCTTCCAAATACTACAAGATCAATTAATGAATTAGATCCCAGTCTGTTCGCTCCATGAACAGAAACACATGCAGCTTCACCAATAGCCATTAAGCCTGGAACAGTTTTTTCTGATCCATTTACGGTTAATACCTCTCCCTTATAATTTGTTGGTATTCCACCCATATTGTAATGAACTGTAGGAACTACTGGAATTGGTTCTTTGGTAACATCTACATTAGCAAATAATCGCGCTGCATCAGTTATACCAGGTAATCTACTTTCTATAATTTCTTTATCTAAGTGACTTAAGTTTAAATGAACATGGTCTTGATCTTTGCCTACACCTCTACCCTCATTAATTTCTATTGACATAGATCTGCTTACAACATCTCTAGAAGCTAAATCTTTAGCATTAGGAGCGTACCTCTCCATAAATCTTTCACCTTTAGAGTTCGTAAGATATCCTCCTTCTCCTCTAGCACCTTCAGTTATTAACGTGCCATGACCATAAATTCCTGTTGGGTGGAACTGAACAAACTCCATATCTTGTAAAGGTAATCCCGCTCTAAGCACCATTGCATTACCATCGCCGGTACATGTATGGGCAGAGGTAGCAGAATAATAAACTTTTCCATAACCACCTGTTGCGATTATTACTGAATGTGCTCTAAATCTATGAATTGTTCCATCGTTTAAATTCCATGCTATTAAACCCTTGCACTCTCCATCTTTCATTAATAAATCTAACGCAAAATATTCTATAAAAAACTCTGTCTTATGTTTTAAAGCTTGACCATACAAAGTATGCAATATTGCATGACCAGTTCTATCTGCTGCAGCACAGGTTCTTTGAACAATTCCATTACCATAATTTTTTGTCATACCACCAAATGGTCTTTGATAAATCTTTCCATCATCCGTTCTACTAAAAGGGACACCATACTTTTCTAATTCAATAACTGCATTAGGTGCTTCTTTACACAGATATTCAATGCTATCTTGATCACCTAACCAATCTGCTCCCTTAACAGTATCATACATATGCCATCGCCAATCATCTTCTCCCATATTCCCAAGTGCTGCTGAAATACCACCTTGAGCTGCAGAGGTATGACTTCTAGTGGGAAATACTTTTGAGATACATGCAGTTTTTAATCCAGCTTCGCTTAATCCTACTGCTGCTCTTAATCCAGAGCCACCAGCACCTAAAACTACTACATCATATTCATGATCTATTATTTTGTAAGAACTCATAATTTAGATATTATTATAATTGTAATTAATGGAATTACCACAGCTGAGGCAAATAAAAGCTTATTTGCGACATTTTTGATTTTATCATTTTGGATATAATCCTCAAAAACCTCACTAATACTCAAAGCTGAAAAGAAATATGCATTAATAATAAAAATACTGAATAAAAATTTTGATAATGAGGTTGTAAAAAAACTTTTAACTTCAATAAATTGTTGATCATAAATCGAAATTAAATTCAAAACAAACCACAACATTAATGGAATTAAAATGGCACCACTAATTTTTAAAAAGATCCATTTTTTAGTTGCTGAAATCATAAAATAAAATTTTTTCCTATTAGATAAAAAATAACAGTAAAAATTATTGAGCCAAATATAACAATAAGACCTGTAATTTTAGTGGTTTGAATTTCAAAACCATATCCAAGATCCATAATTAAGTGTCTTATTTCACTTAAAATCTGAAATAAAAATGACCAAGTAATCCCTAGAATTATAAATTTGCCAATAAAAGAATTTAAAAAAGAATTAATTTCTTCATAATTATTTTCTCCAAGTAAAAGTGATGAGGCCCAAAAACAAATTATCGTAATTGCAATAATATTAATTATTCCAGTTATTCTATGAGAAATTGATACCAAAGATGAAATGTGCCATCTATAAATTTGTATATGAGGAGAAAGAGGTTCTTTATTTTCCATAGAAATTATTTTTAATTAAAGTTTCGGCAATCTCTACTGCATTTAAAGCCGCTCCTCTTAAAAGATTATCTGAAACAATCCATAAATTCATTGCATTTTTAAGAGTTTTATCCTCTCTAATTCTCGAAATAAAAGTTTCATCTTTACCTTCTGCCTCAATAGGAGTTGAATATCCCCCATCAATTCTTTCATCTATTACTTTGCAACCTTCAAATTTATCAAGAGCTTTTCTAACCTCTTCTAAAGTAAAAGTTTTTTCAAATTCAATGTTTACCGACTCTGCGTGAGAAACTAAAACAGGTATTCTTACACACGTTGCAGTCAAGTTAATTTTATCATCTAAAATTTTTTTAGTTTCATTGACCATCTTAAGTTCCTCTTTTGTATAACCATTTTCAGAAAATATATCTATGTGAGGGATGATATTGAAAGCGATTTGTTTAGTAAAATTTCTAGGTTCTACTTTTTGGTTATTTAAAACCATTTTAGTTTGATCAATCAATTCATCCATTGGTGCTTTACCACCCCCTGAAACAGATTGATAAGTCGAAACTACTACTCTTTTGATTGTAAACAAATCGTGCAATGGTTTTAAAGCTATAACCAACTGAGCTGTAGAACAATTTGGATTAGCTATAATATTTTTTTTTATATTATTCAGATCTTCAGAATTTACTTGAGGTACTATGAGAGGCACTTTAGGATCCATTCTGTAATGACTTGAATTGTCTATAACAAAACAATTTTTAGCAGCCTTTTCAGCAAATTTTTCAGATATTTTTCCTCCGGCAGAAAAAAAAGCGATTTTTACTTTTGAAAAATCAAAACTCTCTAAATCAGAAACTTGATATTCTTTACCTTTAAAAGAAATTTTTTTTCCACTACTTTTAGTTGATGCTATCAAATAAATATTATCAATAGATAGTCCCTTTTTTTCAAGAACTTCTAATATTTTTCTACCAACATTCCCAGTTGCTCCTACAATTGCTATATTCATGATAACGTTTATTTTTATACTAAATGAAGGGTAAATCGCAAATTGTTCCTACAAATATTTTATCGTTAATATCTATCTTAAACTGGGTTTTATTATCCCAATAAGGTTTATTAATCATTGCAATACCAATAACTTTTTTAAAAGTAGGAGAATAAGTTGCAGATCTTACATAACCAACAACTTTATTATCATTATCTAGTAGCGTCTTCTCACAATACATGTCAATTTTGTTGTGATCAATCATAACTCCCATTAGTTTCCTTTTAATCCCATCTTGTTTTAATTTTTTAAGTTTTTCTTTACCTAAAAAGTTAACCTCACTATCTAAATTAATAAACTTATCAAAATTTGCCTCAAATGGATTATCTCTATTATCAAAATCATTTCCGTATGATAATAGTGCAGATTCTATTCGCTCTATTAAATTTGGACATCCAGCTTTGACATTAAATTCTTTCCCATGTTCAAATAGATAATCATATAAATCTTGCCCGGCTTGATTATCTTCAACATAAATTTCAAATCCACTCTGTTTTGACCAACCTGATCTAGCAACAAAATATTTTTTTTCTTTAAATTCGTAATACTTAAAATTAAAAAATTTTAATTGTCTTATATCCTCACCAAATAATTTTGCCATTAAATCATCGGAGCGTGGACCTTGTACTGCTAAAATATTTACATTTGGTTCATGGATTTCAACATCAAATTTATTTCCTGCAGCAAGACCTTTTGCAAAAAAAATTACGTCTGAATCTGCAATTGAGAGCCACCATTTATCATCAGCTAATTTATTAATAATTGGATCATTAACTAAAAGACCCTCATCATCAATTAATGGTGCATAGTAACATTTTCCAACTTTAGATTTTGACAAATCTCTACAAGTCATTAATTGAACTAATTTTGCAGAGTCTTTTCCAGATATTTCAACTTGCCTTTCTGCTGCAACATCCCAAACCTGAACAAATTTTTTCAAATGCTCATAATCAGATTCTAAAGACTTAAATGATGCAGGAAGCAACATATGATTATAAACAGTATAACTGCTCACACCATGAGATTCGATCCTATCTGTATAAGGCGTACTTCTTAATCTTCTTGATTTTACTATTGGAAAGTTTTTCATTTTTTTAAAAATTCTAAGACCTTTTCTCTCATTTCAAATGCTTTTTCAATCATAATCATATGTCCACATCCAGGAATTATATGAGTGGTAGAATTTTTAACTAAGTTTGCAAATTTTTTTCCAGCTTCTAGATTAACCATTTTATCTAACTCTCCAAAAACTAACATGATTGGACAACTAATTGATTGTACTGCCTTAGAACCATTCGCATAATTATTACATGCAATAAGATCAACTGCTAGAATTTCACTTATATCCCTAGGTGATTGAATAATTCTTTCAATTGGATTTCCACCAATAAACTTTTTAGAGCCCTCATAACCCCATTTCATCATTAATTTAACAGCATCAGAGTCGCCATTTGATGCCAAATCAATTAAATCTTTATTTACTGGCATTCGATATGATCCACTTATTAAAACCATTTTTTTTAATCTTTTTTTATATTTAAATGAGTACTCAATAGCTTCTAAGCATCCTTGAGAATGGCCAACTAATATTAAATTTTTCAAATTCAGCTTCTCAAATACTTTTTCTAACCAGTCTGTAATTTTTTCAATACTATCTAAACAAGGACCTTCAGAATTTCCATGACCTGGTAAATCAATAGAAAGAACATTGAAATTTTTACTTGAAAAAAATTGTTCTGTTAAAGACCAAACAATATGAGAGAGACCACTTCCATGAAGAAATACTATCGTATCCTTTGAATTATCTACACCTTGTCCTGCATCAGATGCATGAACACTTTTGTTATCAATTTCAATTATCAATTAACTACCTAAAATTTTTTTCGCAATTCAAATTTTTGAATTTTACCTGTTGAAGTTTTTGGCAATTCACAGAAAATTACTTGTTTTGGAACTTTAAATCCTGCTAATGTTTCCTTGCAAAAATCAATCAATTCTTTATCTGTTGTAGGCTTGTCTTTGACCATTTCAATAAATGCACAAGGTACTTCTCCCCATTTCTCATCAGGTTTAGCAACAACTGCAGCAATTGATACTGAAGGATGTTTGGATAAAGTATTCTCGATTTCAATTGAAGAAATATTTTCTCCTCCAGAAATAATTATATCTTTTGACCTATCTTGTATTTTTACATATCCATCTGGGTGTATCACCGCTAAATCTCCTGAATGAAACCAGCCACCAGCCATGGCTTTATCTGTTGCAGCTTTATCTTTAAAATAACCTTTCATAACTACATTTCCTCTGAGCATAATCTCACCAATTGTTTTCCCATCTTTTGGTACTTCCTTCATTGTTTCAGGATCCATTATAGTTGCACCTTCAAGATTAGGATACCTAACTCCTTGTCTTGCTTTAATTTCGTTCTGCTTATCCTCATCAAAATTATTCCAATCATCATTCCAGGCACATTGTGTGACATGTCCGTAAGTTTCTGTTAAGCCATACACGTGCATTACCTCAAAACCAAGTTCTTTCATTTTTTTAAAGATTATACTTGGTGGTGGGGCTCCTGCGGTAAGTACATGTACTTTATGTTTTAGTTTTTTTCGATCACTTTCGGGGGCACCTGTAATCATGTTTAATACTATAGGAGCTCCACCAAAATGAGTTACATTATATTTATCTATTAGTTCAAAAATTTTTTTTACATCTATATTTCTTAAGCAAATTGTTCTTCCATTTAACATTGGAACTGTCCAAGGATAGCACCATCCATTACAATGAAACATTGGAACAATTGTTAAAAAATTTAACCTATTTGGCATATTCCAGGCAACAGCACTTCCTGTAGACATTAAATATGATCCTCGATGATGATACACAACTCCTTTTGGATTTCCTGTAGTTCCAGAAGTATAACTTAATGATATAGCTTGCCACTCATCCTCTGGCATTTTCCAAATGTAGTTATCATCTCCAGTATTCAAAAAGCTTTCATATTCTAATTCGCCAATTTTTTCTAATTTAGACTGATCAGCAAACTTGTCATGAATATCAATGATAATAATTTTTTTGTCTAATTTGCTTAATGCTTTTTTTACCTCAATGTGAAGTTGTCTATCTACTACCAACACTTTTGCATCACTGTGTTTTAGAATGTATGAGATGGTATTAGCATCTAATCTTATATTAATCGTATTTAATACTGCGCCTGACATTGGAACTGAATAATGTGCCTCAAAAATTTCTGGTGTATTAAATGCCAGAAATGAAACTGTATCTCCCTTAGTGATACCAATTTTTTCTAAAGCACTAGCAAATTTAGTAGCTCTTTTATATACATCGCTCCAAGTGTATTTTCGATCTTCATAAACTATAGCTTCATAGTTAGGATAGACTTCTTTTGCTCTTTCTAAAAAAGATAAAGGTGTTAATGGGACGTAATTAGCTCTATTTTTATCTAAATTTGTATCATAATGACTCATTTTAATTGAATTTAAAATTCATTATGTTCGAACTACCAGATATGGCTGACTTATAATGTTGTTCAGCTCGGGGTAGAACTTTATCAAAATAAAACTTAGCAGTATTTATTTTTTCATCATAAAACTTTTTATTTTCATCATAATTCTTGAAGCTTACTTCCAAAACTTTTATCCAAGCATAAGCAACTGATACGTACCCTAATGTTTTTAAGTAGTCATTTGCTGCAGCACTTACATCGTCTTTGTCCGTTTTAGCTTTTTCAATTGTCCAATCACTAAACTTGCTCAAAATGTCTAAATAATAATTAAATTCTTTAGCAAATGTTTTTATTTGCTCATTATTTGAGTTAACCTCAGATTTAATTAGATCTAAAAATCTATTAATTATATTTCCATTTTTATTAGATAATTTTCTAAAAACTAAATCTGCTGCTTGCACTGAATTAGTGCCTTCATATATTGGCGTTATTCTATTATCTCTATAAAGTTGTTCTATTCCTTGATCTTTTGTATAACCATAACCACCATGAATTTGCATAGCATCATTAGTAATTTCCATACCAAGATCTGTAAATAACGATTTAACGACAGGCGTCATTAAGGAGACAAAGTCGGAAGCTTCCTGACGAACTTTTTCATCTGGATGGTTTAAACTAACTTCTGTTTGTTGTGACAGCCAAAAACATAATGCTCTCTCACCTTCTATAATTGATTTCATATTTAATAATGACCTTCTTATATCAGCATGTTCAATTATAAAATCTGCTCCATTAGATGATTTGGTGTTGTTAGTTTTACCTTGTTTTCTCTCTTTAGCATAAGCAAGTGAATTTTGATAAGCAATTTCTGAAATTCCAAGCCCTTGTATACCGACAACAATTCTTTCAAGATTCATCATTGTAAACATCGCGCTTAAACCTTTGTCCTTTTTACCTATCATATATCCAGTTGCTCCATCAAAGTTGAGAACGCATGTAGCAGAACCTTTGATACCCATTTTACTTTCTATAGATCCTGTTGATACTCCGTTCCTAGGACCTACACTTCCATCCTCATTAACTACAAATTTTGGGACTAAAAATAAACTTATACCTTTTGTACCAGATGGTGAGTCTGTTGCTCTTGCAATTACTAAATGAATAATATTTTCTGTAAGATCTTGATCACCTGAAGTAATGAAAATCTTTTGGCCACTAAGTTTATATGTTCCATCAGATTGTTTCTCAGCTTTAGTTTTTAAAAGTCCTAAATCAGTTCCACAAACTGGTTCTGTTAAACACATAGTGCCACTCCATTTGCCTTCAACTATTTTTGGTAAATATTTGGTTTTTATTTCTTCTGAGGCATGATGATTTATACAATTATATGCCCCAATACTGAGTTCGCTATAAAGTTTGAAAGATAAGCTTGCAGATGAAAGCATTTCGTCAAAAAAAGCACTAACAGTCTTTGGCATTCCCTGTCCACCATACTTTGGATCACAAGATAAAGAAGTCCAACCATCTTCAATATACTTTTGGTAAGCTTCTTTATATCCAGGGGGTGTTCTTACAACTCCATTTTCTAAAACTGCAGGATTTTCATCACCTATTTTAGCGAGAGGTAATATTAAATTTTGATTAATCTTTGCAGCCTCTTCTAAAATATCTTTAACAAGTTCTAAACTGACCTCTTTATATTTTTCTAATTCATTGTAATTTTTATTATCTCTTAGTTTCTCAAAAAGAAACATCATATCTTCAACTGGTGCATTGTAGCTTGGCATAGAATTAGTTTAGGACAATTAATAGATTATTGCAATTTTGAAATTATCGCATCTCCCATTTGAGAGGTTGAAACTTCTTTCATTCCACCTGATAGAATATCTTTTGTTCTCAATCCATCATTTAGCACATCTTGCACAGCTTTTTCTAGTGCTTCAGCCTCTTTATCTAAATCTAAAGAATACCTCAAGGCCATAGCAAAACTCAATATAGTTGCAATTGGATTTGCAATTCCTTTACTAGCAATATCTGGAGCTGAACCATGAATTGGTTCATACATTGCTCTCATTTCACCATCTTTATTTTTAGCACCTAAAGATGCTGAGGGTAAAAGACCTAAAGATCCAGTAAGCATTGAAGCCTGATCTGATAACATATCTCCAAATAAATTATCAGTTACAATTACATCAAACTGCTTGGGATTTCTTAATAACTGCATAGCACAGTTATCAGCAAGCATATGACTTAGTTCTACATCTTTATATTCTTTTTCATGTAATGTTTGAACTTCTTCTTTCCAAAGTTGTCCGGCTTCCATAACATTTGATTTTTCACACGACGTAACTTTGTTTGATCTTTTTTTTGCTAATTCAAAAGCAATTTTAGCAACTCTAATTATTTCACTGCTCGTATAAGTATGAGTGTTAATTCCTTTTCTTTCACCATTTTCAATTGGTTTAATTCCTCTAGGTTCGCCAAAATATATCCCACCAGTCAGTTCTCTTACTATCATAATATCTAAACCAGAAACAATTTCTGGTTTTAAAGTTGATGCATCGACTAATTGTTTAAAACATATTGCTGGCCTTAAGTTTGCAAATAATTTTAATTCTTTTCTAAGTTTTAATAATGCTCTTTCAGGTTTTTTTGAAAAATCTATATTATCCCATTTTGGACCTCCTACTGCTCCTAACATTACTACCGCACTTTCTAATGCCTTATAAAATACTTCGTCAGTTATAGGGGTTCCGTGTTTGTCAATAGAGCAACCTCCAGCAAGATCTTGATCTATTTCAAAGTCGAGTGATTTTTTATCATTAAACCAATTAATTATTTTTTTTACTTCAGCAATAACTTCAGGACCAATACCATCACCAGGTAATAATAAAATTTTTCTTTTTTTCACTTTAATCATTAAAAATCCAAGGTTTCTGATTTTTCAAATCTTTTTCAAAATTTTCAATTTTTTCTGACTTTTTTAAAGATAATGCTATATCGTCTAATCCTTCTAAAAGACATTTTTTTTTAAATTTATCTACATCAAATTTAATTTCATTGTTTCCATAAACAATCTTGTTTTCATTTAAATCAACTGATATTTCCTCTTTCCGATTTGCGTATTCTGATAATTCTTTAATTTTTTCCTCCTCAAGAACAATAGGTAAAATTCCGTTTTTAAAACAATTACTATAAAAAATATCTGCAAAACTTGAACTAATTACACATGTTATGCCAAAATCTAACAATGCCCATGGAGCATGCTCTCTTGATGAACCACATCCAAAATTTTTTCCAGCTATCAAAATTTTAGAATTATTAAATGGATTTTGATTTAAAATAAAATCTCCAATTTCTTTACCTTGGTCATCATATCTCATCTCAAAAAATAAATTTTTACCAAGACCAGTTCTTTTAATAGTTTTCAAAAATTGTTTTGGAATTATCATATCCGTATCAATATTCACTATTGGTAAATATACTGGAATACTTTTTAAAGTATTAAATTTTTGCATTTAATTTTGGTACTTTCTAACGTCATCAAGATTTCCAGAAATAGCTGCTGCTGCTGCCATACCAGGGCTTACTAAATGAGTTCTTCCCCCTCTACCTTGTCTTCCTTCAAAGTTTCTATTTGATGTAGAAGCACATCTTTCTTGTGGTTTTAACTTGTCTGCATTCATGGCTAAACACATAGAGCAACCAGGTTCTCTCCATTCAAAACCTGAATTTACAAAAATTTTATCTAACCCCTCTTGCTCAGCCTGTTCTTTTACTAATCCTGATCCTGGCACAACCATCGCATGAACATGAGCAGCTATCTTTTTGTCTTTTAAAATTTTTGCCGCCTCTCTCAAATCTTCTATTCTTCCATTAGTGCAACTCCCAATAAAAACTTTATCTATTTTTATATCTTTTGCAGCCATATTGGGTTTTAAACCCATATAATTTAAAGATCTTTCTAAAGAATTTTTTCTATCCTCATCCTTTTCGTTCTGAGGATTTGGAACTTTTTCATCTATTGTGATTACATCTTGAGGAGAAGTTCCCCAAGTTATCATAGGTAAAATTTCCTCTGCTTGAAGATCAATTTCTTTATCAAATTTAGCACCTTCATCTGTTTTTAAATTTTTCCAATATTCCATTGCTTTATCCCAATCTTTATCTTTTGGAGACATTGGTCTGTCTTTTAAATATTTAAATATTTTTTCATCAGGTGCTATTAATCCTGCCCTAGCTCCACCCTCTATAGTCATGTTGCAAATTGTCATTCTTTGTTCAACACTCAACGATCTAATTAGGTCACCTGCATATTCTATTACACAACCCGTTCCACCTGCTGTACCAATTTTTCCAATTATTTGAAGAATAACATCTTTAGAAGTAACACCTAAAGGGAGTTTGCCGTTTACATTTACTCTAAAATTTTTAGCTTTTTTTTGAACTAATGTTTGAGTAGCTAAAACATGTTCTACTTCTGAAGTTCCAATTCCAAATGCTAAAGAACCAAAAGCACCGTGTGTTGCCGTATGGCTATCACCACATACTATTACTGTTCCAGGTTGAGTAAAACCTTGCTCTGGACCTGTAACATGAACGATTCCTTGTCTCTTATCATTCATACCAAAAAGTTTAATACCAAACTCTTTGCAATTAGCTTCTAAGGTTTCAACTTGTATCTTTGACTCTTTATCAGAAATACCTTTTGATCTATCAGTTGTTGGAACATTATGATCTGCTACTGCAAGTGTTAAATTAGGATGTCTAACTTTACGATTAGAATTTCTTAAACCTTCAAATGCCTGGGGACTGGTTACCTCATGAACCAAATGACGATCTACAAATAACAAAGCTGTTCCATCATCTTGTAGATCTACAAGGTGATCATTCCAAATTTTATCGTATAAAGTATTGGGCATTAAAAAAAAAACTATTTTTTTTCTGGTGTCTTTTCAAGTTTTTTTTCTGCTTTAATTTCAGCATTAGGGGCATCTTTTTTAGACTCTTCCTTAAAAGAATCATCTTTTTTAGCCTCTGAAGTCGGTGCAGTTTCTACTTTTATCTCAGGTTCATTTTCTTTAACTACTGGAGCTAAGTTTTCTTCATTCACTGTTTCTGGTTTCACATCCATATCTATACCAATTTTTTTTCTAATTTTCTCTGCAATCCTAGCTGATTTACCAGTTCTATCTCTTAAATAGTAAAGTTTAGCTCTTCTTACTTTACCTGAACGGATTACTTTAATTGAATCAATTAAAGTTCCGTACAATGGAAAAGTTCGTTCTACACCCTCTCCAAAAGAAATTTTTCTCACAGTAAACGATGAATTAAGATCTCTATTTTTTTTAGCGATGCAAACGCCTTCAAAATATTGGATTCTTTCTTTTTTACCTTCAGTAATTCTAACACCAACTTTTACTACATCGCCAGGATAAAATTCAGGAATTTTTTTCTCTGAAAGAATTTTTTTAACATTATGCTGATTTATTTCTTCAATAGTTTTCATTTTAATATTTAACAAATTAATCTTTCTTATATTTTTGCCACAAATCTGGTCTTCGGACGCGTGTTATAGCCTCTGATTGAGATAAACGCCAGTCTTTAATTTTAGTATGATCTCCAGATAATAATACTTCAGGGACTGACTTTTCTTCCCAAATTTGAGGTTTAGTATATTGAGGGTACTCTAAAAGACCATTTTCAAAGGTTTCATCAATGGAAGATTTTTCGTTTCCCAATACCCCTGGCAAAAGTCTTAAAATGCTATCAAGTACTACTAGTGCAGCAGTTTCACCTCCAGACAAAACATAATCTCCCACACTTATTTCTTCAATATTCCTTGTGGTCAAAACTCTTTCATCTACCCCTTCGAAGTGACCACAAATTAAAGATATTGATTTCTCTTTTGATAAGTCTTGAGCAAGTTTTTGATCGAATTTTTTACCTTTTGGTGAAAGATAAAAAACTCTTTCTCCTTTTTTAACTTTTCGGTCAAGAGATTTTGCTAAAATATCAGCTTTAAGTAACATTCCTGTTCCTCCACCATAAGGAGTATCATCGACTGTTTTGTGTTTATCAGTTGCAGCATCTCTAATGTTTATTACACTTAAGTTCCACAATTTATTAGACAAAGCTTTTCCATAAAGACCTTTTGCTAAAGGTCCAGGAAAAACTTCTGGATAAAGGGTAAATACTTGAGCTTGAAACATAAACAATCTTTAGATTATTTTTTTTCCTCTTTAGGAGCTTCTTCCTTTTTAGCTTCTGCTGCTGGTGCTGCGTCTGCTTTAGGAGCTTCTTCCTTTTTAGCTTCTGCTGCTGGTGCTGCGTCTGCTTTAGGAGCTTCTTCCTTTTTAGCTTCTTCAGATCCTTCTTTTTTTCTATCTTTTTTTGGAACTGCTTTTTGAGGATTATTTCCGTTAGCAGGCATAGGCATTAATTCATTTTCACCTAAAATTCTTGCTACTCTTGTTGTTGGTTGCGCCCCTTGACCTAGCCAATATTTTATTCTTTCAGCCTCAAGTCCAATTCTTTCCTTTTTTTCTTTGGGAAGTAATGGATTGAAAAAACCTACTTTTTCAATAAACCTTCCATCTCTTGCAAAACGACTATCTGCTACAACTACTTTGTAAACTGGTCTCTTCTTTGTTCCACCTCTTGATAACCTTAACTTTAACATTTACTCTCCTTTTTTTTTATTTTAATTGATTAAATAATTCTGGTGGTATTCCTTTATCAGATATACCTTTCAGATTTCCTTTAGACATCTTTTTCATCATTTCGGACATCATTTTAAATTGCTTTAGCAATTTATTGATAGTGGCTGGATCTGTACCAGAACCATTAGCAATTCTCTTTTTTCGAGAACCATCAATTATTTTTGGATTCTCTCGTTCATTTTTTGTCATAGATAGAATTATTGCCTCATTTTTTGTAATTACACTTTCATCTATACCTGCAGCATCCATTTGAGACCTAACTTTTGAAACCCCTGGCATAAAAGACATTACTCCTTCTATTCCACCCATTTTTTTCATCTGTCGTAATTGGGTTAAATAATCTTGCATTGAAAATTGTCCTTTTTTTAAATTTTCTTCAGCCTTTTTAATATTTTCTTCACCAAGATCTTGTGCAGCTTTTTCTACAAGAGATACAATATCTCCCATTCCCAAAATTCTATTTGCGATTCTATCTGGATGAAATACTTCAAGATTTTCAATTTTTTCGCCTACACCTAAAAATTTAATTGGAACTTGAGAAATAAATTTCATACTAACGGCTGCTCCACCTCTAGCATCACCATCTGCTCTAGTTAAAATTATTCCTGACAAGTTTACTGTATTTTTAAATTCTTTTGCTACGGATGCTGCTACTTGTCCCGTAAGTGAGTCTGCAACCAAAAAAGTCTCTGCAGGATTAATTGTTTTTTCAATTTGTTTGATCTCACTCATCATTTGTAAATCAATCTGTGTCCTTCCTGCGGTATCAAATAATATAATATCAGCTGCATTTAAATTGGCTGCGCTTATAGCTCTTTGACAAATATCAGCTGGCTGTTGGCCTTCAATTATAGGGAGAGTTAAAATATCATTTTGCTCACCTAAAGATTTAAGTTGTTCTTGAGCAGCAGGCCTATAAATATCTAAGCTAACCATCATAACTTTCTTTTTCTTAGTATTTTCTAGGTACCTTGCAAGTTTAGCGGTTGTAGTTGTTTTACCAGAGCCCTGTAATCCAACTAGCATCATTGGTACTGGAGGAACTGCATTAAGATTTACATCATTATTTTTTTCACCTAGCAAATTAACAAGCTCGTCATAAACAATCTTAACCACCATATCTCCGGGTGATGTCGATCTTATTATTTCTTGTCCTAAGGCTTTTGGTTTAACTTTTTCAACGAATTCTTTTGCAACATCTAAAGAAACGTCAGCTTCTATTAAAGCTTGTCTAATACCTCTTAAGCCTTCATCAACTTGCTTTTCATCAAGAGAAGGTGCTTTTTTTAGAGAAGAAAAAATTTCTTCAAATTTATTTGTCAAATTTTCAAACATATTTATTTTACACAGCAGTAATCGCACTAGTGGGCGAACCCTCGCTGACTAGTGTCGATCTCTTTGTTTCCAAAGACACCGCAAATTTAACGTTTTTGCGGAAACTGACCCAAATTATAATAGAGGTTCAAAAAGTCAATAAATAAGTTAAATAACTATATATGGACATTAAAGCTTTTAAAATGGATGGATTAGGTAATGATTTTGTGATCATTGATAATAGAGAAAAAATTACAAACTTATCAAAAGATCAGGTTATTAAAATCTGTAACAGAAATTTTATTGGTTGTGATCAATTGATACTAATAGAAAAAGATAACACTACTGATGCTAATTTAAAATTTTTTAATTCTGATGGAGGAGAATCTGGAGCATGTGGAAATGGAACAAGATGTGTTGCTGATTTAATATCAAAAGAGAAAAATGATAAAAATGTGACTTTAACGACTCAGTCTGGAATTTTAAAATCAGAAATATTGGGTAATAATCTTGTAATAACTGAAATTGGAAAAGCAAAAATAAATTGGAATGAAATTCCTCTTTCAAAAGAATCTGATACAAAAAATTTAAATATTAAAATTAATGATTTAGATAATAAAGAATATTTAGGTGGTACTGCTATAAATGTAGGGAACCCCCACGTTATTTTTTTTGTAGAAAAAATTGAAAACTTTGATATTGGAAAAATTGGTCCAAAAATTGAGAGTCATGTTTTATTTCCAGAAAGATGTAACGTTACAATAGCTAAAGTAATTAATGAAAATCTAATAAAAGTTAAAGTTTGGGAAAGAGGTGCAGGTTTAACAAAGGCATGTGGAACAGCAGCTTGTGCAACAGCTTTTGCTGGTAAATTAAATAATTTAACCAAAAATAATACAGACATAGAATTTGTTAATGGAAAATTATCAATTTTCATAGATGAAAAAAATTCTATTCATATGAAAGGCCCGGTCTCAGATATTAAGGAAATTTCAATAAAATTATAATGGGAATTTTTGATAAATTTAAAGAAGGTTTTCAAAAAAGTGCTTCTGCACTTTCGTCTGGCATTAAGGAAATAATTGTAAAAAAAAAAATAGATGATGAAAATTTAAATAAAATTGAAGAATTTTTGATTAAATCTGATGTAGGTATAGAAGCTGCCTCTGAGATAAAACAAATAATTTCAACTAAAAAAATTGATCCTTCAAAAGATTTATCTTTAGAAATAAATCTCATATTAAAAGATTATATAATTTCTTTAATGAAACCCCTAGAGAACAAGTCTTTTTTCACTAAAAAAGATAAATTAAATGCAACTTTAATCTCTGGTGTAAATGGTGTTGGTAAAACAACTACTATTGGTAAAATTGGTAAAATTTTAAAATCAAATGGTAATAAAGTTATGTTTGCAGCCTCTGATACTTTTAGAGCTGCAGCTATTGAGCAATTGGAAAATTGGGCTAATAAAATAGATGTTCAAGTTATTAAATCATCACAAGGTTCAGATCCAGCTTCAGTAGCATATAAAGCCATCGAAGATGCATTAAAAAATAATTTTGATCAAGTTTTAATTGATACGGCAGGAAGACTTCAAAATAAAAAGAATTTAATGGAAGAATATAAAAAAATTGCAAATGTGACTAAAAAGATAGACGCTGAAGCACCACATGATGTTGTTTTAGTTTTAGACGCGACTTCAGGTCAAAATATAATAAATCAAGTCGAAGAGTTTAATAAAATTATTCCAATAACAGGTATCATAATGACGAAATTAGATGGAACTGCAAAAGGAGGTATTCTTTTAGCTTTAGCAAAGAAATATAAACTTCCTATTATTGCATTAGGATTAGGTGAAAAAGAAGATGACTTGCAAATATTTGAAGCAGAAAAATTTGCAGATGCCTTCACTCAAACTGATTAATTTATTAAATTACTCGAAATCAAAGGCTTATAAATACTACACTTATAATTATCTTTAAATTTATAATGACCACAATCTTTTGAAAAAGAAGAAATTATAAAATCAAATTTACCAGTTGTAGGATAAAGTTCTAATTTTTGATTAATAATATCATATTTGAAATTTGCATTTAAACTTTTGACAGCACTTATCATTACTAGAGTTTTATTATCCTTCAAAAGATAGTAAGCGAAATCATCAGGGAAAACTGGAAAGTTATACTCTTGTAAAAAATATTTAGCCTTAGAAGGAAACCAATCATAAGAAATTAAAGGCATAGATGATTTGGTGGAATAATTATAAATATAAAGGTCTCTTGGAAAATCGTTTATATAATTACTTTCTTCACCTCTAGCTAAAATCGATTTTTCCCTACCCTTAAAATATAGTGCAAACTCTTTATTGTGAGAGTCCATATGATCAATATGAAATAGATCATCTGGATAAAAAGAGTTTTCTTTTGAGTAAACAAAATTTGTGAAAATAAAGCTAAAAAAAAGAATTAAAAAATATCTTATCATTGATTTAAATAAGCTTAAAATCTTGAAATATATTTGTTTAGATTGTGGCTTAATTTAAACTATCTAAAAATGACTTTAATGCTTTAAGAAGATTTTTATTATATTCCATCATATGATTGTCATATTTTGTAAAATATGAATATTTAGGCTTGTTTGCAATTTCATATATTTTTTTTCCCATTGAAAATGGAACAATTTGATCAGCCTCACCATGCATCACTAAAATAGGAGAATTGATATTTTTAATTTTTTTTTTGTTTTCAAATTTATCTTTTAACAATAAGCTGACGGGTATATATGGATAAAATTTTTTGGCAGCATCAATCATTGAAGTAAAAGGTGTTTCTAATATTATTCCTGCAAAATTTTTATTTTGAGCAAGATGTGTGGCCACTCCTGTGCCCAATGACTCTCCATATAAAATAATATCTTTTTCTCTCACACCTTTTTTGGCTAACCAGTCAATTGCACTTTTACCATCATCATAAAGACCTTGTTCAGTTGGTTTACCATTATTTCCACTAAACCCACGCCAAGCTATTATTAAAAAATTTATATCCATATCTTTAAAATGATTGATTTTATGAATTCTATTTTCTAGAGATCCTGCATTACCATGAAAAAAAATTAGCGTCTTAAAATCCTTTAGATTTTTTTCATGATACCAGCCTAATATTTGAAGATTATCTGTAGATGATATTTTCACCTTTTCAATACCTACAGAGATCTCATCGCCTGAATAATTATTTTCGTTTGGATGATATAATAAGCTTCTTTGATAGAAGTACAAAAATACTAAAATTAAAGAATAAAGAAAAAATATAATTAAAATTAATTGCATTATATTGTTCTTAATTTTTTTGAACATTTTTTTTCTTTGCTAAGTATATGCCAAAAAAAACTAACATAGTTCCTACAAGATGATAGTTTTCTAATTTTTCTTCAAATAAAAAATAGCCATAAATTGCTCCATAAATTGTAAAAATATATAAGGTAAATCCTGTTAAAGATGCACCAAGTTTTTTTTGTGCCATTGTATAGAGAGTAAATGCAACTATTCCTGGGGAAACTGCTGCAAAGACAACCCAGATGAAAAATTCCTGATTAAATATAGTTCTTTCAAAAAAAATTTCTTCACTAATATAAAAAGGTAACAAGCTGACTGCCCCAAAAAAAGCGATTAATGTAAATCTTTGAAAAATTTCAAGTTTTGTTTTCCAATAGAACAAATAAATTGAATATAAGGCCCATCCAATAGCAGCAGCCAACATCCACAAATCACCAATTGTAAAATTAAGATCTATTAACAAAGAGAGATCACCTTTTATAATAATAGCAAATACTCCTATCAAACAAGCTATTAGTCCAGTAATTTTAGTTAGATTAATTTTTTCATTAAAAAAAATGCTTGAAATCAAAATTATAAATACTGGAGATGAGGTATAAATAATTCCCATATTGGTAACAGTAGTGGTTTGACCAGCTAAAAAAGGGAAAGCGCCACATACCCCACATCCAGTTGCCCCTAAGAAAAAAAGTTTTTTATATTCTTTTTTCATAATTTTGTAACTCTTTCTTAAAGATAAATAAGTGAATGGTAGGAGAATTAAAAAAACTACTGTCCATCTCCAAAATGCTAAAGAGATTGGTGGAACATATTCAACTCCACCTCTGGCTACAATTAAATTTGATGCCATAAATATTGGTTGAATAAATAAAAGAGAAAATGCTAATAAATTATTTGTTTTTGTGTTCAATGATTTTAATGTTTAGATATCTATTTTTTATCAAAAAAGGCCTCATAGACCATCATAAAAATTGCAATACCCATTAAAATATAAACAGGCAATACATCAAAAAAACCTATCATTGAAGATCTGGTTAATGTAAATGCAAGACCTACCAAAAAAGCTATTGCGAGAAGAGATCCTAAAAATGTTGTGAATTTTTGCATTTTAATTATTACATTCTTTTTCTAACCAATTAGCAACCCCTAAAAATCTATGATCATCATAACGATCTCCAATAAGCTGTACACCTAAAGGCAAATTATTTTCACCTTCAAGTAGAGGAAGAGATATGCAGGGAGTACCAAGATATGACCACACTTTATTAAACTCAGCGGTACCAGTGCTCTTCAATCCTTTTGGCGCAACACCCGGACTAGATGGAGACAAAACCCCATGATAATCTTCAAAAACTTCTTGGTATGACTCATAGCTTCTTTTTTTAAAATCAATAGCTCCAGCATATTCTTTTGCTGAATACTTATTACCTTTGGCTATAGCAGTTTGCATATATTTTGATAATTTTGCCTTATACTTTTTATAATACATTGCAAAATTATTAGCCAAATCTGTTTCATGAATAATTTGATGATATTTATGAATATCTTTAAAGTATGATGGAGTATCAAATACCTCAATATTTTTAAATGACTTAATAAAGTATTCAAAAGACTCTCTGGATTTTTTATCAATTATCTTCCAATAATCTGATTTATAAAAAATAAACTTAGGCTCATATGCAGGGCCATTTTTTGTTTCTTCTAAAATATTTTCTGCTGAATAATAAATGGTTGCAGGATCATGATGATCCTTTTTAATTAAAACTTTAGCTAACAAAGCTACATCCTCAACAGTTCTGCCAAATAAACCAATATGATCTAGTGCATATGAAGTTCTTAAAACTCCATTTCTTGAAATTAGACCATAAGTTGGTTTATATCCAACAACACCACAGTAAGAAGCTGGTCTAATAACAGACCCACCTGTTTGTGATCCAATTGAAAGAGGTGCCATGAGAGAAGCAACAGATGCTGCTGAACCGCTAGAAGAGCCTCCAGGTGTTCTTGTATAATCATGAGGATTAGTTGTTTTTGGTGGTCCAAGATAAGCTAATTCTGATGTAGCTGTTTTACCCATCACAATAGCACCAGCTGAATGTAGTAGTTCAACTATCTCAGCATTTTGAGAATAAGATTTACCTTTTCTTATGGTTGTGCCACATTCAGTTGGCATATCAACAGTTCCTATTATATCTTTTAAAGCTATTGGAACTCCATGTAATGAACCTACAGGTTTGCCTGATCTTCTATGTTCATCTGCATCAGCAGCTTTTTCTAACAATACTTTTTTATCAAAATGAGCCCATGCTTTAATATCTTTTTCAAATTTATTTATTCTTTCAACATATTTTTCGCAAACTTCAATTGATGTCAACTGGCCTTCTTTAATCTTTGAAGCCATCTCTTCAACACTTAACGAAAATATATCAATCATTTTTTATTAGTCTGCAAACAATACATCTGGAAGCCATAAAGCAATTCCAGGGAACATATACATCAAAAACATTCCAAAAATAACTATAGCCAAAAACGGCATGATCCCTTTAAATATTTCAAGTAATTCAACATTAGTTTTTTGAACTCCTTTAAGATAATAGGCTGACATAGCCATTGGTGGGGTTAAAAAGGATGTTTGTAAATTTAAAGCAATTAACATTGCAAAAAAATAAGGATTTACGTTAAATATTTCAAGTAACGGTAAAAATATTGGTACAAATATAATTAAAATTTCTGTCCACTCTAAAGGCCATCCAAGTAAAAAAATAATTATTTGAGTAATTACTAAAAATTGCCATGTAGTTATATTTATTGATGTAAAGAAATGCTCAAATACCTCATGTCCCCCTAAATAAGAGAATACTGACGAAAAAGTCCAAGATCCAATAAATAACCACATAATCATTGCAGTTGTTTTTGCAGTCAAGAAAACTGATTCTTTAAAATTTTGCCATTTAAGAGTTTTATAAAACCAAGATAAAATTAATGCACCAAAAGCTCCTGCTGCTGCTGCTTCAGCTGGTGTAGCAATTCCTGCTAAAATCGTACCAAGAACTAACATTATTAATCCGAATAAAGGAACAAAAGAAACCAATACCTCTTTTAAAATTTCTGCTCTAGGTGGAATATCCTCCGCTGGTGGTCTTGGGGCTATTGAAGGGTTGAGCCATGCTCTAAATACTGCATATCCGATGTATAAACCTGCTAACATCAATCCTGGAAAAATTGCAGCTGCAAATAACCTTAATGGTGATAATTGTGCAATTACAGAGTAAACAATTAACATAATGCTTGGTGGTATTAGAATTCCTAAACATCCACCGCTACAAATTATTCCTGATGCAAATTTTTTATCATAACCAGCTTTGACCATAGCTGGCCAAGCCAATAAGCCCATTAAAGTTACAACTGCTCCAATAATCCCTGTTGCTGTAGAAAATAAAGTACATGTTATCAATGCTGCTACTGCCATGGATGCTGGCAATCTATGAGCTGCAAGTCTAATTGCAAAAAATAATTTAGCTACAATTCCAGCCCTCTCAACTAAATATCCCATAAATAAAAAAAGAGGTACTGCTGTGAGCACATTATTATCCATTACTGTATAAGTGTTTTTAACAAATAAAGAGAATATTCTATTGTCAAAAAGATGATCCATCAAAACAGGGTCATAATAAGCATAATAACCAAAGCCTATTCCCATGGCCATTAAAGTAAAAGCTATAGGGAAGCCCAACAAAACAGCAAATAAAAAGACACCCATCATTAAAATTGCAACTTCAGGATTTGTAAGACTAAATAGCATTATTTTTATCTTCTTGTTGTGAAGTTCTCATTAAAATTTTATCTGTTTCTTCTGCAACTACTATTCTTGCAGGCCATTGACCAGTTTGAATACAAATTATAGATCTAAAAACTTCTCCTATTCCTTGAATAATTAACATTATACCTGCCGCAGGTATCATAGATTTAACCATATAAATTTGAATTTGAGCTGGACTACTCCAGCTAGTTTCTTTTATTTTCCAAGCTTGAGCTGCATACTCGTAACCATAAAAAGCTAAAGCTATAACTCCTGGAAAGAAAAAGATAAAGTAAAGCACTAAATCAATCCATGCCTGGGTTCTTTGGCTAAATAATCTATAAATTACATCTCCTCTAACATGCGCTTCAGTTGCAAGACAGTATGCACCAGACATCATCAAGATAGCCCCATACATCTGCATACTAAAATCAAAATTCCATAACGTTGGCTTATTGAAGGCATAAGCCATGACAACTTCATAAACTGTTCCGCCCATTAAGATAACAATACACCAAGAAAAAGCTTTGCCCATCGAAGTACTAAGTGTATCAGCAAATCTAATATAGGATGACATCATAATTTATAAGTATCGTAAATTTGAGTAAAAAAAAAGGGGGTTTTTCAACCCCCTTTAATTTAAATTTTTAAAGTTAATTATATTTTAACTTTTGCAATTGGACCAAACTCATTTTCATAAGCTAATTTGTAGTTCGGTTGATTCATCAACAGATACTTCATTGTTCTCTTAGCGTATGCTTTCTGAGAAGCGATAATTTTCTTAAAGAAAGGATCTTTACCAGAAAATTCACTTACTATTTTGTCCCAACCTTTTAACTGTTCAGCTAAAATAGCATCAGATGTTTGGTAAACATTAACCTTATGCTCATTCATTAACTTAGCTAGGTCAGCAGAATATCTAACTAAAGCTTTGAAGTAGTTATCTGAGTTTGCAGCATATGCAGCATTTTTCAAGATAGCTTGATGAGCAGGTGAAAGGCTATTGTATCTTTTCTTATTCACCGGTATCTCAAACATTTCTTGAGATTGGTGGAAACTACCTAAATGGTAGTGTTTAGATACATCTTGCATTCCAAATTGTGAGTCTGATGTCGGGTTGTTAAATTCAGCAGCATCAATCAAACCAGTTTTCATTGCTGGTTGAATTTCACCACCTGGTAATTGTCTTACGACCATTCCCATAGCAGTTAAAACGTTAGTCGCTAGACCAACTGTTCTATACTTCATTCCTTTAACATCAGATACTTTTGTTACGTTCTTTTTGAACCAACCAAAGGGCTGTGCTGGCATAGGCATATGAAAGAATCCAATGTAATCGAATCCTACTGAAGCAACAGCTTCATCATATAATTTTCTTCCACCACCATACTCCATCCATCCCATTACTTCTTGAGATGACATTCCGTATGAAGGACCAGTTCCAAAAAGTGAAGCGGCAGGATTTTTACCATACCAATAAGCTGTTACCCAGTGACCCATATCTAGGTTACCGTCACTAACAGCTGCTCCTATTTCTGAAGTTTTTACAACTGAGCCTACTGGTTGAAGGTCAATCTTAAGCGAACCTCCAGACATTTCTTTAACCATGTTACAGTAGTCTCCAGCCATTTCAAAAAAGATGTTAGCGCCTGAAGGCCAAGCTGCTTGCATCTTTAATGTTACGTGACCGTCTGCTCTTGCAATGTTTGGCATTGCAACTGTAGCTGCAGCAACAGCTCCAGCTTTAGCAGCAGTTTTAAAGAACTTACGTCTTGAAGATGTTTTAATCTTCAATGATTTATTTTCTTTTGTCATTATATCTCCTCTACTAGTTAATTAACTATAATAATTTAAACATAGAATTAGCTTAGAGTCTTTCTAAAAAAAGGGGTAGATGTCGCAGAAATTAAACTTTATACAATCTAGGGTAGAATTAGTTTACTTTATTTTTGCAATTCCCTGTTTGAAAATACTCATCAATATTATCAATAGCTAAATTAGCCATTGCTATTCGAGTGTCTTTTGTTGCACTTCCAAGATGAGGTAAAATAAATGCAGATTTTATTTTTGAATAACCTGGATTTAAGTTTGGTTCATTTTTGTAAACATCTAAGCCAACAGCATAAATTTTTCTTCTGTTCAAAGCATCAATCAAAGCCTCATCATCAACAATGTCACCTCTAGCAACATTAGTTATTACTGCCCCTTTAGGAAAGTATTCAACTGTCTCTTTATTAATCATATTTTCTGTTTCCTTTGTTGCTGGACAACAAATAGATAAAACATCAGATACTGAAAAAAGACTTTTAACACTATCATGATAGATTGCGCCGTTTTCTTTTTCAGGATTTAATTTTGATCGGTTATGATAATGAATTATCATTCCTAATGATTTAGCAATTTTAGCAATTTTCTGCCCAATTCTTCCCATTCCTAAAACGCCTAATCTTGTTCCAGTTAATTGTTTTCCAATTAGATAATCTGCAGACCATTTCCATCCACCTTCTCTTGCAGAATTTATTCCCTCAGCAGCTCTTCTGCATGCTCCTAATATCAAAAGGACTCCGATTTCTGCAGTTGCATCTGACAAAACTTCAGGGGTATTTGTAACTGCAATCCCTCTCTTTTTAGCAGCCTCTAAATCAATATTTCCAAATCCGACAGCAAAATTTGAAATAATCTTAATTGTATCTGGTAATTTATCAATTGTATCTTTATCTAATTTTTCTGTCAAAGATGAAAGAATACCATCACAACCTTGGCTCATTTCTATTACTTTTGATTGTGAATATAGTTCGTCATTTGAGTTAAATTTTGCTTCAAAAATTTTTGAAGCTTTATCCTCGCTATCTTTAATTAATTTCCTGGTAATTAAAATTTTTTTCATTTTTATTGATTAATTTAAATCAAATATTTTGCCAGGATTCATTATATTATTTTGGTCAATACTCTTTTTAATAGTTTTCATCAATGGAATACAGTCACCATGCTCTTGAAGAAGATAAGCTTTTTTATGCAATCCAACTCCATGTTCGCCTGTTATTGTTCCATTAAGCTCCAAAGTTTTTTTAATTAATAAGTCACTAAAGTCTCTTATCTTATTATAAATTTCCTCTTCTTTAGGATCATAGGGTAAAATTACATGAAAATTTCCATCTCCTAAATGCCCTACCATAGGAGCTCTTAAACCAAGTTTTTTTGTCTCCTCTTCAGCAAAATTTACGCATTCTGTAATGTTAGAAATGGGAAGACATACATCGGTTGAATATACTCTTCCATTATTTATCAGAGCTTTAACAGAATAATAAACATCCCATCTTGCTTTCCAAAGTTTATTTCTTTCCTCTAAATCTTTCGCCCATTTAAATGAACTTCCTTTGTTGTCATCTGAAATCTCTTCTACTATTTTAATATTTTCTTGATTTGATGCTTCTGAACCATGAAATTCAAAAAATAATGTTGGTACAGCTTCAATATCCTTTAATTTTGAATAATTGATACTAATTTCCATTTGTTCTTTATTAAGCATTTCAATTCTTGCTATAGGCACACCATATTGAATTACTTGTTGAGCTGTTTGTACTGCACTCTCTAAAGTTGGAAAGTGACAAACTGCACTCATAATACTTTCTGGTATTGGGGATAATCTTAATTGAATTTCCGTAATTATTCCTAATGTGCCCTCTGAACCAATAAAAAGATTTGTTAAATTATAGCCAGCAGAAGTTTTTTTAGTTCTACTTCCAGTATTAATAATATCACCATTTGGCAATACAACAGTAAGCCCAGTTATAACTGTTTTCATTGTGCCATACTTAACTGCCATGGTCCCTGAAGCTGATGTGGATGCCATGCCACCAATTGCAGCATTTGCACCAGGATCAATTGGGAAAAAAACTCCATCCTCTCTTAAATATTCGTTTAGTTGTTCTTTAGTAACACAAGCTTGTACTCTGCAATCAAAATCTTCTGCATTGACACTTAAAATTTTATTCATTTTTTCTAAAGAAATAGTAATTCCCTTATCATTTCCTACAACATTTCCTTCTAAGGATGTTCCGGTACCAAAAGGAACTACTGGAATTTTATATTTATTACATAAAGTTAGTATTTTTGAGACTTCTTCATTTGTTTCTGGAAAAACCACAGCTTTGGATAAGACTGGATCATAAGTGTCTTCACCTCTTGCATAGTTTGCTCTAGTAGACTCTGAGGTAGAAAATCTTCCATTAAAGATCTTTTTTAGTTCTGCTTGAGCTTGATCATTCATTTCAATGAATATTAATAAAATTTAAGGTAAAAATACAGCTTATTTAGTTAGCATTTTCTTTACGTTTTCTAAAGCTTGAGAAATGTTATCTCTAGAAGCCGCAAAACTAAACCTAACATAGTTTTGGCAAGTTTCACCAAAAGCCGATCCAGGAACTATTGCTACTCCTGCTTCATGCATAGCTTTTCTAGCAAACTCTGCACCATTCATTCCAGTACCAATAACTTTTGGAAATGCATAAAAAGCTCCGCCAGGTAAACTACATTCAACACCTGGTAAATCATTCAAACCTTTATAAATTATATCTCTTCTTTGAGTGAATTTTTCCATCATAGTATCAATTGAATCATCTGGACCATCTAATGCAGCTATACCTGCATATTGGGCGGCAGCATTAACACACGAAACACTATTAATTAACAATTTGTTAACATGTTCAACTAAGTGTTGTGGCCAAAAACTCCAACCAAGTCTCCATCCAGTCATTGAATAAGCTTTGCTCCATCCTTCCAATACTATTAATCTTTCTCTTAACTCCGGATAATTAAAAAATGTTGGCATTTCTTTACCATCAAAAATTTGTCTGCTATAAATTTCATCACTAAGTATTGTTACATGAGGATGTTTCTTTAGACCGTCAGCTAAAACGTCTATATCTTTTTTTTCAACAAAGCTTCCAGTTGGATTATTTGGATTAATTAAAACTAACAAACGTGTTTTATCTGTAATTAAAGATAATATTTTATCTGGATCAAATTTTAGATCTTTATTTTCTGTTAAATCATATGGAACTGAAGTTGATCCTGTATAATTAATCATTGACTCATAAATTGGAAACGCAGGAGTTGGATGTATAATTTCTGCTCCTGGTTCACCAAAGCACTGGATAGCATAACTCATTGTAGGTTTACCACCTGGCATGATTATAATTCTTTCAAAATCGATATCTACATTATAGCGTTTTTTAATCCATCTAGTTACAGCTTGACGACATTCAGGAATACCATTTGACATTACATATCCATGATGACCATCATCTAACGCTTTCTTAGCTGCTTCAACGACATGTTTAGGAGTTTTAAAATCTGGTTGTCCTAATCCTAAATGAATCATTGGCTTTCCTTGGGCTTCCAATTTTTTAGCCTCTGCAAGTACAGTGAATGCGGACTCTGTTCCTAATCTTTCTAAACTTTTAGCTAATTTCATAATTTATCCTTTATTTTCTATAGATTAATTTTGAACTATTCAACTCTTTTAAATTTTTACAGCCCATTAAAACCATATTTCTATTTATCTCATCGTGCATGTTTTTTAGAAGATGCTCAACACCTTTTTGACCACCTGCGGCTAAAGAGAATAAAAACATTTTTCCAAAACTACATGCTTTTGCTCCAGCTGCAAGTGCTTTAAGAACATGAGTTCCTCTTCTAACCCCTCCATCCAAAATAATCTCTAATTTATCACCTACAGCATCAGAAATTGCTTTCACTTGATCAAAAGGAGATCTTGATCCATCAAGTTGACGTCCTCCATGATTTGATATCATAATTGCAGTACATCCAATATCAATTGCCTTTTTAGCATCTTCAACTGACATAACACCTTTTAATGCAAAAGGACCGTTCCATTTTTTTGCACAATACTCAGCATCTTTCCAGCCCATTGCAGGATCATATTGTTCATTAATATACTCAATAACTGATTTAGCTATATTTGTGCCTTTATCTGTTTTTTTTTTAACATTTGATAATTCAAATCTTTTACCTGTAAAATAATTAAAAACCCATCCAGGTCGCATTGCAAAACTCATCAAACTTTGAAGAGTAAGTTTTGGAGGAGTAGTAAATCCTGTTCTGTGATCTTTTTCTCGGTTACCAGCAACCAAAGTATCTACAGTTAAACACATAGCATCAAAACCAGATCTTCTAGATCTATCTATTAAATCATCAGAGATTGATCGATCCTTATGAACGTAAAGCTGAAATAATTTTGGTCCACTTGAAATATTAGATACTTCTTCAATAGTATTATTTCCCATCGAAGACATACTATAAAAAGTATTAAATTTTTCCGCAGCTCTTGCAGAAGCTCTGTCTCCATCTGGATGATAAAGTCTTTGCATAGCGGCAGGGGAAAGAAAAATGGGCATATCTATTTTTCGACCAAACAAAGTAGTTGATAAATCTGGTTTACCAACACTTGCTAGAATATTAGGAATTAAATCACAATCATCAAAAGAATCTGTATTTCTTCTTAATGTAGACTCATCATCTGCACCCCCATCTATATAATGAAAAATTGGGGACGGTAATTTTTTTTTTGCTAATTTTCTAAAGTCTTCAAAATTATAACAATTTTTTAAACTCATTATCTTCTAAATCTTAAGTTATCTCGATTTAGATCACTAATTTTTGTACATCCCATTAACTTCATATCTCTAACTAATTCTGATTTATATTTTTCTATTGCTCTTTCAACACCTGCTTGCCCTCCAGCTGCTAATGCATAAAGATATAATCTTCCACCGGAGCAAGCTTTAGCACCTAAAGATAACGCTTTAAGCATATGTGTGCCTCTATGAATTCCACCTTCACAAATTACATCCAGTTTATCACCAACTGCGTCTACAATTTCTGCAAGTTGATCAAAGGGAGATCTCGATCCATCAAGTTGTCTTCCACCATGATTTGAAACCATTATACCTGTGCATCCTATATCTACAGCTCGCTTTGCATCCTCAACACTCATAACACCTTTCAACGCAAAATGACCTCCCCATTGAGAGCAAAGTTTTTCCGCATCTTTCCAATTCATAGATTGATCTAACATCGTTGAAAAATAGTTTCCTATCGAAGAGTTTGTGCTTGTACCCTCTTTTACAAAATCTTGAAGATGAGGTAATTCAAATTTACCTTTTGTTAAATAATTTATTCCCCACATTGGTTTGGTTGCAAAACTAAATAAGCTCGATAAAGTCAATTTTGGTGGAGAAGTAAAACCAGTTCTTAGATCTCTTTCACGATTTCCGCCTGTGATAGTATCAACTGTCAAAGCCATTACATCAAACTTAGCTGCTTTAGCACGCTCTAAACAAGAGTCGTTCAAACCTCTATCTTTGTGAAAGTAAAACTGAAACATTTTTGGAGTATCAATCATGGAAGATATTTCCTCTACACTAACTGTAGCTAATGCTGAGACACCAAACATTGTATTGAATTTTTTAGCAGCTTTTCCAACTGCTCTTTCACCATCATAATGAAAAAGTCTTTGTAGTGCTGTTGGTGAAAGATAAAATGGTAAATCTAATTTTTTACCAAAAATTGTTGTAGATAAATCAACATTCTCAACACCTCTTAAAACATTAGGAACTAAATCAACATCATCAAAAGCACTTGTATTTCGAGCGTATGTGATTTCATCATCAGCTGCACCATCAATATAATGAAAAATAGGTGATGGAAGTTTCAGCTTAGCAAGTTTTCTAAAATCACTAAAGTTGTGACAATCTTTTAATCTCAATATCATAATATGTTTATCTAAAACTTTTTAAGAAAATTAAACATATAACTATTTGCCCCAGGATTTTTATCCCCTAGACTAGCGTTTGATAAATGGTTGTAGGAAAAACCAAATTGACTATCTTTAGGTAGATCTAAAGAAAGTTGAACCTCACTTTTAAACTCAACTATATGTCCTAAATCTTTACCATCTCCCTGTTCATAAATTCCAGGAGTAAAACTTGGTATGACATTTAAAGCTCCAACAGAATAATCAGCTTGCACTCCAGTGTAAAAATATGCTGCATTATCTGCTGTTATTAGTGCTCCAGTGATAGGTGATAAATTTCCTAAAAATGTATCTCTATTCAGATCTACATTTTGATGTTGAAATCCAATTAAAGTTGATCTTTTACCCTCGTCACTAAAATCAAACATTCCTGAATAAACATTGAACTTAGTATTATTAGTATCGACCTTAAAATCCTCAGCATTAATAGGTAATCCTGCCACAAAGAAAGCAATTAAAAGATACAAAATTTTTAGTTTCATACGTGAAATATATTTAATTTTTTTTATATATAAATAATTTTAATATTATTGCACCACCAATTAAAAACATCAAGAGAGGTAATAACCAAAGAAAATAAGTGTTTTTACTAAATTCTGGGTCATATAAAATCCATTCACCATATTTATCTTTTAAATAATTATAAATTTCTTCTTCACTACTCCCCTCATTTAATTTTTTTTTTACTAAAGTTTTTAAACTGATTGCAAATTCAGAGTCCGAGTCATGTATAGATTGACCTTGACAAATTAGACATCGTAAATTTTTTGTTATTTTTTCATCCAAATTTTTATTTTTTGCATGTGTTAAATTAAAATTAAATATAATCAAAATTACAATAAAGAATTTTAGAAATCTCATTGAATCAAATCTTTAATTTCTAGTAATGAATTTTGATCGATTGGTCCAATAATCTTTTTAATAATCTTATTTTTATATAACAAGAAAGACTCAGGAACTCCATAAGCACCCCACTCGATTGCGATTGTTCCGTCTATATCACTAAAAATAAAATCATAGGGATTGCTTAATTCATCTAAAAAATTTATTGCATTATTTTTTTTATCTTTATAATTGAGACCAACAATTTTTAAATTTTTTTGATTAGATAAATTTAATAAAAACTTGTGCTCATCTCTACAGGGAGTACACCAGGAAGACCATACGTTCATCAAATAAAATTTATCCCCTTCAAAAATATCTTCTGATTTAAAAATCTCTTCTGTTTCAAATGCTTTAGCAACAAAAAAAGGGATGTTCTTTTGATTGCCTATTTGTGGTTCATAAACATTAGAATTTTGTAATCCTTTATAAAAAATTACAAAAATTACTGAAAATATAATTATTAATAAAACTGGAAAAACTTTAGTTTTCATATCTTTTTTTAAAAAAACCTATCAAACCACTCAAGCTAATTAAAAATGTAGATAGCCAAATCCAAATCATGAAAGGTTTTACTTGATATCTAATATTAAAATATTCTTGATTTTGAACAGAATTCATAGTCATAAATTTATCTTTATATAAAGTAGTTTTAATATCTGCTTCACTAGTAATGATGTTAGGTTGATTATATATTCTTAATTCAGGTTGCATAATATCTGTCTGTCCACCATTGTGCTCTATAACAAACTTGCCAATTATTGCTTTAAAATTTTGTTCATCTCTTTGTTGAATACCCTCAAAATTTATTTTCAGTGCATCACTTTCATAAGTTTCATTAATTTTTAAATTAGTAATTATTTCTGTTGATAAAAAATTATTAAATAAAATACTTAAGATTAATAAACTAAAACTAAAATGAGCAAGATTTTGAGATAAATTTTTAAACTTTTTTGAAAAAAAATCCTTGAGAGTTATTAAAAATAAATAAAATGCTGAGGTCACTAAAATTGTGTTGATTAGAAAGTTAATGTCTAAATTTCTTACTATAAAAGTAGATAATAAAAGAGAAATAATCAAAAATAAAATTAAGTTTAGTTTATTTTCTAACTCTGATTTTATCCATTTTAATTTTGGACCTATTGCCATTGCTACTAAAAATGGAACTAAAAATGGAATTATCAATTTATTATAGAATGGTGGACCAACAGATATTTTTTCTGAAGATAATACCTCTAAAAATATTGGATAAGTTGTTCCTATCAAAACTACTGAAAGAAAATACATCATAAACCAATTATTAATTAAAATTGATGTCTCTTTACTTAACCAAAAAAAAGATATTGTTGTAGTTTTTTCACTTTTATAAAATAATAAAAAAATAAAAATCGATAAAAACACTAAAATAAATAAAAAGATTAATATATATAATCCTCTCTCTGGGTCATTAGCGAATGTATGGACAGAATTTAAAATACCAGATCTAACTAAAAAAGTTCCACACATACTAAGTGTAAAAGTTGCTATTGATAATATTACAACCCAAGAGGTTAAGATTTGTTTTTTTTCCAATACTAATATGCAATGTAGCAATGTAATAAGTGCTAACCATGGCATTAAAGAAACATTTTCAACTGGATCCCAAAACCAAAAACCACCCCAACCAAGCTCATAATATGCCCAGATTGAACCTAATAAAATACCCAAAGTTAAAAAAATCCAAGAAGTTAAAATCCATTTTTTTATATGCTTAGCCCAAGAACTTGAAATATAATTTGTTACTACCGCTGCAAGAGCAGAAGAAAATATAATTGATGATCCTACATAACCTAAATATAAAATTGGTGGATGAATCGCTAAAGCTGGATCTTGTAAAATTGGATTAAGACCTAGTCCTTCATTTGGTATCGGAAAAATATAATTAAAAGGACTTGAAGTTTTTATCAAAAAAACAAAAAAACCAAAAATAATTATCTGTTGAAATAATAAAGTTAAAATTCTGTATTGTTTTGGTTGATCTTTAGATCTCAACAAAAAAAGAAAGATAAATAGTGTCAAAACTAGTAACCAAAGTAATAAACTGCCCTCATGATTTCCCCATGCACCAGATATTTTATAAAAAGTAGGCACTGTAGTGTGGGAATGATTGAAAACTGTCTCATTGCTAAAGTCAGAACTTATAAATGACTGAACTAAACCTAAAAAACTTAAACTCACAAAAAAAAACTGAAAAAAAACAGAAAATATAATTTTATTATCAAGTTTTGATTTACTTAGATTTTTTATAGAAAAAAAAATTATTAAAAAAGAAATACTAAATCCAATAATCAAAGAATAATATCCTATTAAACTAGCCAATTTTATTTCTCCTCTAATGCAGCTTTTACCTCGGGCGGCATATAATTTTCGTCATGTTTAGCAAGAATTTTTGTTGCTAAAAAAAAGCTTTTATCTTTTAGATAACCCTCTGCAACAACTCCTTTACCCTCTGAAAAAAGATTGGGTACTTCTCCTGAGAAAGATACATTAATTTCATTTTCAAAATCTGTGATTATAAAATTTAATTTTTTCTCTTTTATAAATATAGAATTTTTTTTGACCATTCCTCCAACTCTTATCTTATTTTTATTAGCTTCAGATAAAGTTTTAATATCTGATGGGGATTTAAAATAGATTACATTTTCTTCAAGAGATTTTAAAATGAGGAGTACTGATAAAATTAGAGTAATTGAAACTAATATTATAAAAAAAAACCTTAATTTAACTTTACGACCATACATGGTTTAAAGTTTAAAAATTTGATGAATTAGATAAAATTTCTTTATTAATGATTTGAGATTTTGCAAAAGCTGCTCTTTCAGATTTTAAATTTCCAAATTTAGCGATAAATTTATTTCTCTCTCTCACATATTGAACCTTAACAACAAAGTATAAGGATAAAAAACTTATAAGTGTAAACACAAAAGATGATAAAACATAAATGCCATATCCATTCATTAAAAATATATCATTAATCATAATCTATCTAATCCTTTATTTTTAATTTTTATCAGTTCTGTATTATATTTCATCAAAAAAATAAGTAATGAGAACAGGGCAAATGCCGCAGTCATTATAAATAATGGAAATAACATTGATGAATGAATCGAGGATTTTGATAATATGTTAATTGAAGCAGGTTGATGAAGTGTATTCCACCAATCAACTGAATATTTTATTATTGGAATATTTATAATTCCCAAAATTGTTATAATTGAAGTAATTTTATATAATTGTTCATTGTTTTCATAAATTCTCCAAGCAAGTAAATATATTAAATAAAATAATGCTAAAATTAACATAGAAGTTATTCTTGCATCCCAAGCCCACCAAGTTCCCCAGGTTGGTTTTCCCCAAATAGAACCTGTAACCAGCGCTATTATATTAAACACAAAACCTGATGGAGCTAAACTTTTTGCAATTAAAAAGAAATTTTTAATTTTAAAAATATATCCTAAAATTGATAAAAAGGTAATTGAGGAAAAAATGCCAAGTGCAATCCAGGCTGCAGGAACATGAACATACATAATTCTTACAGCATGACTTTGTTTATAATCTTCAGGAGATAAAATTAGAGCTTCAGTTAATCCTATTGATAAAACAACAATAAATAAAAATAAAACATATTTTGGAGCTTTAGATGTTACAGAAAAGATTTTATTAGGTTCTAAAAGTTTAAACATAAATTTTATTTTTTAAGTTTTATTTCAGGTTACTTATTATGAATTTAAAGTCTGATCAAGAATGTAGAGGGAGATAATAACGAAGGATAATAAAAACACTCTTGATCAGGATTATTTAAGTTAAAATAACCCTGTGACCAAGATTTGAATTAAATGTGTTTAAAAAGTGATTTTTTTTAATTTGACGGTTTAAAATAGCTAGATCCCTTTTTTCCAGAGAATATTTCCTCAATTAGAGGGTGTTTTATTGGCTCATCAGAGTCGTCCATTAACAAGTTTTGCTCCGATACATAAGCCTCATAAGTAATTTCATCATTTTCAGCTAGAAGATGATAAAAAGGTTGATCTTTTCTCGGTCTAACATTTTTTGGGATTGATTGATACCATTCCTCAGAATTATTAAACTCGAAATCAACATCATAAATAACACCTCTGAACTCAAAGTGTTTATGCTTTACAATGTCACCTATTGAAAATTTAGCTTTTTGAATTGGCATTGAGATAAGTATGGGTATTTAAAAATAAAAATCAATAAGAAAAAATATATAATTTTTGTATAAATATTATTTGTGTTAATATCTATTTAGTGAATAAATCTTTTTTGAAGTTTCTTACCGATTTTGGCCCATTAGTAATTTTTTTTTACTACTACTACGATAGTGGAAAAGATTTAAAAATAGCTATTCCTCCATTTATAATTGCGACAATTATAGCATTAACCGTGATGTGGTTTTTAGAAAAAAGAATACCAAAAGTTCCATTGTTGAGTGGAGTTTTAATTACTTTTTTTGGAGGATTGACAATTTATTTTGATAATCCAATTTTTATTTATATTAAGCCTACTATTATAAATATTTTATTTGGCCTGGCTTTAATATTTGGAAAATATTTTACTAATGAGCCTGTGCTTAAAAAACTGATGGGAAAATCAATTTCTTTAACTAATGAGGGTTGGGAAATTTTAAATAAAAGATGGATATATTTCTTTTTTGGTCTCGCAATATTAAATGAATTGATATGGAGAACTCAATCTGAAGAATTTTGGGTAAATTTTAAAGTTTGGGGTTTATTACCTATAACTTTCATTTTTACAGGATTCCAAATAGGATTAATAAACAAGTATAAAACAAATGAATAATAATTTACGATTAGTAGTAAACAATATTAATGACAAAAAACTAGAAGATAAACATTTTTTTGAAAAAGATGAATTAAAAATTATTTTGGATTTATATGCAAAAATGGTCTCTGAAGGTTCTTGGAAAGATTATGGACTTAGCATATCAAGTAAACAAGTGGGTTTTAGTGTTTTTAAAAACGCAGCTGAAAATGCACTTTATAAAATATGTAAAAATTTTAGACCCAAGAATAAAAATCTAAAATATTTAATAACAGATACAAATGGGAAAATATTAAAAAATTCTTTTGATTTAAATATACTTTTAAAAAATACTAACTGGAAAAAACTTCAAAAATAATATTATCTTCTTTGACCAAAAAGTCTTAGAAGCATAATAAATAGGTTAATGAAATCTAGATAAAGCGTTAAAGCTCCCATTACAGCTTTTTTACCAATAATTTCACCTGTATCACTTGCTGCATACATATTTTTAATTTTTTGAGTATCATAAGCAGTAAGTCCGACAAAAATTAAAACTCCTAAAACTGAAATTACGAAATACATCATTGATGATTTCATGAAAATGTTAACTAATGAGGCAATAATAATTCCAATTAATCCCATCATTAAAAAAGATCCTAATTTGGTTAAATCTCTTTTAGTCGTGTAACCGTATACACTCATTGCTCCAAAAGTAGCTGAACAAATAAAGAAAACTCTAGTCACACTCATACCGGTATAAATCAATAAAATTGAAGAAAGAGATAAACCCATTAATGCTGCAAAAACCCAAAAAGTTGTTTGAGCTTTTGATGCGCTCATTTTATTTATTCCAAAACTCATATAAAAAACAATTCCTAGGGGTGCCAACATCACAAGCCATTTAAGTCCAGACATATAAATTGCATTCCCTATTTGAGTTAAACCCACAATAGATCCAGCGTCATTTGTAACCACAGACATTTTAAATGTTAAAAGAGCCACTATACCAGTTAACAATATTCCTGTTGCCATATAGTTATAAACTTTAAGCATGTAGGCTCTTAAGCCTTCATCCATCACTGCTGTTGATTGTTGAGCTGCTTTAGCTCTTCCTAAAATACCTTTTTTATCAAATTCCATAGTGAAAGAAATATATAGTCTTTTACTAATTATTCAAGATGCCTTAAAAGATTAATAAAAAAATTAATACTATAAAACCTCAATGAATTACAAAAAATTAGGAAATACTAATCTGGACGTAAGTACAATTTGTCTCGGTACAATGACTTGGGGAGAGCAAAACACTCAAGACGAGGGATTTGAACAGATGGATTACGCTTTAGACCAAGGTGTAAATTTTTGGGATACAGCTGAAATTTACTCCATTCCAATGCGAGAGGAAACATATGGGGAAACTGAGAGAATAATTGGAAATTGGTTTCAGAAAACAAAAAAGAGAGATAAAATTATTCTTGCAACTAAAGTTTGTGGGAATACTTCTAACAAGTATATTAGGGGAGGTGGATATAATTTTGGAAAAAAAAAAATCACTCAGGCTTTAGAGGAAAGTTTAAAAAGATTAAAGACTGATCACATAGATTTATACCAACTGCATTGGCCAGAGAGAAACACAAATTTTTTTGGCATGCACGGCTATGAGCATGACGAAAAAGATAATGATTGGACACCTTTTGAGGAAATTCTAGAAAGTTTAGATAAATTTATTAGTGAAGGTAAAATTAGATATATAGGTTTATCTAATGAAACTGCTTGGGGTTTATCTAAATTTCTGGAACTATCAAAATTAAAAAAGCTTCCAAAAATGATGTCGGTTCAAAATCCTTATAATTTACTTAACAGATCTTATGAGGTTGGATTAGCTGAAATATCAGTAAGAGAAAAAAGTGGGTTATTAGCATACTCACCGCTAGCATTTGGATACCTAACAGGAAAATATAGAAATAATAATCTTCCTGATAAATCAAGGATGAAATTATTTAAAGATTTTACGAGATATAAAAATGAAAATGGTCAAAACGCTATAGAAGAATATTATGAAATATCAAAAAAATTTGATATTGATTTTACGCAAATGTCATTAAAATTTTGTGAAATCCAGCCTTTTGTAACAAGTGTGATCATAGGTGCAACAACAATGGAACAGTTGAAAACAAACGTAGAAAGTGTAAATGTAAGTCTCACAAACGAAATTATTAATGAGATTAACAAAATTCAAAAAAAATATCCAAACCCATGCCCATAATTAAAAAAATTTTATTATTTTCTTTTATAATTTTAATTTCCAGTATCTCAAAAACTTTTGCAGAAGATTTAAAAAAAGTTGGAAAATACAAGGATTGGGAAGTAATTGTAATGACTGAAGTATCTGGTAAAGTGTGTTTTGCTCAATCAATTCCAGTTTTACAAGCACCCAAAAAAAATAAAAGAGATGCTAGATTATTTGTAACTTTTAGACCCGGAGAAAAAATTTCTAATGAAATAAGTGCAACTGCAGGGTATGAATTTAATAAGAATAATACAGTCTTAGCAACTTCGGGAAATAATAAATTTAAATTTGATATAAAGCAGCAAGGTTTTGCTTGGATGACTAGTAATAAAAAAGAAAATATTATGGTCAAAGTAATGAAAAAAGGATCAAGAATAATGGTAGCGGGATATAATGAAAAAGGATCTCAAACTATAGATCACTATTCGCTGTTAGGATTTACAAAAGCTTATAATACTGCAAAAAAAGCTTGCAGTTAATAAATGAAATCAAAAAAAAGAATTGTATTAGCTTATTCTGGTGGCTTAGATACATCCATAATCCTTAAATGGCTCCAAGAAAATTATAAGGCAGAGGTAATTTGTTATACTGCAGATATTGGTCAAGTAATTGATAAGAAAAAAATTATTTCAAATGCTAAAAAACTTGGAGTTAAAAATATAATAATAAAGGATTTGAAGAATATATTTATAAAAGATTATGTTTTCCCGATGTTAAGAGGTCATGCTGTATATGAAGGTGTTTACTTGTTAGGAACTTCAATAGCAAGACCACTTATTGCAAAAGATCAAATAAAAGTTGCAAAAAAATACAAAGCATATGCCGTATCGCACGGATCAACTGGAAAGGGGAATGATCAAGTTAGATTTGAACTTGGCTATCATTACTTTGGTTCAAAAATAAAAATAATTGCTCCGTGGAGAATATGGAAATTAAAATCAAGAACAGACTTAATAAATTATGCAAAAAAAAATAATATTTCTATTCCAAAAGATAAGAAAGGTGCTCCACCTTTTTCAGTTGATGATAATTTGTTTCATACTTCAACTGAGGGTAAGGTTTTAGAAAATCCAAAAAACTCTGCACCAGAATTGATTTTTCAAAGAACTGTTTCACCAGAAAAAGCACCAAATAAACCCACATTTGTTTCAATTAATTTTAAATACGGAGATCCAATAGGGGTTAATGGAAAAAAATTAACTCCAGCTAAGTTGCTTGAAAAACTTAATCAATTAGCTGGAAAAAATGGAATAGGTAGAGTTGATCTTGTTGAAAATAGATTTTTAGGAATTAAGTCAAGAGGAGTTTATGAAACTCCTGGAGGGACTTTGTTAATTAATGCTCATCGAGCAATCGAGTCTATTACCTTAGATAAAGAAACAATGCATAAAAAAGAAAATATAATGTCAAGATATGCTGAACTTATCTATAATGGTTATTGGTATTCAAAAGAAAGATTTAAACTTCAGAAAATTGTCGATTCCAAAAAAAATAAAGTTAATGGTACTGTTAAACTTAAACTTTATAAAGGAAATATAACGATAATTTCCAGACAAACTAAAAGTTCTGCATACTCATTAAAAAAGGTTTCTTTTGAAGAAAATAAAACATTTAATAAATCTAATGTTGAAAAATTTATTAATTTTCATAAGAAAAAACTACGTTCTTAATAAGGTTTAGGTCAATTTATCATTTGTTTAATTTGTTAGAAAATATATCTTGTAATCATGGAATCATTTAAAAATTGGATGAAAGAAGCGGCAAACATTTTATTTGATGATAGTAAAAATGATTTAAGAGCTCTTCCAAAGACTGTCAGATTGCAAATTCTGTTAGTCTTAAGTTTTATTTGGACTACTGTTTTTAGTTTATATGTATTTTCATATACTACTTTTGCGTTTGGTTGGGCGGGACTTTTTGTAGCCCACGTTGGATTAATATTTGCAGTTTATATGACCTTTAAACATTTTCATAGAGCTGAGGAAAGTTCTGCTAGTGTTTTCAAAACAAAAAATTTTGATCCATTTAAAATAATGGTTATTGTTTTTGTGATTGTGTTTATCTTCGTTTTTTCAAAAGGGATAGAAGTATTAACAAGTCCTAATCCCTATTCTTATTCAATTCCTTACGATGGTTCTTCAAAATCAGTGTTTGAAAAATGGCTACCATTTAGTAAAGATAAGTAATGGAAAAAATTGCCAAAAATTTACAGCTAGTTTTAATGGTAATCATTTTAATCAGCACTGTTATAGCGGTTGGAATTGAAATGAATAAAATGTTTCTTGTTAAGTCAGTAACTTTAGCTGATTTACTATTAATGTTTCTTTATTTAGAAGTATTGGCAATGGTTAGAGTTTTTTGGGATCAACAATCAATTAGCATAACCTTACCACTTTTAATAGCAATCACTGCACTTGCACGATTTATTATTCTTCAAGGAAAAGAAATGGATCCAACAGCATTAGTTTATGAGGCAGTAGCTATAGTTCTCATCGCTGGCGCGATTGTTATCTTAAGATTAAGGCATAGTGATAAATTAGGTCTTAAAAGAAAAAAAAATAAATAATCTTAATGAATTTTGGGACGTCAAGAGCTTCGGCTATCGAAAATCTTAATAGATTTGTAGACCAAAATTTATTTGAATATTCTAAGTTGAGAAATTTTGATTATGGTCCAGACAATAGATCAAATATTTCGTGCCTTTCACCTTATATTACTCATGGAGTTATATCGGAATTAGAAGTAATAAAAAAATCATTAAGCAAATTTTCATTCTCTAAAAATGAAAAATTCATTCAAGAAGTTTTATGGCGAACATATTGGAAGGGTTGGTTAGAATTAAGACCTAATGTTTGGACTGATTATTTAAATGAATTAAAAAAAATTCGTGAAGAATTTAAAGACAATCAAAACTATAGAAATGCTATTGAGGGTAAAACAAACATTGAGTGTTTTAATGAATGGATAAAAGAATTAAAAAAAACTAATTATTTACACAATCACGTAAGAATGTGGTTTGCAAGTATCTGGATTTTTACTTTGGATTTACCTTGGCAACTGGGTGCAGAGTTTTTTATGAAACATCTTTATGATGGAGATGCTGCATCCAATACTTTAGGATGGAGATGGGTTGCTGGAATTCAAACACAGGGAAAAAATTATCTGGCTAGTGAATGGAACATTAAAAAATTTACCAACAACAGATTTAGTAATATCAAACTTAATGAAAATGCTCCTCCGAAAACAAGCAATAAGACTTATGCTGCATCAAAATTGGAGTTTAACAGTCCACAAAATCTTGAAGAAAAAAATCTTCTTATTTTTGAGAATAATTTGTCTTTTGAAATAAGTGATTTTAAAGACCAAAAATTTAAAAAGGTTTTTTTAATTTCTAACAAAAATGAAAACCGAACCATAGAGCTCAGTGAAAAATTGGTAAAATTCAAATCTCAATTGATTGAAGATCAAAAAAAGAGATTAGAAGAAAAATCAATCAATACTGAAATTATAGATTTAAGTGAGATACAGAGTATTAATGAAACTTCTTATGGTTTATATCCAACAGTAGGTGAAAACTTAGATTATTTAAATTCAAATAATTTAAAAATAGATTTTTTATATAGAAAGCTTGATCAGTATTCTTGGAAATATTGTAATAAAGGTTTCTTTAATTTTAAGAATTATATTCCTAAAATAGTTTCAACTTTTAGTTAAAACCACCTAAACATTCCAATAATACCAGCTGTTGCATAAAAGAATTGTAAAAACAATATTCCTCTATGACCACCTCTATAAGCCCAAATTCCAATTAGGATTGCAGATATAAGTAATAAGCAAAAACCAAAAAACTCTATACCAATATTCATAGCTACAAATAATGAATATAATATTGCTGTGATAACACCTGCCCATTCAAAAAAATTTATTATTCATATTTTTTATCTTGCAAGTTTAATAAAAATATCCCCCATGCCAGCATCTAAATTTTCTATAGGTGTATTATTTCTAAATTCACAAAATCTTCCAGTTATCTGATGACTTTTTACGAAATCTATCTCGTCCTTTTGACATTTTTTACCATTATGTAGTAAACCTATTACTATTCGATCGTTGATACTGTAGACTTGTTTATCATTAATTTTATCACCATCACAAAAATAATCTTTATTTACTCTGTTTGGAAAGTCTTCTTTTTTGCAGGGATTTTTAATTGTAAAAACAAAAAACTCTTTTACACCGTCACTAAATTTATGTTTCATTTTTTCAACCTCAGAGTATTTCATAATATCACATGAACATGGGATGCAGCATTTATAATAGCTACCACAAATCTTATTTTTAGTTTTTTTTTCATTAACAAATATAAAATCTGGCTGACTGTTAGGATCAATTAATGAGCCAGATACAGCACAATATAATTTATTGTACTCAATAAAATCTTTATAACTAATATCTTTATCAATTATATATTTAAAGAATTTTGGGCCTGCAGCATTTCTATTTTTATCTGGAAATATTCTTGACCAGTCACTAATCAAATCTTTGTAATAGTTTTTTTCTGATGAATTTGAGATATTTGAAAAAGACAAAACTAGAGCAATAATGAATGATGTCTTAATTATATTTTTTAGAAATCTCATTTATTTAGATTAAAATTTATGTTTAAAGTTCAGTCTAGATTAATAGTTGTAACTTTCTAGCGTTAAATATAAACAATATGTAGTTTTTGTTTAAAACATTTGTCGCACTAAATTAACCTTTTAAATTATTAATTTTTATATATTTAGAACAAATGAAAAAAATTAGTTCAATTATCTGTTTACTAGTAATGATTTTCGTACCAACGATTACATTTGCAAATATAATTAATCAACTTAATGAGACTGGCAAGTTTACTAAATTAAATGAAACACTAACTAAGTCGGGTTTAAATAAAAATTTGGAGGGCGATGGACCATTTACAATTTTTGCACCATTAGATGATGCATTTGCTGCAATTAGTGCACAAACATATTACGGCCTCTTAAAAGAAGAGAATAAAGAAAAACTAATAAACATCTTAGGAAGACATGTTTTTTTAAAAAAAATAACTTCTTCAGAAATAAACGGTGAAATAAAAATTAAGGCAATTAATGGTGAAGAAATAACAATTAAAAAGGTTAATGGAATTGTTTATATAAATGAGGCTGAAGTTGTAACAGCTGACATTGAAGCTCCAAATGGTGTAATCCATTTTATAAATAGAGTTCTGCAACCTTTAAATTAGTTATTTTTGATTTAAAGTAATTGTTTCGTTTAATTTTTTAATAAAAATCGTTTCGGTTTCACCATTTGTCCACTTAACCCGAATTTTTATATTTTTTTCATTTTCTCGAATTCCATAGTGAGCCACTGGCTCCATTTGGCAAAGATAACCAGATCCAGAGTCAATTGTTTTAGAATGTTTTCTCAAATTTGAAATTAATGTTACTGTCGCTCCTCTTGCGGGCGCACCATATTTATTTAAAGGTTTTATTCTTAAATATTTATTTTGAGGATTTACTTTTGCTTTATACAAGGACAATGGCTGTTCAAAACTTTCTCCGTGTGAAATTAATAACTCTAGAACACCATCATTATCTATATCAGCAACTGCTGCTCCAGTTCCATATCCATTTGGCTCTAAACCAACATCTAATGGTATTTGCTCAATCACACCATTATCTAATATTTTAAAAAGTTTATTAGGTTCACCAATGTTGTTCATGAAGACTTCATCATAACCATCATTATCTAAATCAGCTGAAATAACGGTTCTTATTCTTGATGGCTCATCAAAAGGTGGCTTGGCTATATCTTGAAAGATATCATCCTTTAACACATAGGCTCTGTGAAATCCTCCCCAATTTCCATTTAAAATGTCCAATCGTCCTCTATAATAAATATCAGACAAGGCAGTTCCTCTCCCATTTTGAAGAAAATCTTCAACTCTATATTCGTTTGCAACGTCTAAAAATTTACCCTCATTGTTTTTATATAAAAAATTTGCTCCTCTTTCATTAGCTGCAAACACATCAATTTTATCAGAAATAATATGTCCAGCTACAACAGCTCGACCGCCAGTTACCTTTGCAAGATTTAATTGAACAGATTTATCAACTATTATCTCGTCACTATATTCATAAAACCTAGTTGGTCCTCCATAATTAGCAACATAAACTCCATAATTTCCGTCACCTTTTCTGTCGACACAGACAACCGATCTGCCAGCAGTTAAATTAAGATCTCTCTGATTTTTTTCAATTTCAAATAAATCTACATACTTATCTTTTTCTAAATCGATAAGTCTGTCTGAATATTTTTTTGTACCACTATATGTATCAGTGTTAAGAAAATATATTTCTTCATATCCATCTTTATCTATATCGCATGCAGCGACCCCAATAGTTCTCCTAAACTCATCTGTAAATTTTTTTTGATTTACAATATTGATTAATTTTCCATTCTCATATGATAAGGCTAAATTCAAATAACCAAATCCAGTGACTATAAAATCAAAATTTCCATCTTGGTTTACGTCTGTTACAGAAACTCCATAACTAAGTCTTTTAGGATTATCGACGATTTGGTTTGTAATATCCTCAAAAAAATCAGCATATAGACTATTTGGGATTAACAGAAAAAATAAAACTACTATTTTTTTTAAATATTTTATCATCTTAATTCTCACTTTTTTTATTTTTATAATTTTTCATCCAATCACTAAATATTTTTATGGCATCCTCCATATCTTCAGTTTTGTTAGGATGGTTCTTTGCTCTACCCAACATGGTTGCAATGACATTTACTTGATACTTACTTGAACGATTTTTAATAGTTTTAATTGTATAAAGGGCTTTTTCCTTATTTTTAAATCCCAAACCTTGAGTGGTGGTTTTGGGATTATAATCTGAATAAAGAGATAAATTTATAGGTCTAGATTTTTTACTTAGTGGCATTTTATCTATGATTTTAAACATAATTTTGTAATTAAGTTTATCCATTATCTTTTTAGATTTTCCATCAAAACCAATTAGATTGATAGAAAATTTTTCGTTCTTATTAATTTTACAAATTAATTTTACATATCTTTTATGAAAATCTTTTATTTTATCTTGATATATTTTTTTCGCCTCTAGATAAATTCTATCCTTATAATTTGGGGTAGAAATAAGTAAAATTCTACTTTTCCATTTGTATTTTCCTAAATTCATATTCTTTTGCTAGAACATCTTTTTGAGCAATACTTAACCCTCTCCCAATTCAGCTTCCATTTTTTTCTCCAAGTGAAAGGTCTTTTACAAATAATACAGATTTTAAAAGGAAGATTTTCTTTTCTCACTAAATTGTGTTTTGTTTAATAAATTTTTCTGCAGCAGGAAGAATTAATTTTTTCCTATCAGTTTTCATTTTATCAAAAATTCTAACCATCATAGATAACCTAGGATTTTTCAAAAAAAATTTTCTATTTCGATCTATAAATCTCCAATAAAGACCATCCATTGTATTACACCACTCTCCTTTTTTAAAATCCATCATTTTCATAAAATAAGCAGATCCACAGATATAAGGCTTAGTTGCAAATATTCCACCATCACTGAATAATCCCATGCCATAAACATTTGGTACCATTACCCAGTCAGAAGAGTCTACAAACATTTCCATAAACCATTTATAAACTATAATTGGTTTAATCTCACAAAGGTTCATGATGTTAGATAAAATCATTAGTCTTTCAATGTGGTGAGACCAGCCATGGTTTAGTGCGTTCTTGATTGCATAATCTAATGGCGGCAAACCTGTCGTTCCATCATACCAAGACTTTTTCATTTTTCTATTTTGTTTAAAAAAATTTTTTGTTTCCATTTCCTCTGAATAACTTTGATAAATACCTCGCATAAACTCTCTCCAACCAATTATCTGACGGATATAACCCTCTAAGGAATTCATTCTTATTTTATTTTTTTTATGAAAATCTAAAACTTTTTGAATAATAAACTCAGGAGTTATTAAGCCTAAATTGATATAGGGGCTTAAAGCACTATGAAATAAAATGTTGTCTTTTTGATTTACTGCGTCCTCATAATCACCAAACAAATTTGATTTTTCTTTTATAAAAAAATTTAGTAATTTAACCACGTCATCAAATTCTGTTGCCAACCAAAAATTATCCGTACTTCCTGGATGATCTTTAAATAATTTTTCTACAATAGGCTTTAATTTTTTTGTATGATTAGTTTCATTAATTCTAGGAAATTTTGGTATTGAAATATCTTTTGGTAATTTATTTCTATTGTCCTCATCAAAGCTCCACTTTCCGCCGATTGGATTTCCATCAGCCCCCATCAATATTCCTGATTTTTTTCGAACCTCTTTGTAAAACGTTGCCATAAATGGTTTTTTTGATTTTTCTAAGTAATTTTTGAATTCACCTCTTGAGTTTAAAAACATAGGAGTTTGAACAACATTCCAATTAATTTTTTCTTTTTTTAAGAATTGAGAAATTTTTTTTTCAAAAGACTTATCTTCAATTTCAAAACTAGAAATTTCTTTAATTTTTTTTGAATTAATAATCTTTTTTAATTTTTTAAGGTAATCATCTTTAAATTCTTTATCTTCAATTTTTGTATACTCTAATTTAAATTTATTCTTTTTGAGTTTATCTGCATAAGATCGCATAGAAGACAAGAATAATAGTATTTTCTGTTTATGATGTTTTTCATAAGTACATAGACCATTGTCTTCTGCCATAAAAAATATATGGTCTTTTTTGAAGCGGTCGAGGTATTTTGATGGAAATAATTGATTACCAAGTATAAAAAATAACTTCATAATTAAATATAACTAATAAAATTTTTTATGTCAGAAAAATATATTGTTTTTGGTGCGACAGGTTCAATCGGATCAAGTTTAGCAGAACAGTTAGTAAGTTCAGGAAATAGTGTTCATTTAGTTGCAAGAAATGAAGCTGAGCTTAAAAATATTTCCAACAAACTAGGATGTACATCTACTGTGGCTGATGTTTTGGAGGATGGATTTATTGATAAAGTTAAAAATGATTTACCAGAAACAAAGGGGATCGCTTACTGTGTAGGTTCAATTGATTTAAAACCTTTAAGAATGGTTACGGAGCAAGATTTTAACAAATGTATGAAACTAAATCTTTATTCTGCGGTTGAGGCTATAAAAGGATACCAAGAAAGTTTAAAAAAAAATAAAGGAACAGTAGTTTTATTTTCTACAGTCGCTGCTCAAAGAGGATTTACTAATCATGCTATAATTGCTTCTACAAAAGCTGCAGTTGAAGGGTTGACTGTTTCTTTAGCAGCTGAATTTGCACCAAACATCAGAGTTAACTGTATAGCTCCTAGTCTAACAAATTCTAAAATTGCTGAACCAATGTTAAAAAATAAAGCTCTAGCCGATGGAATAGCAAAAGCTCATCCACTTAAAAGATTGGGTGAGGGAAAAGATTCTGCTTCACTAGCAAAGTTTCTCATTACTGATGATAGTTCTTGGGTCACAGGACAAATAATTGCAGTAGATGGTGGAAGATCTAAACTTTCTTAAAGTGAAAAAAGTTTTATTTCTAACACTATTAATTTTTTTTTTTACCTCAAAATCTTTTTCTCAAAATTATAGTTTTCAAAAGTTAACAAAACTTGATGGACCATGGGGCTCGTCATTCTTGAATGAAAATGAATTAATAATTACAGAGAAAAGTGGAAAAATAAAAATTGTCAATATCAAATCCAATAAAATTTCTAAAGTTGATCATAATTTAAATTTTTTAGATTATGGCCAAGGAGGATTATTAGATATTCTATTTAAAGATAATTTTGTTTATATTTCCTATTCTGAAAATAGAGGTAATTGGAAGTCAAGTACCTCAATTGCAAAAGCAAAATTCGATAAAATTAAACTAAACTTTGAAAACATTTTTCAAGCTGAGCCTCCAATAGACTCGGGTTATCATTTCGGTTCAAGATTAGTAATTAAAGATAATTACCTTTTTGCATCAGCTGGAGAAAGAGGGCAAGGTATGATTGCACAAGACCCTACAAATCACCCAGGGAGCATTATCAGAATTCATTTGGATGGAAGTATTCCTAATGACAATCCTAAGTTTGAAGGTAATTCAAACTGGCTTCCTGAAATTTATCAAATTGGAATTCGAAACCCTCAAGGCTTATCTTTATCACCTTTTGATGGAAAGATTTATATGAGCAACCATGGTGCAAAAGGAGGTGACTGGTTTGGAGAAGTAAAAAAAGGTGAAAACTATGGTTGGAAAATATTAGGCTGGGGAGGAAAAAATTATACTGGAACTAAAATTGGACCTAAATGGAAACCAGGCTTTACTAAAGCAATTCAATACTGGGTACCTTCTATCGCTACTAGTGCAATTACTATTTATAAAGGTGATGAGTTTAAGGAATGGAACAGCCACGCTTTAATTACATCTCTTAAGGATAAATCATTAAGAAAATTAATATTTGATGATAAATCAAATGTTAAGGAAGAGATAATTTTTAAAGACAAAATTGGAAGAATAAGAGATATACAAGTTCATCCAATCAATGGAAAAATTTATTTTTTAGCAGGAGATAATTTGTGGCTAATGGAAAAAAATTAATAATAATTTTATGTCTTTTAATTGGGATTACTTCATATAATCATATTGGATTAACAATGGAAAAAAAACCTTATCATCACGTTTCGGATGGAACATTTAGAAATCCAGAGGGATCTCCTGAAAGAAATACAAATTTTAAATGGTCATATAAAGTTTTTAATAAGGAAAAAAAGAAACTTGATATGACAGTTCCAGAAGAGCATGTTGTTAAAAAAGAAAAAGTATTATCAGATTTATCAAGGTTGAAAAATGATGATTACATTGCTTGGATTGGTCATGCTACATTTATTATCAAACTAGGAAATACTACGATTATAACTGACCCTGTCTTTTCTAAAAATGCTGGACCGTTAATATTTGGTCCAAAGAGATTTACTGAACCAGCATTAAAATTAAATGAAATTCCTAAAATTGATTTATTTTTACTTACACACAATCATTATGACCATCAGGATATGATGACAATTCGTAGGTTTCCTTTTAAAAATGCAAAAGTGATGCTACCACTAAAACTTGGAAAATATTTTACAAGGAATGGATATAGAGATGTAAATGAAATGGATTGGTATGATGAAATAAAAATTAATGAAAAATTAAAAATTACATTTCTTCCTGCAGTTCATTGGTCCAAAAGAAGTTTAACTGATACTAACAAAACTTTATGGGGTAATTTTTTAATTGAATATGAGGGAAAAAAGTTTTTATTTGCGTGTGACACTGGAGTTGGAAATATTTATAAAGATTTAGGAAATAAATATGGCCCAATAGACATCTCTTTTATTAACATTGGTGCTTACAATTTTTATCCAATTTCACCTTATAAAGACAAGTCTGCTTATCATACTAATCCTGAAGAGGCCTTAAGTGTAGGTAGAGATTTGAAAAGTAAAAAAGTTATTGGGACACACTGGGGTACGTTTGTTTTATCTTTGGAGCCAATAATGGAACCACCAGTGCGGTTTAAAGAAAATGCAGAAAAATATGGTTTTAAAAAAGAAGATGCTGTGATTTTTAAAATAGGTGAAATAACTGATCTTAAAAATTTAATAAATAAAGATTAATTATCTAAAATTTTCTTTTTAGCCTTTTCAAACTCTTCTTGAGTTAAAGCGCCACTTTTTAAAAGCTCATTTAATTTATTCAATTCTTCAGTTAAATTCTCAGAATTGTCTACGTTGTTATTTACTTCTATTTCTGAGTCAGATTTATTGGAGCTCTTGGCACTAAATCCGGTCATTATAGCTCTTCCACCCAGGTAAAGCACAAAAAGAAAAATTGGAATAACTAAACCAAAAAAAATTATCTTTTCCATAAATTAATCCTCATCATCCTCTCTCCAATTTTTTTCATACATTAACCATGCTGCGTATATTACTGAAAATGTTCCAGCTATCATACCATAATCAAAACCTGTCTGCATATCATATAAATACCAACCAAGTTGAGTTGCACCTATTGGAGGTACGGTAAGTATTAGCATAAGGATTGCTATTCTATATGGGTACTTAGGTTTTTTCATAAACAATCATATCAAATAAAATTTATTGGTCTAATTGTTAAGCTTGCGATCTTTTGAAACAGTCAATGGTATTTTTAAGTAAACATGCGATTGTCATAGGACCCACTCCACCTGGCACAGGTGTCAATGCTTTTGCATTTTTTGAAACTTCCTCGAATGCTACATCGCCTACAATTCCTTTGTCAGTTTTATTTATACCAACATCAATAACTATTGTATCTTTCTTGACCCAATCACCTTTAACAAGTTCTGGAATTCCAACAGCAGCAACGATAATGTCTGCCTCTAAACACTCTGCTTTTAAATCTTTTGTTTTTGAATGAGTGATAGTTACTGTACAATTTTCTTTTAAAAGAAGTTGAGTCATTGGCTTACCATTAAGGTTTGACCTTCCAATAATAACTGCTTTTTTTCCATTCAAATTTGGCTCAATTTTTTTTATTAACAAATAACATCCCAAAGGTGTGCAAGGTATTGAGCTTTCATAACCTGATGAAAGATTGCCAACATTCATTGGATGAAAACCATCAACATCTTTTGTAGGGTTAATAGCTTCAATAATTTTTTGTTTATCAATATGTTTTGGGAGTGGTAATTGAACTAAAATTCCAGAAACTGCTTCATCATTATTTAATTCATCGATTTTATCTAATATTGTTTTCTGCTCAACTGTATCTGGATACTTAATTACATCTGATTTTAATCCAACTTCATTAGCTGATTTTTCTTTGTTTCGAACATAAATCTGACTAGGTGTTAAATCACCAATTAAAATTACCGTTAGGCCTGGTACTTTATTGTACTTAGTTTTTAGGTTAGAAACTTCTTTTTTGAGTTTCTCTCTAAGTTCTGCTGCGGCTTTTTTTCCATCAATTAAAATCATATAATTTAGAATATCATTGGTGCGATGTAGAGCTTCATACACATTTCTATAAACCAAATCAATAAGAGTAAAATTATAGGAGAAATGTCTAAAGAGCCTAAATTGGGTAAAAAACGTCTAATTTTATTTAATATGGGATCAGTTAAACGATAGCTGAATTCCAAAATAGAATAAACAAACCTATTTTGAGTATTTAAAATATTAAAAGCTATAAGCCAGCTCACAACAACGTTTACAATGACAACATATGAGTAAAGTTTAAGTATTTGTAAAGCCAAATAAAAAATAGCTATCATTTTTTCTCAATATAAATTGAAGAGCTTGGGAATGCGAAAGAGGCTTTATTATTTTCTACAATTTGTTTAATTGCTATTGCTAATTTTTCTTTAACTGAAAGCCAATCATTCCAACTATTTGAATTAGTAAAACAACGAACATACATGTCGATTGAGCTGTCAGAAAATTTGTCAACTCTTACAGCAATTCCTATGCTTATATTAAAATCCTCACTTTTATTAATATGTTCTTCAATTTGATTTCTGATAGTTTTTAATTGATCTACTGTCGTGTCGTATTGCAGAGTAATAATCCAGCTAATTAACCAATTTGAAGTTTCACTAACGTTGACAACAGCATTCTCTGCGAATTGGAAATTAGGAATTATTGCTAAAGATTTATCAAATTTCCTGATTGTTGTTGATCGAAAGCCAATTTTTTCAACTATACCCTCTATTATTCCTTCGACTGATATCCAATCACCAATTTTAAATCTTTTTTCAACAAGAACTAAAATTCCTGAAATTAAATTTTTAAATAAATCTTGAGCCCCTAATGCAACAGCAACACCAAATAAACCTAATCCAGCTATAATTGGTCCAATCTTTATTCCCCACAATTCTAAGACCGCTGCAAGTCCTAAAATAAATATTAATATTTTTAGGGATTTAATTATCCATCCAATTAATTCTCTTGTTAAAATTTTATCAAGACCACTTAAGATATATGAAACTGGCTCTATAATCTGGTGGATAACCCAAAAAATTAAAATAGTAATCAATGTTCTGTTAATAGTATCTACAACTTCCCTACCTTCTAAGGAAAAAGTCATGTAATAACTGGCTATAAAAAAACCTAGCACTATTGGTAGAAATCTTGCTGGTCCAATTAATGCTGAAACAAAAGTATCATCTAATTTATTAGAAGTCCTTTTTGAAATAATCTCTAATTTTTTAATTATAAGTTTACTGATTATTCCTCTAAAAATTAAAAAAATTAAAAAAATTCC
>CACEEW010000006.1 GCA_902558705.1 uncultured Pelagibacteraceae bacterium
TCACTAAACTCTAGTTTAGAATATTTAATTCCTCTACCGAATAAATCTTTATTATCTCTGACTCTTTCCTTAATTGCGTCTAAATCATTATTTTCATTTGTATCTAATTCTGAATGTGTCCAAGATTTTATCTTCTTCTGAATATCCTTTTCAGACATCAAGTATGAAAAATGCCATCCACCTTGTTTAATTACTTTTATTTTCTTAAATTTATCAAATCTAAAAAATGAATATTTAAGATTTTTTTTTGCAATGGACCTTAACCAACTGAAAGATCTTAAATTTTTATATTTAACAACACGACTGCCTTCCCAATCATTATTATACTGATCTGATAATAAATTTAATTTATAATAAAAACAATATTGTTCACAAATTCCAACATTATTTTCTATGTTTGTGAAACTTTTTAAAATTAATGGATTAATAATTTCATCTGCATCTGAGTAAATGATTAAATCATCAGGTTTGGTATTTTTAAGGCCATTTTTTAAAAAATCTCTTTGATAATCTTGTCTTTTCCAAATACCAAGGTTTTCCGGAAATTCATCAATTTGGACGTAAATAATTTTATCACTAAATTTTTTAAACTTATTTAGATCGAACAAATAGCCCTTTTTATTTCCTCTATGATCATAATAAGACTCACAAACTACAAAGTAATCAACAAATTTATCTAAAATATTAAATCTTATTTCTGTAAGTAAATTTTCATTAAAAAAAATGAAACAATCGTAAATTTTCATTTTGTACCTTTTATTTTTAGTACCCCAATAAATGCTTCTTGGGGTATCTCAACTCTACCAAATTGTTTGGATCTTGCTTTACCCTTTTTTTGTTTTTCTAAAAGTTTTCTTTTTCGATCTGTGGCGCCTCCACCATGTATTTTTGTCAAAACATCTTTCTTAAAACCCTTAATTGTTTCTCTGGCGATTATTTTACCACCTATTGCTGCTTGGACAGGTATCATAAAGTTATGCCTAGGAATTAAATCCTTTAATTTCTCACATACTTCTCTGCCTGTTCTTTGTGCAAAATCTTTATGAATCATCATTGCAAGAGCATCTACTGGTTCAGTATTAACTAAAATCCCTAATTTAACTAAATCGCCTTCTCTGTGTTCTAATATTTCATAATCAAAACTTGCATACCCACTTGTCATCGATTTTATTCTATCGTTAAAATCAAAAACAACTTCATTCAAAGGAAGCTCATAATTTAAAACTGCTCTATTTCCTGAATATGATAAATTTGTTTGAATTCCTCTTTTATCCTGACACAACTTAATTATTGAACCCAAATATTCATCAGGTGTTATTATAGTTGCTTTAATCCAGGGTTCCTCAATTGAACTGATCAAAGTTGGATCAGGAAGTGTTGATGGATTTTGTAAATCCATAGTTTTTCCATTATTTAAATTTACTTTATAGACCACTCCTGGAGTGGTTGTAAGCAAATTGACATCAAATTCTCGCTCTAATCTCTCTGTGATGATTTCAAGATGCAATAATCCTAAAAAACCACATCTAAATCCCAAGCCTAGAGCTGAAGATGATTCTGCTTCAAATGAAAAACTTGCATCGTTTAATTGAAGTTTGGCTAAACCATCTTTTAGTTTTTGATATTCTGAACTATCAACAGGAAATAACCCACAAAAAACCACTGGCTTACTTGGTTTAAATCCTGGTAATGGATCCACTGAGGGTTTTGAAGCATCACAAATTGTATCTCCAACTTTTGTTTCTGATAAAACTTTTATCCCTGTAGTTATAAAACCTATTTCACCGCTATCAAGTTCATTTATATCTTTTGCCTTCGGAGTAAATACCCCCACTTTTTCAACAACATATTCTTGATTAGTTGAAAGCATTTTTATTTTCATGTTTTTGGTTAATTTACCATTTATAATTCTAACTAATATTACAACTCCAAGATAAGTATCATACCAACTATCAACTAATAAACATTTCAAATCATTATTAGACTCTCCTTTTGGTCCAGGTAGTTGACTAATAATCTGCTCTAAAATTTCATTAATACCTTCTCCAGTTTTTCCAGAACAAGGAACTGCATTATCTGTATCAATCCCTATAACATCTTCAATTTGTTTTTTTGTTCTATCTAAATCTGAAGCTGGTAAGTCTATTTTATTTAAAACAGGAATTATTTCATGGTTAATATCTAAAGCTTGATAAACATTAGCTAATGTTTGAGCCTCTACACCTTGTGTACTATCTACAATCAATATAGATCCTTCACAGGCATACAAAGATCTACTTACTTCATAACTAAAATCTACATGGCCTGGTGTATCAATAATATTTAAAATATAATCTTTTCCATCTTTTGCTTTATAATTTAATTTTACTGTTTGAGCTTTTATAGTTATACCTCTTTCTCTTTCAATATCCATTGAGTCTAAAACTTGAGCTTTCATTTCTCTCTCAGTTAATCCTCCACACTTGTGAATTATTCTATCAGCTATTGTAGATTTACCATGATCAATGTGTGCAATAATTGCAAAGTTTCTTATGTTATCGATAGTGCTCATTTTAATTTCTAGGATCTAATTTTAGCACCGGTTTTATTTGTTACTGCTTCGATAATTAAATTATTAATTTTTTCTAAGTCATTATCATTTAAAGTTTTTTCATTTGACTGAATAGTCACGCTAATTGCTATCGACTTTTGATTATCAGGGATATTTTCACCCTCATAGACATCAAAGACTTTTACATTGCTAATTAATCTTTGATCAACACTAGAAATGGCATTTATCAAATCTTGTGCTTTAACATCTCTATTAACTACAAATGCAAAGTCTCTCTCTGATTTTTGAAAATCTGAAGTAGTAAATTTTGATTTCTGATCGTTCAATGTTTTTTTAGAAAAGTTTAAATATTCTAGAAAAATTTCAAAACCTATCAAAACATCAGTTTTTATATCTAACTTTTTTAAGATATTAGGATGTATCTCACCAAAATATGCTGCAACTTTATCTTTGTCTTTATTTAAGAAAATTCTACCTGACTTACCTGGGTGATAATAATTTGGTGTTTTATCATCTATAAAAAATTTATCAGAATTATAACCTGCTTCAATAAGAGTTTGTACTACGTCTCTTTTAATATCGAATACATCTACATTTCTTTCTTTGTCAATCCAAGATAGTCTGGATTTTTTACCTGCTGATAAACCACATACAACTGTTGTTTGTTCGCCTGGACTAGAACCAAAAAAAACAGGACCTATTTCAAATATTGATAAATCTTTAAAACCTCTATCTAGATTTTTACTTATATACATAATTAGATTTGAAAATATTGAGTTTCTTAAAACTCCTAATTCAGAACTAATAGGATTTATAATTTTAATTTCTTTTTTTGTTTGTTTAAAATAATTATTGTAATTTGAGTCTGTAAAAGACCACGTTATAGCCTCTAAATAACCTTTTGAGGCAATAGCTCTTTGTAAAAAATGAAACAATTTTTGCGTTTGAGTTAGAGTAGGTTTAGTTCTTTCTTTGATTGGTGCTATAGTTTTTATTTTATCAAAACCACTTATCCTTACTAATTCTTCAACAATATCTATTTCTTGTGATATATCAGGTCTCCATGGTGGAACTGTTAACCTCAAATATTTTTTTTCTTTATTACATTTAAAACCAAGATCTTCTAAAATTTTTATCATTTCTTTGGCAGAAATTTTAAAACCAGATATTTTTTCAAATAAATTGGTATCAAATTTAACAATTTGAGCTTTATGAGTTTCATTTTTTTGAATATCTATTTTGCTAATTTCTCCACCACAAATTTCTTTTATCAGTGATGCTGCTTTATTTAAGCCTTGTTCAATAGATGATGGATCAATGCCTCTTTCAAATCTGAACTTTGCATCAGTATCAAGATTTAATTTTTTTGATGTATTTCTTATTGATCTTGGTTCAAAATAGGCTGACTCCAACAATATATTTTTAGTATCTAATTCTGTTCCTGATCTAGTTCCTCCAATAATTCCACCTAACCCTAAAACTCCTTTTTGATCGCTGATCACACACATATCCTTCTCCAATTTATACTCTTTATTGTCTAGGGCAGTAAATTTTTCCCCAAAATTTGAATTTCGAACAATTATACTTTTTTCAATCTTATCAGCATCATATGCATGTAATGGACGATTTATATCAAGCATCACATAATTTGTAATATCAACTATCGCTGATATTGGTTTTTGACCAACTGAAATTAATTTATTTTTTAGCCATTGGGGACTTTCTGTATTTTTTACATTGGTAATTAAACAACTTCCAAAAGTAGTACAGCCTTGATTTTTTTCTTTGTTAATTTTAATTTTTAAATTTTGTTTTGTTGTTGGTTTAATTTTTTTTTCTTTTAATTTCAATAATTTTCCAAAACCTGATGCAGCAAGGTCTCTGGCTATTCCTCTAACACCAAGACAGTCTGGTCTGTTAGGTGTTATTGACAAATCAATAAGATTTGATTTTGATTTTGAAAAAAAATTTTTACCAATACTTTTTTCAAATTTAGTTGATAATTCAGTTATCCCATCACTTTCATCAGACAAATTTAATTCAGATTCTGAACAAAGCATTCCATAAGAAGTGACACCTCTAATTTTAGCTACTAATAATTTTGTTTTAGTTTTAGGAATAGTTGCACCTGGAGGTGCATAAATAGTAATTAGTCCTTCTCTTGCGTTAGCTGCTCCACAAACAACCTTTTTAAATTCTTTTTCTCCAACATCAACATCGCAAACTTTAAGTCGATCTGCATTTGGGTGTTTTTCAGTTTTGATAATTTTTGCTATTTTAAATAATTCATTATCAGCAGATAGACTACCAACACTCTCCACTTCTAATCCTATATTAGTAAGTTGTTCTAAAAGATGTTTTTCTTTTAAATTAGTCTTTAAATGATCTTGAAGCCAATCAAATGTAATTTTCATCTACTAAGGCCTCTATAATTTGTTGGCACATCCAAGGGATCAAATCCAAAATGATTCAACCATCTATAATCACAATCAAAAAATGCTCTTAAGTCATTGATCCCATATTTTAACATTGCCAATCTGTCAATTCCAATACCAAATGCGTACCCTTGAAACTTTATTGGATCAACTTTTACATTTTTCAAAACATTTGGATGAACCATTCCACATCCTAAAATTTCAAGCCATTGATCTCCTTCTCCAATTATTATTTTTCCATCTTTCATTTCATAACCGATATCAACTTCAGCTGATGGCTCAGTAAAAGGAAAATGGCTAGGTCTAAATCTCATTTTAATTTTATCTACTTCAAAAAACTCTTTGATTAAATAATTTAAACATCCTTTTAAATGACCCATATTTATATTTTTATCTATATGAAGACCTTCAACTTGATGAAACATAGGAGCATGTGTTTGATCACTGTCCGATCTATAAGTTCTGCCTGGAGCAATAATCTTAAATGGTGGTTTGTCTTTTAACATAGTTCTAATTTGAACTGGAGAGGTATGAGTACGTAATAGTTTTTGTTTTTTTTCATCTAAATAAAAAGTATCATGCATATCTCTTGCTGGATGGTTGTCAGGAGTATTTAGTGCAGTAAAATTATTATATTCATTTTCGACATCAGGACCTTCTTCTACACTAAAACCTATTTCAGAAAATATAGACGATATTTCATCAATTGTTTGTGAAACTGGGTGAATTTTTCCTCTAACAAAAGGTCTTTCTGGTAAAGTTATATCAATTTTTTCTTTATCTAATTTCTTATTTATTTCTGCATTTTCAACTTCATCTATTTTCAAATTAATTAGATTTTGTAGCTCATCCTTAATAACATTTAAATCAGATGCAAATTTTTTTCTTTCAGACTCAACTATTGTTCCAATTTTTTTAAATTGAGAAGAAACCAATCCATTTTTACCAAATAGATCCGATTTTATTTGATTTATTTCCGAGAGATCTAATTTGCTCTTTAGTTTTAAGATAAATTCATCTCTTATTTTTTTTAGATCAGACATCTTTACAGATTATTTCTTCAGGAAAATAAAACAATAGTGAAGATTAATTTAAAGCAGATTGTGCTTTTTGAACTATAGTTTTAAAGGCTTCTGGACTATCATACGCTATCTCAGCTAGAATTTTTCTATCAATTTTAATTCCACACTTATTTAATCCATTAATAAACCTAGAATAAGTCATACCTTCAGCTCTCACACCTGCGTTAATTCTTTGTATCCAAAGAGATTTAAAATCCCTTTTTTTATTTCTACGGTCTCTGTAAGCATATTGCATAGCTTTTTCCATAGCTTGCTTTGCAACTCGGATTGTATTTTTTCTTCTTCCCCATTGACCCTTTACAGCTTTTAGGACTTTTTTATGTTTAGCTTTACTTGTAACACCTCTTTTAACTCTTGCCATTTTAACCTCTTAAACTATATGGCATATACGATTTAACAATTTTTCCATCTTGCTTTGACATCGCCGTAGTGCCTCTTAATTTTCTAATTTGAGAATTTGTTCTTTTAATCATACCATGCCTCTTACCAGCTTGAGCCATCATGACTTTTCCTCTAGCTGATATTTTGAAACGTTTTTTTGCTGAGCTTTTTGTTTTTAGTTTTGGCATAATTGAGCGAGGTTATACAAAGATTAAAGAATATTTACAACCTATATTAAGGCTTATAAGGGCTGAATTACCATTATCATTTGTTTTCCATCAAACTTTGGGTGTAATTCTACTTTACCAATATCTTTCATGTCTTCTTTAATTTTAGTCATAAGCTCATTACCCAAATGAGAATGTTGAAGTTCTCGACCTTTAAATCTTATTGTAAATTTTACCTTATCTCCTTTAGCTATAAATTTTTTGGCATTTTTCACTTTAAATTCATAATCATGAGTTTCTGTTACAGGTCTCATCTTGATTTCTTTAAGAGCAACAATTTTTTGTTTCTTTTTTGCTAAATTTGCTTTTTTTTGTGCATCATATTTAAATTTACCCATATCCATAATTTTACAAACAGGAGGGTTCGCATTTGCAGCTATCTCTATTAAATCTAAGCCTTGATTTTTAGCCATAGAAATTGCCTCATTTGTATTAATAGTTCCTAAATTTTCACCATCACTTGTAATAACTTGAACCTCTGGTGAAGAGATCCTATTATTAGATCTTGGACCACGATCCTTCGTTCTTCTTTGAAAATAATTTTGTTTGAAATCTGCCACTTAATTAGAAGATACTTTATTTAAAGCAGAATATCTTTTTAGAAATGTATTTAGTTCCATATTTTCTTGTTTATTAGAATCCAATCTTCTAATGGTTACAGAATTACTGTCAACTTCTTTTTTACCACAAATTAATAAAACAGGGACTTTTGCAAGAGAATGTTCTCTAATTTTATAATTCAAGTTATGATTTTTTAAATCTACTAATGAGCTCATACCAGCCAATTTAATTTTTTCAGATACTTTAACTGCATAATTTTCAAAGTCTTCTGAGATTGGTATTACAACTGTTTGTAATGGTGAAATCCAAAATGGAAATTTTCCAGCATAATTTTCAATTAAAATTCCAATAAATCTTTCAAGAGACCCAAATAAAGCTCGATGTAACATCACAGGAACTTTTTTTGTTCCATCTTTATCAATGTATGAAGCGTCCAATCTTCCAGGTAAATTAAAATCGACTTGTAAAGTTCCGCATTGCCAATCTCTACCAATTGCATCTCTTAAAACAAACTCAATTTTTGGACCGTAAAAAGCACCTTCACCTTTATTAATGCTATATTCTAACTTTGATGCTTTAACTGCTTTTAATAATGAAGCTTCAGCTTTATCCCAAACTTTATCATCACCAACTCTGACTTCTGGTCGATCTGCATATTTAAGAACTACATTTTCAAAACCTAAATCTTTATAAATATCTAAGATTAAATTTGTAACAATTAAACATTCACTAGTGATTTGATCCTCGGTGCAAAAAATATGAGCATCATCTTGAGTAAAGGCTCTTACTCTTAAAAGCCCATGAAGTGCTCCTGATGGCTCATATCGATGAACTTTTCCAAACTCTGTTATCCGTAAAGGTAAATCTCTGTAGCTTTTTAAACCTTGATTAAAAACTTGGATATGGCCTGGACAATTCATTGGCTTAATTGCAAAAACTTTTTCATCTGGAGTTTCTGAAGTATACATGTTCTCTCCATATTTTTCCCAATGACCAGATTTTTCCCACAACAATCTATCTAATACCTCGGGGGTGTTTACTTCCTTATATCCAGCAGCATCCTGTCTAGCTCGCATATAATTTATTAATTTCTGAAATAAAGACCAGCCCTTTTCATGCCAAAAGACAGAGCCGGGGCTTTCTTCTCTAAAATGAAATAAATCCATTTCCTTACCAAGTTTTCTATGATCTCTTTTTTCTGCTTCTTCTATCCTTTTTAAATATTCGTCTAAATCTTTTTGGGATGCCCAGCTAGTACCATAAATTCTTTGAAGCATCTCATTATTAGAGTCACCACGCCAGTAAGCTCCCGAAACTTTTGTTAATTTGAAGGCTTTACCAATTTTACTGGAAGAGGTTAGATGTGGACCTCTACACAAATCATGCCAAGTATCGCCATGATGATAAATAGAAAGTTCCTCATTTTTTGGAATACTTTCAATTATTTCAGCTTTATATTTTTCACCAATTTTTTTAAAATGTTTAATTGCTTTATCTCTTTCCCAAACTTCTCTTCTTGTTTTTACATCTTTATCAATTATCTCTGACATTCTTTTTTCTATTTTCTTAAGATCATCTTCTGTAAAAGGTTCTTTTCTAGCAAAATCATAAAAAAAACCATTTTCTATTACTGGTCCAATTGTAACTTGAGTGCCTGGGTATAATTCTTGAACAGCCATAGCCATAATATGTGCAGTGTCATGTCTTATAACTTCTAATCCTTCAGGATCTTTTGCTGTAAAAATTTTAACTGAGCAATCATTATTTATTGAAAAATATAAATCTTTTAACTCTTCATCCACACTCATTATTAATGCTTGTTTTGCTAACGATTTGCTAATTTTTTCAGCTACTTCTATTCCAGTAACTTTATTTGGAAAATCTAGGCTGTTTCCATCTGGTAGTGTAATAGTTGGCATTTAATTTACTAATCTTTTATACTCTGAATAAGTAGAAAAACACATTTTTTCAACATTAAATTTCTTAATAATGTTTTTTCTTCCCTCTTTTCCCATTAATTTTAGTGATGACTCATCCATTGTAATTGCTTGAATAATTTTTTTACTTAAGGAATTAATATCTCCGGCTTCAAATAAAAAACCAGTTTTTTCATTTATTATTGTTTCGTTTGAACCTCCTATATTACTCGCAATAATTAATTTTTCCATAGATTGAGCCTCCACTGCAACCCTCCCAAAAGCCTCTGGCTCTATTGATGGTGATATGACAATATCTGAGACTTTATAGGCTAAAGCCATATCTTTACATTGATCTATAAATTTTATTTGATTGGTTAAACGATATTGTTCAGTAATACGGATCAATTTTTTTTTATATAAATCTCTTCCTTGATGACTTCCTAATATAACAAGATGAAAAGCTTCATAGCCTAATTCGACTTTTGTTAAATTAATTGCTTCAATGAGCATTTCCTGCCCTTTCCAAGAAGTAAGTCTACCAGGTACTAAAATAATTTTTTTTTCTTTATTAATCTCCCATTTTGTAAGAAGTTTTTTTTCATCCTCTTCTAATTTCGAAGATGGATCAAAATAATCTACATTTATACCTCTAAATATTACAAGAAATTTTTTTTTAAGTGTTAAAAGTTCAGAATAATTTTCTTTAATATGTGAAAAAATAAAATTCGACCCAGCAATTATCAAATCAGATCTAACCATGACAGAGTTGTAAAGTTTTTTTAATTTACCACTAAAATTATAAGTACCATGAAATGTGGTTACAAATTTTCTTCTAGTCAATTTTGTTGCTAAAAGACATGACCATGCTGGTGCACGACTTCTAGCATGAACTATTGTAATATTAAAAAATAAAATTATTCCAATTAGAATTATTGAATTAAAAAATATTAGAATAGGATTTTTACTTTGAACTGGTAGCCTAATTAATTTTACTTTTTTTTTATCTATAAATTTAGTTAACTCACCACCGCTAGTAACAATAAAAGATTTACAATTATTTTCTGGTAGATAATGCGCAATATCATAACAGCCTGTTTCTGCTCCCCCATATCCTAATTTTGGTATTACCTGTAAAACATTTATATTAGACGACATAAGATAAGATTATATAATAATAGATAAAACTAATAAACTTTAATGACGAAATTTAACTATTATAAATTAAGTAAAGCTAAGAAGATAAGATATTTAAAACTGTATCAAAAAAACTGTGACTATATTGTTTTTTTACATGGATTTATGTCTGATTTAAATGGCAAAAAACCAAGATCATTTTTAAAATTTGCTAAAAAGAATAAATTAGGCTTTTTGGCATTAGAATATTCTGGCCATGGAAAATCATCTGGTAAATTTACAAAAGGTAATATTTCTAAATGGACTAAAGAAACGAGCATTTTAATTAAAAAAATAGTTAAAACAAATAAAATAATCTTTATTGGTTCTAGTATGGGTGCATGGATTGCATTAAACCAATTCAAAATTTTTAAAAAACAGATTAAAGGTTTCTTGGGTATTGGTTCAGCACCAGAATTTCTGGAAAATTTAATGTGGAAAAAATTTTCAAAAAAAATGAAAGCTGAGACAATAAAAAATAGGATTTATAATTTAAAACATGGAGACTATATTTATCCAATTACCCTTCAATTGATAAAAGATGGAAGAAAAAATAAGGTTGTAAATAAAAAAATAAATTATAAAATAAATATTACCATGGTCCATGGTCAAAAGGACGAAGTTGTTCCAGTTTCTTACTCAAAAAAAGTATTAAAAATTTTTAAAAATAGCAGAAAGAAGTTAGTAATTATTAAAAATGGTGATCACAGTCTATCTTCACCTAAACACTTAGTGATGTTAAAAAAAGAATTAAAATTAATTATTAACTAACTTCTTTTACTTTAGTATTCAAAGTGATTGGATTTTTGAGTTTATCTAACATTTCTTTTGGACAAACTTGAACAAAATTTTTTATTTCATCCTCAAAATTCGAAATTAAACTTTTTGATAATAAAGACCCAGTTTCATTTGAATGCTCAAGAACCAAATCTTTTAAAAAATTTTTCCAATATGAAGTTTCAACGTTTTGCCAAACAACTGACTCAGTATTAACTTTTTTTTCAAAATCTTTTTGTTTGTCATAAATAAAAGCCATACCCCCTGTCATACCTGCTGCAAAATTGTCACCAACTTGTCCAAGAATTATTACGGCACCTCCAGTCATATATTCACAGCCATTAGAATCACATCCCTCAATGACAGTTATTGCACCAGAATTTCTGACCGCAAATCTATCTCCTGCTTGACCAGCAGCAAAAAGTTTGCCTGATGTTGCCCCATAAAGAACTGTATTTCCAATAATTGTGTTTTCATTTGAAACTAAATTACTTTCATCAGAAAGTTTTATAGAAATAGTGGCCCCTGATAGTCCTTTACCAACATAATCATTTGCGTCCCCTTTAAGGTTAAGTTTTAATCCTTTAGACGAAAAAGCTCCAAACGATTGTCCTGCGGAACCTTTGAAATTTAATGTTAGAAAATTTTCATTTAATTTTTCATAACCATATTTCTTATAAAGAAGGTGGGAAATTCTGGTACCTACAGCTCTATTGGTATTCTTAATAGTAAATTCTTTTTCAATCTTGTCAGAATTATTAAGTGATTTTTCGATTTCAGGCCAAATCTCTTGGTCTAATGTATCTGGCACTTTATTAATTTCAGGTATTTCACAATATCTTTTATTACTACCAGGATCAGCTTGAACAAATAATGGGTTTAAATCTAGGTCATCTAAATTAGGTGAACCTTTATTTACTTGCATTAATAAATCCGTTCTTCCAATAATTTCATTTAATGATTTAAAGCCTAGTTCGGCTAAAATCTCTCTGACTTCAGAAGCGATAAATGTAAATAAATTTACTACTTTGTCTGGTGTGCCAGTAAATCTTTCTCTTAATTTTTCATCTTGTGTACACACACCAACTGGGCAAGTATTTGAGTGACACTGTCTTACCATAATACATCCCATTGCAACTAAAGCTGTTGTTGCAACTCCATATTCTTCAGCTCCCATCATAGCTGCTATAACAACATCTCTACCTGTTTTAATTCCACCATCAGTTCTCAAAGTTATTTTGTGCCTTAAGTTGTTTAATGTAAGAACTTGATTGGCCTCTGTTAGACCCATCTCCCATGGTATACCTACATACTTAACACTAGTTTGGGGTGTTGCACCCGTTCCACCGTTATGCCCTGAAATTAAAATAATATCTGCTTTAGCTTTAGCTACTCCAGCTGCAATAGTCCCGATGCCTGAAGAGGCAACTAACTTAACACCAACTCTTGCTTTAGGATTTATTTGTTTAAGATCATAAATAAGTTGTGCAAGATCCTCTATTGAATAAATATCATGATGTGGTGGAGGTGAAATTAAAGTAACCCCTGGTGTAGAATGTCTTAATTTGGCTATTTCTTCAGTTACTTTAAAACCTGGTAGTTGTCCTCCTTCTCCTGGCTTTGCACCTTGAGCCATTTTTATTTCTATTTCATTACAATTATTTAAGTAGTTTACAGTTACACCAAATCTTGCAGATGCGATTTGTTTAACTCTTGAATTCGCACTATCTCCTCCATCCATAACCTTAAATCTCTCTGCATCCTCACCACCTTCTCCACTACAAGAAGCCCCTTTAATTCTATTCATACCGATAGCTAAGGTTTCATGTGCTTCTTTAGATAAGGCTCCATGAGACATGCTTCCACTTCCAAATCTTTTAAGAATTTTTTCTATAGGTTCAACTTCAGATAATTCTATCGAAGGCCCTATTTTCTTTTTTCTGAAATCAATCAAATCCCTCAAATTGATTGGGGGTAAATTATATATTCCTTCAGCATATTTTTTGTACGCTGAATAAGAATTTGAACCTACAGCACTTTGTAATAAATGTATTAATTTGCCTTGATATTGATGAGTTTCACCATTCTTTCTATATCTATAAATACCTCCAATAGGTAAAACTGTATCTGTACTTTCAAATGCTTCTTTATGAATCTGGCGTATCTTTTTTTCAATTCCTATCAGACCAATCCCAGAGATTTTAGAAACTACACCAGGAAAATAATCATTAACAATAGTCCTACTCAATCCAACTGTCTCAAAATTACATCCTCCTCTATAGGAACTAAGAACAGATATACCCATTTTAGACATTATTTTTAAAAGACCTGCATTTATTGATTTTATATATCTATGTACACAATCATCAAAACTGTATTGCCCAAATAACTTTTTTTCATGTCTTTGATATAAGCTATCAAAAGCTAAATAAGGATTGACCGTTGTTGCTCCTACACCAATCAAGGTTGCAAATGAGTGCGTATCTAGTGCCTCACCTGATTGAACATTTATTGACACATATCCTCTTAACTTTTTATCAATAAGAAAAGTATTAATTGCTCCTACACACAGAAGCATTGGCATTGGTATTTTTTTTGATGATAGATCTTTATCACTTAAGATTATTTGTGATACACCTTGTCTAACAGCAATTTCAGCTTCTTTTTGAATTCTTTTAATAGCAAGTGTTAAATTTTCATCATCAGAAAATGTACAATCAATTGATAAGGAGTTTTTTCCAAAATAGTTTATAAATTTATTAAATTGAGAATTTGACAAAATTGGGCTGTTTAAAACATAAATATTCTCTTTAGTAAGCGTATCAAAATCTAGAATATTTCCTAAGTTTCCAAATCTAGTTTTCAAACTCATAACTTTATTTTCTCTTAAGGAGTCAATTGGAGGGTTAGTTACTTGACTAAAATTTTGTCTAAAAAAATGATAAAGAGGCCTATATTTGTCTGATAATACTGCTAGTGGTGTGTCGTCTCCCATTGAACCTGTTGCCTCTTTTGCATCTTCTGCCATTGGATGTAAGATTAATTCTAAATCTTCTAAACTTATTCCAAAGGTATGCTGTCTTCTTCTTAAGTCTTCCCCTGCAAAATTATGCTTCTCTTTTGCAATAAAGATTTTTTCATCTAAATCAATAATTTGTGAGTTAAAATGTTTAAATTCTTTTGCCAAAAAATCTTTAATTTGATTGTTTGAAAAAACTTTTCCTTTTTCAATTCTTACTCCAATAATTTCGCCCGGTCCTAATCTTCCTTTAGATAATATCTTTTTTTCATTCAGTTTTATCATCCCAGTTTCTGAGCCAGCAAAAAGTAATTTATCTTTGGTAATTGCATACCTAAGAGGTCTCAGACCATTTCGATCATTTGCAGCTATAACCCATTCATTATCAGTGGCTGCGATCGCTGCAGGTCCATCCCAGGGCTCCATAGTACTGTTTAAGAAATTAAATAACTGCTGATGATTTCTTGAGAGTGTTTTATTTTTTTTTGACCATGCATCTGGAACTAGCATTAATTTAGCTAGAGGAGCTGGTTGACCTGACTTATTTAATAATTCAAAAACGTTATCTAGTGCAGCTGAATCTGAAACTCCTTGAGAAATTACAGGTTTTAAATTTTCTACATTCTCAAATAAAGGACTACTCATCTCTTCTTCATGGACTTTCATCCAGTTTTTATTTCCTTTATAAGTGTTTATCTCTCCATTATGAGCTATTGCCCTAAATGGTTGAGCTAAACTCCAGCTAGGAGCAGTATTTGTAGAAAACCTTTGATGAAAAATAGCATATCTTGAAATAAATCTTTCATCTTTCAAATCTAAATAGAAATCTGAAATTGCTTCAGCTAAAAACATTCCTTTATAAATTATTGATTTAGAACTCATAGAACATACATAAAAATTATTTAAAGATAGTCTATAAGCTGAGTTTTCTATTTTTTTTCTAGTTTCATAAATTTTTCTTTCAAGTTCTTTATTAAGTAAATTTGGATTATTTGACTTAAATAAAACTTGGATAATCTCCGGCATTGTTTGTAAAGCTTTTTCACCTAAAACTTTTGGGTTTACAGGAACTTGTCTCCATCCATAAATATTAAAATCATTTTTGGTTAATTCACTTTCAACTATAGTTTTAGAGCTTTCTTGAGATGAATAATCATTTTTAGGTAAAAAAATCATTCCAACACAAATTTCAGAATTATCATGGTGATGTCCAGTAACTTGAATTTTTTCTATAAAAAAGTCTTTTGGTATCTCTAAATGTATCCCAGCTCCATCACCTGTTTTTCCATCTGCATCTACTGCACCACGATGCCAAACAGCTTTAAGAGCCTCGATTCCATGCTCAACAACTGCTCTTGATTTTTTTCCCTCTGTAGAAGCAATTAGACCTACTCCGCAAGCATCATGTTCCATCTCATGAGAATAAACATGATTTTTAGAGAGTAGTTTCAGATTATTTTTATAATTTTTCATTAAGCTACTTGTGTTTTTTTTATTGCAATATCTTCAAGATATTTTTTCATTGATGAGGCCGCATCTCTTCCATCTTTGATGGCCCAAACAACTAATGATGCTCCTCGAACTATGTCTCCTGCAGCGAAAACACCATTTAAATTTGTTTCCATAGTATCAAAATCTGTCTTAATTGTTCCCCACTTAGTAACCTGCAATTCTTGTGCATCAAAGAGTAGTGGTAAATTTTCTGGGTCAAAGCCTAAAGCTTTGATAACCATATCTGCTTTAATTTCAAACTCTGAACCCTCTTTAATTTCTGGTCTTCTTCTTCCAGAATCGTCTGGCTCACCCAATTTGATTTGATCAACTAATAGTTTTTCAATTTTATTTTTTCCTTGAAATTCTTTAGGACTTGATAACCAAACAAATTCAACTCCTTCTTCTTCTGCGTTAGCAACTTCTCTAGCAGATCCTGGCATATTTTCTTTATCTCTTCTATAAAGGCACTTAACAGATTTAGCTTTCTGTCTTATTGAAGTTCTTACACAATCCATAGCAGTATCTCCGCCACCTATGACTACAACATCTTTACCTTCTGCATTCAATATCCCTTTATCAAAAAGCTCAACTTCATCACCTAAACCCTTTTTATTTGAAGCTGTCAAAAATTCCATTGCAGGGAAAATATGATCTAAGTCATTTCCTGGCAACTCAACTTCTCTAGGTTTATAAACTCCAGTTGCAATTAAAATTGCATCATGTTTTTTTCTAAGTTGATCTAAGTTGGCGTCTTTTCCTATTTCAAAATTTTGTACAAATTCAATACCTCCATCTTTTAATAGTTTTGTTCTTCTTTCAACAACATGTTTCTCTAATTTAAAATTAGGAATTCCATAAATTAGTAATCCCCCTGCACGATCATATCGATCATAAACTGTAATTTTATATCCATCTTTTCTCAATTGTTCTGCAGCAGCAAGTCCTGCAGGTCCTGCCCCAATTATACCTACGCTTTGATCTCTTTCATACTTTACTTCAATAGGTTTGACCCATCCCTGTTCCCAGGCATTATCAGTTATATATTTTTCCATCGAACCAATAGTTACAGTTCCATGGCCTGATTGTTCTATAACACAATTACCCTCACATAATCTGTCTTGTGGGCATATTCTTCCGCATACTTCAGGCATATTGTTTGTGCTTTGTGATAACTCATAGGCCTCTTTTAATCTTCCCTCCGCAGTTAACTTTAACCAATCTGGTATATTATTACTAAGTGGACAGTGGACTTGACAGAATGGTACTCCGCATTGTGAACATCTGCTTGATTGCTCTTGGGCCTTTTGATTAATAAATTCGTCATAAATTTCATTGAAATCTTCTTTTCTAGTGCCAACCTCTCTTTTAGGTGGAGTTTGTTGACCTATTTTCACAAACTTTAGCATTTTATCAGTCATTTTTTTTTATAAATTTAAGGCAAAATATACATTGTTTTTGTTAGTAAAAGAATTATTTAGGTCAGTATATATGACCTAAATAAATGAATTAATAGCCATATATATAAGAATTTTAATTTTTGCATACCTATTATGAGTAAATCGAATTGTTTAAAATCAATATTTTTTAAGTTACGACACTTATATGTTTCAAGAATTTATAGAAATCCTTATTCTATCCGCGGTTCAAGGAATATCTGAATTTTTACCAATTAGTTCCTCTGCACACTTAATTTTAGTTTCTAATTTCTATGATTTAAAAACTGGATCTTTATTAATAGATATCAGTTTACATTTAGGTTCTTTATTTGCGATTATATTTTATTTCAGAAAAGACCTACTAAATTTAAAAAATAATAAAAAACTTTTACAACTCATTTTACTTGGATCTATACCTTTAATCATATTTGGATACTTACTGCACTCAACTGAACTTATTTATCTACTCAGAAATTTAAAAGTTATAGCATGGACAACATTGTTTTTTGGAATAGTTTTATTTTTTGCTGATCAGCAAAAGATTGATAAAAATATATCTACAAATTTAAATATTAAATCTATAATATTTATTAGTCTATTTCAAATCCTGGCATTAATCCCTGGCGTAAGTAGAGCGGGTATTACATTAACTGCAGCACGATTTTTAAAGTTTAATAGAGTCGACTCAAGTAAGATTTCATTTTTATTATCAATCCCAGCTTTAGCGGGTGCAAGTTTTCTTGGCCTCAAAAATGCAGCTAATCAACCTCTTGAAATAAATTATCTTATAATACTTTCAATAATTTTTTCATTTTTATTTTCATATGTTACAGTCAAATTTTTTCTAAGTTATATAAATAGGTTCTCGTTGAATATTTTTATTATTTATAGAATTTTTATTGCATCAATATTATTTTTGATAATATATTCTTAGGCAGTTTTTTTCATTAAAGGTAAAAGTTGCGATAATAAAACTCCACACAAAATAAAAAAACATCCTAGAATATTATTAATATCCAATATTTGATTAAGCAAAAACCAAGCTGCAATAGTAGCAAATACTCCTTCTAAAGAAAAAATGATTGCAGCAGGAGCTGGTGCAATTCTTCTTTGAGCATAAATCTGTAGAACAAATGCAAATCCTCCAGATAAAATTCCAGCATATAGAATAGAGTCGATTTCTTTTAAAATATTGTTTAAAATAAATTCTTCATGAATTAAACCAATTATAAAAGAAAGTACTGCCACAATTAATGTTTGCAGAGCTCCTATTGTAAGAGGAAGATTATACTTGATAACAATCATGCCAGTAAAAATAATATGAGTACTCCAAAAAAAAGCCCCTAGTAATACCAGACTATCTCCTAATCTTACAGTTGCGTCATAAAAATTTGTAAGTAAATATCCTCCAATTAAACATAAAACTACTGATGGCCATACACTCCAATGAATTGATTTTTTTTTAAATAAGAAAACTATAATTGGTACCATGGGAACATAAAAAATTGTGAAGAAAGCTGCATTTGCTACATCTGTATGAAGTAAAGCAACTTGCTGTAAAGCAGAGCCTAAAAAAAGTGATATTCCAATTAATGCAGAGAGAATAACAAATGTTTTGATATCTAATTTAAATTCAGATTTAAACTTTTTTATTTCAAATAAAAATACAAGAGGAAGTATCGCTAAGAAACCAACAAAAAATCTTACAGCATTAAAAGTAAATGGACCAATATCATCCATACCAGTGTCTTGAGCAATAAAAGTTGTCCCCCAAATAAATGTACACAATAAGGCACTAAGTAAAGATACTGTTTTTGACATAAGTTTATTTAAACAGCTAATTTATATGCAAAATTTTTTCCTAAATTTTCCTTTAATTCATTATTAAATCTAGCTGCTTCAGCACCGTCAATTATTCTATGATCGTATGATAGAGATAAAGGTAACATTGTACGAGTTTGAAATCTGCCATTTAAATAAATTTGTTTTTTTTGTGATTTCCCAATTCCTAAAATTGCGACTTCAGGATAATTAATAATCGGGGTAAAAAATGAACCTCCTATTCCACCAAGACTCGTTATGGTCATTGATCCCCCAAAAAGTTCCTTTTTATCAATTTTAAGATTTCTACATTCCTCACTTATCTTTTTTAATTCATCAGCAATTAAGGAAATATTTTTATTTTCAGCATTTCTCAATTTAGGAACCATTAATCCATGTGGTGTATCTACTGCTATACCAATATGGTAATATTTTTTAAATGTCATTTTTCCATTATCAATTTCATCTATTGAAGAATTAAAACTAGGATACTTTTTTAATGATGCGGATAAAGCTTTAACAATAAATGCTAAAGGCGTTATTTTCTTTTTTTCCCCTGTATATATATCTGTAAGGGAATTTCTAAATTCTTCCATTTCGGTGATGTCGGCTTCATCATGGTTTGTAACATGAGGTATTTGTGTCCAGGAATTAACTAAATATTTTGATGAAATTTTTTTTACTCTAGGAATGTCTTTTATTTCAATTTCACCAAATTCTGAATGAGCATATTCTAATTTATTTTCTTCATTTTTATTAATATGAACCTTCTCATTTTGACCTGATTTATTAGAAACAAATAATTTAATATCTTTTTCTATTACACGACCATCTCTTTCAGTACCCTGTACTTTATTAATATCTACACCAAGTTCTCTTGCAAATTTTCTTGCTTTTGGTGATGCTGGAACAATTTTTAATAAATCATTTTTTGACATTTATAATCTAGATGGCATTGGTTTGTTAGGGTCGATTTTATATTTTTTTAAAGCCTCTGAAGCATATTTAGATGGTAAAAGTTGTTCTTTTGCCAATATACTTAATCCATAAGCAACTATGTGTTCTTTATCTACTTCAAAAAATTTTCTTAAATTTTTTCTAGTATCACTTCTTCCAAACCCGTCTGTTCCTAAAGAATAAAAGCTTTTATCTATATATGGTCTTATCTGATCAGAATTCATTTTCATATAATCTGAAGCTGCTAATATTGGTCCCTCTGTTTTTTCTAAACATTTTTCAACGTACGATTTTTTTTGATCTTTATCAGGATTTAAAAGATTATATCTTTCTACCTCTAGTCCATCTTTTCTTAATTCATTAAAACTTGTAACACTCCAAACTTCACTATCTATATTATATTCTTTTTGTAACATTTCAGCACCTGCAATCATTTCTCTTAAAATTGTACCAGAGCCTAAAAACTGAATTTTACTTCTTTTATGTTTATTAAACTCTTTGATTTTGTACATACCTTTGAGAATTCCCTCCTCACAATTTTTATCTTTTGGCATTTCTGGGTGGGAATAATTTTCATTCATTGTAGTAATATAATAAAAAATATTTTCATTTTTTTCATGCATCCTTTTTAAACCTTCCCTAAAAATTACTGCTAATTCGTAATGGAATGTTGGATCATAAGAAATACAGTTTGGTATTGTTGATGCCATCAAATGACTGTGACCATCTTGATGTTGCAGTCCCTCTCCAGCTAATGTTGTTCTTCCAGCTGTAGCACCAATTAAAAAACCTCTCGATTGGCTGTCAGCTCCTGCCCAAGCAAAATCTCCAATTCTTTGGAAACCAAACATAGAATAAAATAAATATATGGGTATCATTTCTATATCATGATTTGTGTAGGAAGTTCCTGCAGCTATCCAAGAAGACATGGCTCCTGCTTCAGTAATTCCCTCTTCTAATACTTGACCACTTTTTTCTTCTTTGTAAGAACTTAGTTGAGCAGCATCTTCTGGTTCATACTTTTGGCCTTCATGAGCATATATTCCAACCTTTTGAAAAAAACCCTCCATACCAAATGTTCGAGCTTCATCGGGAATAATTGGAACCAGTCTTGGTGCAACATTTTTATCCCTAAGTAAACTTGTAAGCATTCTTACTAATGCCATTGTAGTAGACATCTCCTTTTTACCGGTAGATTCTTTCATATTATCAAAAATATTTTTAGGTGGTGCTTTTATAGATTTAGCATAAGTTGTCCTCTCAGGAATAAATCCACCAAGTTGAAGTCTTCTTTCTTTTAGATATTTAATCTCAGCTGAACTATTATCAGGTTTATAATATTCAATATTTTTTACTTGATCATCTGTCAATGGAACATCAAACCTATCTCTATAGTACATTAAATCATCAATATCTAATTTTTTTGTTTGATGCGTAGTGTTAACGCTTTCTCCACTTTTACCCATCCCATAACCTTTTATTGTTTTGGCGATTACAACTGTTGGGCTTCCAATGTTTTTTGAAGCTTTATCATATGCAGCAAAAACTTTATGGGGATCATGACCACCTCTATTTAGTCTCCAAATATCTTTGTCAGATAAACTTGAAACTAATTTTTCTGTCTCTGGATATTTTCCAAAAAATTTTTCTCTAACAAAAGCACCATCTCTTGCTTTTATCGCTTGGTATTCTCCATCGACTGTTTCATTCATTATCTTAACAAGATGGCCTGACTTATCATTTGCTAATAATGAGTCCCAATAAGACCCCCAAATAACTTTAATCACATTCCAACCAGCACCTCTAAAAATTCCTTCTAATTCTTGAATTATTTTTCCATTACCTCTAACTGGACCATCCAATCTTTGTAAATTACAATTGACTACAAAAATTAAATTATCTAATTTTTCTCTTGATGCTAAACCAATAGCGCCTAAAGACTCCGGTTCATCCATCTCACCATCTCCTAAAAAAGCCCAAACTTTTCTTCCTTCATCTTTAATAAGGCCCCTGTTGATCAGATACTTCATATATCTAGCTTGGTAGATTGCTAACATTGGACCTAAACCCATTGAAACAGTGGGAAATTGCCAAAATTTTGGCATTAACCAAGGATGAGGATAAGAAGATAAACCTCCAGGATTCACTTCTTGCCTAAAACTATCCAATTGTTTTTCACTAAGTCTTCCCTCTAAAAAAGCTCTTGCATACATACCTGGAGCACTATGACCTTGAAAATAAACTAAGTCTCCTCCAAATTTATTATTCTTCGCTCTCCAAAAATGATTCATACCCACATCATAAAGAGTTGCTGCTGAAGCAAATGTACCTATGTGACCACCAAGTTCAGGAAACTTTTTATTAGCTCTTACTACCATAGCTGCAGCATTCCATCTAATCAAAGATCTAATTCTTCTTTCTATATTTTGATCTCCATTAGATTTTTGTTCCTCACTGACTGGTATAGTATTTATATAAGGAGTATTTTGCGTATAAGGAATATTTGCGCCTTCTCTATAGGCTTTATTTATTAACTCCTTTATTAGATAATGAGCCCTTTGATTCCCATCTTTTTGAATTACTGCAGACAAAGATTCCAACCACTCATTTGTTTCAGTTGGATCAATATCACCTTTGTTAACAACTTGAATATTATCAGTTTTATTTTCTTCTTTTATTAAAATTTTATTTGTGGTTTTTTGACTTTGAGCTACAGGCTTTTCAATTATTTCTTCTTGAGATTTTTTTAATGAATTTTCAGCTTCTTTTATTAAATTTTCAGTATTTTTGGGTACGTCTTCTGCTGTTTTTGAAGAAATTTTTGTCCCTGTTGTCGTAAGTAATAAATCACCTTTTGAAACTTTATCTCCAATTTTTACATTAACTGTTTCTATTTTACCTTCAATAGTTGATGGAATTTCTACACTTGATTTATCACTTTCAATAGTAACTATTGGATCATTTTTTTTTATTTCTTGACCTTCTTGAACTAGAATTTCTATTACTTCAACACCTTCAAATTCTCCAATATCAGGAACTAATAATTTTTCAGTCATTAATTATGTTTTATACACCATAAATGCTTAGTAAATTGCAAATTTTAACACATTCTGTTCAATTTTTTGACATTCTTTAAGTTCAAATTAATAAAATGATTAAAAAATTATTAAATGTACTTATTCAACCAAAAGTTAGCACCTATATAGATGCTAAAACATGGATTCAAAAAATTTTATTAGAGAAGAAATATGGAAAAATTAGTTCCTAATTTCTTTCAACGCATATTGCAATACCCATACCTCCTCCAATACAAAGTGAGGCACATCCTTTTTTTTTATTAAGTTTTTTCATTTGATATATTAGAGAAATTAATATTCTTGCTCCTGATGCTCCAATTGGATGACCTAAAGCTATGGCTCCACCATTAATATTCACTTTGCTTATATCAATATTCAGTTCTCTAATAACTGCAATAGTTTGTGCTGCAAAAGCTTCATTTATCTCAAATAAATCTATATCCTCTAATTTCCAGTTAGCTTTTTTAACAGCTTCTTTAATTGCTCCAATAGGTCCTAATCCCATAAGTGAAGGATCTACTCCAACTGACGCCCAAGATACTATTCTAACTAACGCCTCAAGTGATTTTTTTTCAGACTCTTCTAAACTTAATAACATTAAAGCGGCTGCTCCATCATTGATGCCTGACGAATTTCCTGCAGTGACTGTTCCATTTTCTTGAAAAACTGTTTTTAATTTTTGTAAATCCTTTAAGGTTAAATTATTTCTTGGATGTTCATCAAATTTTAAAGTATTTCCGTTAAGATTTACCTCAATTATTTCTTGTTCAAAGTTATTATTTTTCATTGCTGCTAAAGTTTTTTTTTGAGAATTTAATGCAAATTCGTCCTGTTCTTCTCTCGATATATTGAATTTCTTTGCAATATTTTCAGCTGTTACACCCATATGATAATTTTTAAATGCATCAAGCAATCCGTCATTCATCATTACATCTAAAAATTTGTTTTCTGAATTTTTTTTTTCATTTTCTTTAAGAGCTATTTGGGGGGCGATTGACATGTTTTCTTGTCCGCCAGAAATAACTATTTTTGAGTCTCCCAATTTAATTGATTGAAATCCTGAAATTATAGCTCTTAATCCTGAACCACAAACTTGATTTACAATATAAGCAGGTTTTGAAACAGGTATTCCTGCATTGATTGCAGCTTGTCTAGCAGGATTCTGACCCATTCCTGCAGTTAAAACCTGACCCATAATTATTTCATCTACTTCATCAGGATTTACATTGCTTCTCTTTAAAACCTCATTAATTACTATCGATCCAAGATGATGTGCTCTTATGTCTTTAAGGGACCCATTATAAGTACCTATAGGAGTTCTTACTGCCTCTACTATAACTACATCTTTTGAATTATCACTCATGAAATTTAGTTTTCTCTTGTAGTTAAAATACACTAAAAATTGTTATATTATAATTAAATAAAATTAAAAATGCGCCTGTAGCTCAACTGGATAGAGCGCTTGGCTACGGACCAGGAGGTTCTGGGTTCGACTCCTAGCAGGCGCACCAAGAAAAGGTAAATATGTTTGATTGGTTTATAAAATCTTCACTACAAAAATCTGTAATCTATTTTTTTATATTAATTTTTATAATTTTATTAATTTTAACTTTTGTATTATAATAAGTAATGTCTAAAGATTTTGAACAAATTAGCTTAAATCCTGGATTTATGAAACATAATGGAGGTGTTTTGTTCAGAAATATTTCAGAAAATGAATATGAATTTAAAACTAAAATTACAAAAAATCATTTAAATATGGCTGGTATAACCCACGGCGGGTATCTATCTGCTTTAATTGATGCTGGTGCTGGTACAGCTGCTCATAGATCTGCTGAGAATACACCATGTGTAACAATTTCGTTGGATTTAAAATTTATAGGGGCATCAAGAGTTGATGATGAAATAATTGGAAATGTTAAAATACTTAAGAAAACAAAAACTTTGGTTTTTTTGTTCTGCGAATTAAAATGTAATGACAAAATTATTACCTCAGCTTCTGGAGTTTGGAAAATTTTAGCTAAAAGATAAATGAGAACTTTTTATTCTCTGATTCGGTCATGTTTTAGTCTATTTTTGTTCTATACGTCTAACAAGATCTGGTAGGTAAAAAAAAAAGTATACCAAAAGTAGAAATGACTAAATATAAAATTACTGCTGTTCTAGGTCCAACAAATACAGGAAAAACTCATTTAGCAATAGATACTATGTTGTCTTTTGATAGTGGAATGATCGGTTTTCCCTTACGATTATTAGCTCGAGAGGTTTATGACAAAGTCATAAAAAAAATTGGTTTGGATAAGGTTGCTTTAATCACTGGAGAAGAAAAAATTATACCCACAAATGCAAAATATTATTTATGTACTGTTGAGTCTATGCCTATAGATAAGCACTTAGAGTTTGTGGGCGTAGATGAAATACAAATGTGTGCAGATCATGAGCGTGGACATATTTTTACGGATAGACTTCTTAATATAAGAGGAAATAAATTAACTATGCTAATGGGTTCAAATACTATTAAAAATATTATTTCAAAGTTAGATGATGATATAGAATTTATTAACAGAAACCGATTATCTAAACTTTCATATGCTGGACATAAAAAAATTTCAAGAATACAAAGAAAAACTGCAATTATAGCTTTTTCAGCAGAAGAAGTTTATGCAATTGCAGAATTGATCCGGAGACAAAAAGGAGGAGCTGCAATAGTGATGGGCTCTCTTAGTCCAAAGACAAGGAATGCTCAAGTTGAATTGTATCAGTCAGGTGATGTAGATTTTCTTGTTGCTACTGACGCTATAGGCATGGGAATTAATATGGATCTTAATCAAGTTTATTTTTCAAATTTAAAAAAATTTGATGGTAAAAAACTACGAAAACTTAATCTATCTGAGATTGGACAGATTGCAGGAAGAGCTGGGAGATATCTTAATGATGGTAATTTTGGTATTACAGGTCAATGTAAAGAGATTAGTGCTGAAGAGGTTAATTTATTAGAAAATCATAAATTTGAAGAAATTCAATCATTATTTTGGAGAAACTCTGATTTAAATTTTAATAATCCTTCATCTTTAATAAATTCTTTAGATGAAAAACCAAAAAAAAAATGGTTAAGAAAAATACATGAATGCGAAGATGAGAAAGCTCTCAAATTTTTTTTGAGAGATGTAAATTTAAAAGATATTGAATTTAATAGAGAAAAGCTAATTCTTTTGTGGGAATGTTGTCAAATTCCAGATTTTGTAAAAAAAACTTATGGAAATCACTACGATGTAATTGCAAGTGTTTTTAAATATTTAAACAGTAAAAAAGCTAAAATAAGTGATAATTACATGCGCTTACAACTAATGAAATTGGATAAATTAGATGGAAATGTAGATTCTTTATCAAATAGAATTGCAAATGTTAGAACTTGGTCATATGTTTCAAATAAAAAAAATTGGATAGAAAATCAAGATTATTGGATAGAAAAAACAAAATCATTAGAGGACAAACTTTCAGATAGACTACATGAGGAGCTTACAAAAACCTTTATTGATAAAAGAGCTAGTATTCTTGCAAGAGGTTTAAAACAGGATATGAAATTTGATACAAAAATTTTAGATAATAATGAGGTTATGATTGATGATCAATTCATTGGTAAAATTAATGGTCTTAAATTAGAGCTAGATTTAAAAAAAGGAGCCCTAGAAACTGATATTAAATCTCTTAAAAAGGCAGCAAGGCAAACAGTTAATCCAGAACTTGAAAAAAGAATTCAAATTATAATTGAAACAAGTTTAATTAATCTTGAAAATGATTTTAAAATTTATTGGAATGACTCACCTATCGCAAGATTATTATCAGGAAGAGACTATTTAAATCCAAATATTGAATTAATAGTCGATGATATTTTAGAAAAAAATCAAAGTCAAAAATTACTTGAATTTCTAGAAAATTGGCTAAAAAACAAAATCAATACAATTTTAAAAAGTCTTATTGATTTAAAAAATCTAAAAGAAAAAAATTCCTCTATGAAAGCTCTAGCTTATCAACTTTATGAGAATAATGGGGTTCTTAAAAGAGAACAAGTATCTGATTATTTAAAAAAGTTAGGACAAAACGAAAGAAAGATTTTAAGAGATCTTGGAGTTAAATTTGGAAGATATCATGTCTTTTTACATAGGTTAATAAAACCTGATGCTGTTTCGTTACGAACCTTACTTTGGAAAAATTATAACCAAACAAATTTCACTCTAAAACCACCTACATTTGGGTTAAATTTTTTAGATAATAATAAAATTAAAGATAGAAATTTTATGTTACTTTGTGGATTTGAAAAGTTTGAAAATTTTTTTGTAAGAATTGATATTTTAGAAAGACTATTTGTTCAAATCATTAATTCTAGTTCCGAAAAAGAGAAACAAGTAAAAATGATGCCAGAAATGCTAAATTTATTAGGATGTAATAAAGAAAATTTTAAAAAACTTCTTAAAAGTATGAATTATATTGTATTAGAAAAAAATGACGAAACTTATTTTAAATATAAACCTAAAAAAATATTTAAAAAAACAGATAAAAAGATAGAAAAGGAAAATCCTTTTGGTGTCTTAAAAAATTTAAATTTAAACTAAATCATGTTTTTTAAAAAAAAAATAGAGAAACAGAGCAATAACCAATTAATTAAAATAGCGGCTTTAATGATACATGCTGGTAAAATTGATGAAAATTTTTCAAAACAAGAGGAAATAATAATTAAACAAGCTTTATTAAAAATGGGTGCAAATAAAGAAAATATACAAGAAATGATTGAGCAAAGTAAAATAATTGAAGAAAATGCAAATCAAATTTTAGATTTTACAAAAGAAGTAAAAGTGATGGATGATAAAAAGAAAATAGAAATTATAGAAACTCTATGGAGAATAATATATTCAAATAAGGACGCTGATATTTATGAAACTAATTTGATGCGTAGACTTGCAGGATTAATGTACATCGATAATAAAATAATGGGAAGTATCCAAGAGAAGATTAAAAAAGAAATTTCATAATGACTTATATAGTTAATGATAAATGCATAAAATGTAAATTGATGGATTGTGTTGAAGTTTGTCCAGTTGATTGCTTTTATGAAGGAAAAAATATGCTTGTAATTAAACCGGATGAGTGTATAGATTGTGGCGTTTGTGAGCCTGAGTGCCCTGTTGATGCCATTAAAGCTGACACGGAAGAGGGAAGTGAACAGTGGTTAGAGATCAATAAAAAATATTCTGAAATCTGGCCTAATATAACTGAAAAAAAAGATCCCCCAATGGATCATGAAAAATATAAAGATGAGCAAAATAAGTTTGAAAAATATTTTAAAGAAAACATTTAATAAGAAAAAACCTAAAAAGACAAAAAAAAAAGTAATTCCAAAAAAAGTTACTAAAACTTCAAAAAAAATTACTAAAAAAGTTATTAATCCTAAAATTAAAAAGTCATTAATTAAAAAATCGCTAATTAAAAAAAATACTAAAAAAAAAGAAAAAAATACTGAAATAAAAACTGAAAATTTAAGAATTTCTAAAAATAACGAAACAAAGCCAGAAATAAAAAAAGTAAAAAAACAAGATTCAGAGAAACGAGAGTATAAAATAAAAGATTATATTGTTTATCCTAAACATGGTGTTGGACAAATAAATGAATTTAAAAAAATAAATATAGGTGGGATAGATGTTGAAACTTATATAATCAAATTTGAAAAAGATAAAGCTAACGGTATGGTTCCAGTTAACAAGCAATCACACTTGAGACCATTAGCAACAATTAATCAAATTAATAAATGTATTTCAATTTTAAAAAGCAAACCTAAAATTAAAAGATCTATGTGGAGTAGAAGGGCTCAAGAATATGAGGCAAAAATCTCCTCAGGAAAAATTTATGAGCTTGCTGAAGTAGTAAGAGATTTGAATAAAGGTGATGATCTAATGGTTGATCAATCTTATAGTGAAAGACAGTTATTTGAAAAAGCCTATGAAAGAATATTGACAGAATTTCAAATAATATTAAATCTTTCCTTAGAAGATACTCAAAAAAAATTAGATAAAGCTTTAAAAAGAAATTTAGCATCACAACCACAGCCAAATACTGAGACCTCAAAACAAACTACTTCGGAATTACCTGTAGAAGAAGTTGCAAATGAGAATGAAGTTGCTTTAGAGGAATAAAAAAAAACGCCTCTCACACGAAATCGTTATGAGAAGCGTTTTTAATAAAGAATACTAAGTTACTATCTTCTTCTTCTTTTCTTAGCTTTTTTCTTAGCTTTTTTCTTAGCCTTCTTTGCTTTTTTTCTTCTCTTAGGCATCTTTAGCTCCCTTTTTTAGTTAAACGAATCAAAATGATTCGCTGATACCTTATTTTTATTTTTTTATAAGCGTTATGTCAATTATTTAATTAAAGATAAAATTTTATAAAAGAATTTAAAATAAAAAAAATATTTTATAATTTTAATGTGTAAAAAAGTTAATGTTTATGCGCTTTATAATCAAACAATAAACTTTTATTAATAAAGATTTTCTAAATCTTCTTTATATTTTTCTAAAATTTTTTTTCTTTTTAGTTTTAATGTTGGTGTTAACATTCCATTTTCAATTGTAAATTCTTCTTTAATTAGTTTAAATTTTTTAACTTTTTCTACTAAAGACAAAGTTTTATTTAAAGTTTCTAAATAAAACTCAATTTCTTTTTTATTTTCCTCAGTTTCGCTTATAATTAAAGCTACTAGATAATTTTTTTTATCTCCATAAACAAAACTTTGTTTAATTTTTTCATTAAGACACAATAAATTTTCAATTTTAGAGGGTGATATGTTATCACCTCCTAAATTTACAATAATTTCTTTTTTTCGGTCAGTTATCTTCAAATTTCCCTCTTTAGTTATCTCTCCTATATCTCCTGTGTGCAACCAACCATCTTTGATTATGTTCTCTGTTTCCTTTTTCATTTTCCAATAACCAAGCATGACGTTTTCTCCTTTAACTAAAATTTCACCATCCTCAGCTATTTTTACTTGATTAGTTTTAAAAGGTGGTCCAACTGTCTCAATTCTGATCTCTCCTGGAATATTACAACTCACAACTGGTGAGGTCTCTGTTAACCCATACCCTTGTAAAGTCGGTAATCCTATAGAATTTAAAAATTCTCCGACTTTTTGATCTAAGGCACCCCCTCCTGAAACAAAGGCCTTAAGTTTACCACCAAACTGTTTTTTGATTTTTTTTCTTACTAATTTCTCACAAAAAAAATTGATAAAATTTTGTTTAAAACTAAGTGGTTTTTTATTCAATATTTTAGTCCCAAGTAAAATAGTATTAATTATAAGAAATTTCTTTACACCTTTTTGTTTTAAGAAATTTAAAGAAATTTTAGTATATAAGTTTTGATAAAATCTTGGAACAGCGGTCATGATGGTAGGTTTTGCAATAGCCATATTAGGCAATAATTTTTCTAAACTTTCAGCGTAAAAGACTTTTGCTCCAAGTAATATTTGAACATATTGAACAGTATGTTCATATGAGTGAGATAATGGAAGCCAAGTTAGGAAAACTGGAGGATCTTTTTTAGTTAATGATTTTAAAATTTCTTGTGCTCCTTCACAGTTTGACAAAATTCCTCCATGACTGAGCATTACTCCCTTTGGGTGTCCTGTGGTTCCAGATGTATAAATTATGCAAGCTAAATCATTTCTTCTTAATTCCTTATTGTAAGGATCGGCAGATTTGATTGATTTTTTAAGAATAGCTTTATCTTTTAAAAAAATATTTTCAAAAAATTCTATTGTTTCATCAAATTCATCGATTGAAATAACAATTGTATTTTTTGCAATATAATTTTTAATTTTCTTAAATTGATCAATATTTGAGACAATACATACTTTTGCTTCACAGTCTTTTATAATGTATTCATAATCATTTTTAGAATAAGTCGTAAAAAGTGGGACTGTTACTCCACCTGCATTCATTATTGCTATATCAGATATTAACCATTCAGGTCGGTTCTCTGATAATAAAATACATCTATCACCTTTTGAAATAATATTATTTAAATAATTTGATAAAATCTTTATTTTTGTCTCAATATCCCCCCAAGAGAAAGTATACGGTCCAGAATTTGTATCTGGAAATTCTTTGTTTTTAAGAGATGTTAAAAAAATTTCTTCATATTTTTTTTCAGAAGCATTTGGAAATTTTTCCTCAAATTTCCTAAAAAAAAGCTCAACTAAACTGTTAATCTCTTTTAGTTCCATAATTTGGTGGGCGAAGAGAGAATCGAACTCTCACTTCTTGCGAAACACGATTTTGAGTCGTGCGCGTCTACCAGTTCCGCCATTCGCCCTCGATTGTTAAATTATTTATTAAATAGTATAAGAACTAAAATTATATTAAAACCAAAAAATGTTTAATACTCTTTATAAAAAATGTTTAGATTTAGCAGCTCATAAAAGTTCTAAATATTATTTAGCGATTGTATCTTTTATTGAAAGCTCATTTTTTCCAATACCACCAGATGTAATGGTTATACCTATGGTTATCTCAAAAAAAGATGATTTTTTAAAGATATTTCTTATTACAACAATATTTTCTGTATTAGGTGGTATATTTGGTTATTTCATTGGAGCTTTTTTTTTTGACATAGGAATGCAAGTTATGACCTTTTATGGATATGAAGATAGATTCATAAGCCTAAAAAATAATTTGATAAATAGTGAAGGATTTTATGCTTGGCTAAGTATACTCTTTTTAGCCGGTTTTACCCCATTACCTTATAAAGTTTTTACTATAGCTAGTGGTTTAATTGGATTTAATATCTTAATTTTTATAGTAATAAGTTTAATATCTAGGGGATTACGTTTTTTTATTGTTTCTTATTTATCTTATAAATTTGGAAATTTATTTACTGAATTTATGGAACAACATGGATCTAAATGGTTTACAATTATTGGAATGTTAATCGTTATAATCGGAATAATAATTTATTTACTTTTAAAACTATATGAATAATTTAAAAAATGAGTTTTATCTAAGATTAATTCTTATAATAAGTTTAGTTGCAATTATTTCTGCATATTTTATAGAATATGTTCTTGGACACCAGCCTTGTAATCTATGTTTGATAGAAAGAATACCTTATGGATTAAGCATAATCTTAATAACTTTAAATTATTTTTTCAAAAAAAATGAAAAGTTTATAATTTTATTATTAATACTCACATTCTGCTTCTCTTTTGCTGTTTCGGTCTACCATTCGGGGATAGAACAGGGCCTATTCGAAGAATCTGCAGTTTGTGGTCTAAAAAATACGAATGGAATTATCTCAAAAGAGGAAATTCTAAAACAATTACAGGAAAAGCCTGTCAGTTGTAAAGATGTGACATTTAGAATTTTTGGATTATCTCTGGCAAGTATTAATATACTATTAAGTTTAATATTAATAACATTACTTACAAAAATTTATATTTCATATGAAAAAAACAAGTAGCAAAGTAGAAGAATTTATAAGAGTTGACCATGCTGGTGAACGTGGTGCAGTAAAAATTTATGAAGGTCAATTGTTAGCACTAAATACTCTTGTTAAAAATGAAGATTTAAAAAAGACAATTGAGGAAATGAAAGTTCACGAAACAGAGCATTGTCAATTTTTTGAAAAAGAAATTAAAAAAAGAAATATTAGACCAACCAAATTTTTACCTCTGTGGGACTTATTAGGTGTGGGACTTGGTTTTGGTTCAACTTTACTTGGAAAAAAAGCAGCAATGCTTTGTACGGCTTCTGTAGAGGAAGTTATAGATAAGCACTATTTAAGTCAAATTAATCAATTAGGTCCTGATGAAAAAGAATTAAAAAAAAAAATTACTAAATTTAGAGACGACGAATTGCACCATAAAGATATTGCTTATGAAGAAGGAGCAACAAAAAAAGGTATCTATTCTATTATGGATAAAATTATTAAAACCGGTTCAAAAATAGCTATTAATATTTCTGAGAAAGTTTAAATTCAAGCTTCTAACACTACATCCCAATATAAATAATCCATCCAACTTTTATGAAGATAATTGGGAGGAAAATTTTTACCATTACGATGTAGATCTTCAGTAGATGGTTGATATGGATATTGATGAAGTTTCATTCCAGACGATTTGAGTAATTTTCCACCTTTTCTAACATTGCATGCTGAACAAGCTGTCACGACATTATCCCAGTGGGTTTCTCCACCTTTTGATCTTGGTAATAAATGATCAAATGTAAGTTCCTCACTACTTCCACAATACTGACATGAAAATTTATCTCTTAAAAAGACGTTAAATCTTGTAAAACTCGGTTTGGATTGAGGTACAATATAATCTTTAAGTGCAATCACACTTGGTAACTTCATGTTAAAAGATGGGCTTCTTACAACCCTATCATAATTACTTACAATAATAACTCTATCTAAGAATACAGACTTAACAGTATCTTGCCATGACCACAAAGATAAAGGATAATAACTTAAGGGTCTGTAATCTGCATTTAAAACTAATGCTGGACATTTTTCTAATGAGACATCTTGTTCAATAAAATTATTCATACTTTAAGATTAGCTTAAATAAAAAAAATTTCAATGACAAGGAATATTAAAATTTTTTTAAGATATAATTTAATGCTATACTTGAAGCTTCTATAGGAATGTGATGATCGCAACCTTTTATTAGATGTGTTTCAATTTCTATGTCATTTCTGATAAAAAAATCTTTTGCTTCCAATAAAAAATTAGGCATTACTACCTGATCTGCATCCCCATGAATTAACAATGTTCTTGTTGCGACTTTTTTTCTTAATTTTAAATCTTCTTGATTAATTATTTTACCAGAAAAACCTACAATACAATTATATTCTTTATCAGCCATCAATCCCAAATTTATAGACATCATACATCCCTGGCTAAAACCAGATAAGCAGATTTTATCATTATCTATACTATATTCTTTTTTAACTTCACCAATGAACTGACTTAATTTTTTTTCGGCTTTTTGAGATTGGGTCAAAATATATTTTGGATCTTCATTTGATAAATCAAACCATTGATACCCAGATGGATTTATATAACACCTCTCGTGACCATTAGGACAAATAAAAACTGTATTTGGCAAATGTCTTCTCCAATTCAATGATAATGCACTTATATCTTTACCATCACCTCCATAACCGTGTAGTAAAATAATAGCATTTTTAATCTCAACATTCTTCTCCGGCTTTATGATTGTTGTATCTAGGCAGAATGTCATACTTTATGAATTATGTTTTTTTATTTTTAAAATACCCTACAATACTATTATGATTTCTGGAACAATTGTAAAAATTTTATCTATAATTTTTTTAATCGCAGTTGGAGTGGTTTTAATTCTAGGTATTGGCACTTTGTTTAAAGGTGGAGAAACAAGTAAAAAATATTCCAATAAATTAATGCAATTAAGAGTTTTACTACAATTTATTGCAGTAATAATTTTAGTTTGTTTTGCTTATTTTTTCAAAAATTAATTATAATTTGCTAACCAATCAATAAACTTTTGATCATTGAAATCTATGGATCCAACTATTCTAGCAAACTCTAATCCATCTTTATTGAATATAATTGAAGTTGGTATTCCTCTTAAGCCGAATTTTTTAGCCAAAGTTTTAGGTGAGTCAAAATAAATTTTTAAATTATTTATTTTTAAATCTTCAAAAAATTTTAATGAATTTTCAAGATTATCTTGTCCGATATTTATTGGAAAAATTTTTAATTTATCTAGATTTTTTTGTTTTTGTAATAAATCTAAAGAGGGCATTTCTTCTTTACAAGGAGCACACCAAGTAGCCCAAAAATTCAATAAGATCAAATTTCCTTTATAATCATTTAAGTCTATTTGATTATTTTGATCATCTAAAAACGTTAAATCTTGGTATTCTTTTAAATCTTTGTTTATAACGAGATTTTTTATATCAGATGCCTCAATAGCAAATGAATTAGATATTAAAAAAATTAAAAAAATTAAAAATCTCATGTTAAACAGGTATAATTAATTATCATGGCAAAAAATAAAAACAACCAGGCAATATGGGGTATTAGAATTAAAGACAATACATCTAATCTTTTTCAAAAAATTGGTAGCTCTATAGACATTGATAAAAGACTTTATAAGGAAGATATAGCTGTATCCATTGCTCATGTAGAGATGTTATTTAAACAAAAAATAATAACCTTTAAAATTAAAAATAAGATTATTTATGGACTTAATAAAATAGAAAAAGAAATATCAAAAAATAAATTAGAATTTAATAAAAAATACGAGGATATTCATATGAATATTGAAAAAAGACTTTTTCAAATCATTGGTGATGAAGCGGGATATGTACACACGGCCCGATCGAGAAATGATCAGGTTATAGCTGACTTTAAAATATGGATTAAATCAGCGAATAAAGAAATAAAATCTAAATTGAATTCATTAATTAAAACTTCACTTAAATTAGCTGAAAAAAATATTTACACTATAATGCCAGGTTTTACACATCTCAAAAACGCACAAGCAATTTCTTTTGCACATTATCTTATGGCGTACATCGAAATGTTTAATCGTGATAAAAAAAGATTTAATAACAATCTAGATAATTTAAATGAAAATCCTTTAGGTGTGGCTGCACTTACTGGAACATCTTTTAATATTGACAGATACTATACTACAAAAAAATTAGGATTTAATAAACCAACTAACAATTCAATTGACACTGTTTCTGACAGAGATTTCGTTTTAGATTTTCTTTACAGTGTTTCAGTTTGTTCAATGCATATTTCTAGAATAGCAGAGGAACTTATTATTTGGAATTCTGATGCTTACAACTTAATAAATTTATCAGACAAAGTTGTTACTGGCTCATCAATAATGCCTCAAAAAAAAAATCCAGATCTTTTAGAATTTCTAAGAGGAAAATCAGGAAGCACTTATGGAAATTTATTTTCTATGCTTACAATTTTGAAAGGATTACCTTTATCATATTTTAAAGATCTTCAAGATGATAAAGAAATAGTTTTTAAATCCTACGATACTTTAATTGGTTGCTTAAAAATTTTTGAGGAAGTTATAAAAAACTTAAGACCTAACAAAGATCAAATGCTTAAACTTGCAAATAATGGCTACATTACAGCGACAGACTTAGCAGATTATCTAGTAAAAAATCACTCCCTGTCTTTTAGAAAAGCTTATCAAAAGACAGTGGGAATTGTAAATTTGGCAGAAAAAAAGAAAAAAAATCTTAATGAATTAAGTTTAAATGAAATGAAAAAAATTATACCAGGACTCAAAGGTGATGTTTTAAAAGTGTTTGATTTAAAGAATTCTGTTAATTCTAAAAGATCTTATGGAGGAACATCTTTTGATAATATTAAAAAAATGATAATGAAGTATAAAAAACTAAATGATTAAAAAAATTTTTTGCTTTTTAGCTCTAAGTTGCTTGATAGTTTCGTGTGGAAAAAAAGGGGACCCTATATATAAAGATCCTGAAAAAAAAACTGATCTGCAAACAATCCTTAATAATAAAGCATAATGAAATACATTAATAAAAAGCTTTCAATTGAAAAGGTTGCTATTGAAAATATTGCTAAACAATATAAAACTCCAACTTATTGCTACTCCTATAAACAATTAAAAAAAAATATTGAAAATTTTAAGAAAAATTTTAAATCCTTTTCTCCATTAATATGTTTTTCAGTCAAATCTAATACAAATATTAATTTGATTAAGGAAATTGGCAAATTAGGTCTTGGGGCGGATGTTGTATCAATGGGTGAATTAATGATAGCCATTAAAGCAGGTATAAGACCCAAAAAAATTGTTTTTTCTGGAGTGGGGAAAACATCAAATGAAATAAGCTATGCAGTTGATAAAAATATACTTTTAATAAATGCTGAATCTGTAAGTGAAATTAAAGAAATTGAAAAAATAGCTAAATCAAAAAAGAAAAAAGTTCATGTTGGTATAAGGTTAAATCCTAATACAGACGCAAAAACTTTGAAACAAATTTCAACTGGAAAAAAAGAAAATAAATTTGGTGTTAACGAAAAAACTTTTTGTGAGCTTGTTAAATATTGTAAAGGTTCAAAAAATATAATCCTGAAATGTTTAAGTGTTCATATTGGAAGTCAAATTTTAGATCATAGACCATATGAAAAAATGCTTAGAATTCTTGGTAAAATTTTAAATAAAGTCAATCATAAATTCGAATTTATAGATCTCGGTGGAGGAATGGGAATTTCCTATAATAATAGTGATAAAAAACTTAATTATAAGAGATACAATATTGCTATAAAAAAATTTTTAAAAAATAACAAATCCAAAATTATATTTGAACCTGGTAGATCAATCATAGGTGACACTGGTACTCTTGTTTCAAAAGTAATTTATATTAAAAAAAGTGGAAGAAAAAATTTTGTCATTATTAATGCTGCTATGAATGATTTCATGAGACCAGCATTATATGGAGCTTCACATAAGATGTTACCTTCTGTCAAAAAAAATACAAATTCAAAAAAAACTTATGAAGTTGTAGGGCCAATTTGTGAGAGCACTGATAAATTTACTACTTTAAAAAGTTTTCAAGAACTTGAAGAAAATGATTTTATAGTTATCTGTGATGTTGGAGCATACGGAATGTCTTTAAGCTCAAATTATAATCTAAGACCAAAACCAATAGAGTTATTAATAAAAGGATCAAAAATTAAAATAATTAGAAAAAGACAAAAGCACAAAGACTTGATGTAGCTTTTGACAAAAATGATTAGAAATATAATTTTTTCAATTTTCTTTTTCTTAGGAATAATAATTATTTCACTAATTTTTTTACCTGCATTTTTTTTACCAAAAAAGATAGTGCTAATTGGTGGAAGGTTGATGGGGTATTGGACCGGTTTTTGCTTAAAAGTTTTTTTATCTACTAAGATTACTATTAAAGGTAAAGAAAATATGATCACGAATGAGAAGTTTTTTATAGCAGCGTCTCATCAATCTATGTTTGAAACTTTTTATTTACAAACTATTTTTAATTCACCAATATTTATTTTGAAAAAGGAATTACTTAATATACCTATATTCGGGTGGTATTTAAAAAAAATTGGATCAATTTCTATTCAAAGAGATAAGATTACTAAAGATAATTTAGGATTCTTTGAAGATGTATCAAAAAAAATTTTAAATTCAAATCAACCACTTATAATATTTCCGCAAGGAACAAGAGTTTTACCAGATGAAAGACCAACTTTTAAGAAAGGTGCTTCAAGAATTTATGAAGAATTAAAAATTACTTGCCAACCTGTTGCTATTAATTCTGGTTACGTTTGGCCCAAAAAAGGTTTAAAAAATTCAAACAAAAATATAACTATTTCAATTTTAAAACCTATAGAGCCCAAGTATTCTAAAGAAGAATTTATGAAAATTTTAGAAAATGATATCTATTCAGAATTAGATTTGTTGAATTAACCCTTCATAGGCATTACTACAAAAATGCTATCAAAGTCACCTGGATCCTTTATTAATACTGGAGATCCAGTATCATTAAAAAGTAACTCTATTTTACTTCCATCAAGTTGAGATGCCACATCTAACAGATACCTTGAATTAAAGCTGATTTGTAACTCGTTATCAAATTGTACAGAAAGTAACTCTTTTCCATCTCCACTATTGGTATTATTTACAGACAAGTTTAAAGTGTCTTTAGCTAAATTAAATTTTACACCGTCCTTTTTATCAAGCGATACGGATGCAACTCGATCAACAGAGTCTAAAAAAAGCTTAAGGTCTATTTCTAATTTTTTTTGATTATTTTTTGGTATTACCTGAATATAATTTGGAAACTTTCCATCAATTAATTTTGAAATCAAGATACTATTATTGAATTCAAACTTTATTTTAGATTTTATATTTGAAATTTTTACATCTCCTTCATAATTTTCTAATAATGAACATAATTGAAAAATAGTTTTCTTTGGTAATATTATAGGATCAAAGTCTATTTTTTGATCTAATCTTATCTTTGATATAGACATCCTGTGACTGTCTGTTGCAACAGCTGTGAGATAATTTTTATTCTCAAATTCTGTTTGATGAAAATAGATTCCACTCAAATAATGTCTTGTTTCGTCATTTGAAACAGAAAACTTACACTTATTTAATAATTTTAAAAGGCTTTTTGATTTTATTGAGAATTCATTTTGATTAAAGTTTTCATCTGTTAATGGAAATTCTGAAGCACTTATACAGTTAAGGTTAAAGACAGATTTTTCACACTCTAGATGTAATTTACTTATGTCTGTTAAAGTTAAATTTATTTTTTTGCCAGAAGAAAATTTCCTCACAATATCGTACATAATTGCTGATGTAGTAGTGATTTTACCTTCTTCTAAAACTTCAACGTTATCTATTTGGTGTATAAAAATTAAATCTAAATCAGTTGCTGTAATAGTAAGTTTTGATTTTTCTACATTTAATAAAATATTTGACAATATTGGAAGAGTATTTCTTTTTTCTATCACTCCTTGACAGTAATTTAGTGCTTGTTGTAAATCTTGTTGGTTAAGGTTAAATTTCATTTTCTGTAATATTATACAATATTTGATTTTTAAGTTTGTTTATATTGTCAACCATATCTAGATCTTTAACTTTTAATTTTTCAATAGTTTTAACAGAATGTATTATAGTTGTGTGATCTCTGTTTGAGAACTCTCTACCAATTTCAGGCAAAGATTTTGAAGTTAAGATTTTTGTTAAGTATATAGCTGTCTGTCTTGGTCTCACTAAATATCTTGATCTTCTTGAAGATAACATTTCATTTTTACTAATCTTAAAAAATTTACATACAACTGTTTGTATTTGATCAATGGTTACCTTATTCTCATATAAATTTAGTAGATCTTTCAGTACTACTTTAGTTTCAGCAAGATTTGGTAATTTTTTATAAATTCTTGAAAACGATACTACTCGATTAATTGCTCCAACTAGTTCTCTTACACTGCTTGTTATTTCTGAACTAATAAAATCGGTAATTTCTTTGGATATTTTCAATTGTTCATCGTATAAACTATTCAAATCTTTAATTTTATTTTCAACAATTTTTTTTCTCAGTTCATAATCTGGTTTTTGAATATCAACAACTAATCCCCCTGAAAATCTAGATTTAATTCGTTCTTGTATTCTTGATAATTTATTTGGAGATCTGTCTGCAGAAACAATAATTTGAGATCCCTTATCTAACAAAGCATTAAAAGTATGAAAAAATTCTTCTTGCATTGCTTCTTTACCATTCATAAATTGGATATCATCTATTAATAAAATGTCAGTATTTCTAAAATACTCTTTAAATTTAACCATATCATTTGATTTAATAGATTTAACAAATTGATACATAAAACGTTCTGCTGAGATAAACATCACTTTATTATCTTTTTTTAATTCTAGGCCTATTGAATTTAAAAGATGCGTCTTACCCATCCCAACACCACCATAAATATAGAGTGGGTTATAATGAGAAATATTTTCTGAAACTTTTACTGAAGCTTGATAAGCAAGATTATTGCTCGATCCAGTAATAAAATTTTCAAATTTTTTATTTGGATCTATACGATTATATTGAAGATATGAGTCTTTTAAAAAAGATACATTTTCTTTACTTTCTAAAGGTCTAGTGTTTTGATTATTACTAATATTATCATTGTTTTTTTCAACAATTTTAAACTCAATTCGAATTATATCTTTTTTATGATCTTTGATAATTTTTAAAATTTGGTCTAGGTATCTTGAAGTAATCCAATCACGGATAAATCTAGTAGGAACAGATAACAATACATAATTGTTTATTTCTTCCTCAAAACTTATTTTTTTAAGCCAACTTTCATAAATATCAGCCCCTAGTTTATTTTTCATTTCAGTCTGGACTGTTAACCAATCAAAAGTTGCTACTTTTGAATTGCTGAAATTTTTATTTGTGTAAGATCTATTCATATTTATTGGGGGACTCCAGTTAGGGCTATAATAAGATTATTGCAACAAATTTTTTAAAAAAAAATAAAAAAAATAAAATCTATGATTGTGTAATTTTATTTACTAAAAATAAAAAATCACTTGACAGGAAATTTATTTATAATTTTAAGAAATAAAATTTGTAATTGAATTTATTATATTTAAATATTTACTAAATCTAAATATTGTTTCATCAATCTATCAAAGTATATATGAAGTGTATGCTTAAAGTTGAATCAACTTAAAGTTTATAATTTAAAGTAAAGATATCTTTTTAGAGATTCTCGAAACATTTCTTGATGCGTTCTGTTTTTTAATTATGCCAGATTTTGCAACTTTCATTAATTCTGAATTCAACTTAGGTAAGAATTTCACTGCTTCAGATTTATTTTTTTTATCTATTAACAGGTTCATTTTCTTTAAAGCATTTTTGTATCTACTTTTTCTTGCTTTATTTACAGAAGTTTGTTTAGAAATTCTTCTTATTCTTTTAATTGCAGATTTGGTATTGGCCATATGCGCAGGGGTATAACTTGAGAATTAATATTGGTCAATTAAAAAATTTATTATTTTTGACAAAAATTACAAAAGAAGGTTGATCTATTTGAAATATTTTTTTTTCTAATAATGCCTTTGCATTTAGATCGTTTGCAATTGAGTCCCTCTCTTTCATAAACATTAAAATTTTTTTGAAAACTGCCCATTTCGCCATCCGTATTCTTAAAATCCTTTATACTTGAGCCTCCTTTTTTAATCGCATTTGACAGAACTTTTTTACAATTGGTAATTATTTTTTTACAATCTTCTTTTTTTAATAAATGTCCTTTTTTGGTAGGAATGATTTTACTCAAAAATAAAATTTCACTTGCATAAATATTACCAATGCCAGATACAAAATTTTGATCTAATAAAAAATTTTTAATATTTTTTTTTTTACCTTTAAAAAATGAAAGTATATAACTTAAATTAAAATGAGAGGAAAATGGCTCTGGGCCAAGATGTTTAAATCTCTTTTTTAATAAATTCGAGTCACTTATAATTTGAAAAAAACCAAACCTTCTTGGATCATTATAAATAATCTTTAAATCTGAAAAAATTATTTCTATATGGTTATGCTTTTTTGGTAAAATTGGGGAATTATAAAAGCTAGTATTTGTTAAAAAGTTTTTTTTGTTATTGAATACCAAATGTATTGTTCCTGACATACCAAGATGTAATAAACAGAAACTATTGTTTGATAAAGACAGAATTAAATACTTTGAAAACCTATCTACTTTAGTTATTTCCTGACCTCTTAAAAAATTTTCAAATTTTAAAGGAATCTTAAATCTTAAGTTTCTATTTCTTATTATTACATTTTTAATCTTTTTATATTTAATGTTTTTATCTAGTGATTGTCTTACAATTTCTACTTCTGGTAATTCTGGCATTTGATACTATATTCAATATATATTAATTATTATGCAACAATATCTACAAAATAAAAAAGGATTAGTGAAAAATGTTTTTGATCAAGTTTATGATCAATACGACCTAATGAATGATTTTATGTCGTTAGGAGTTCATAGATTGTGGAAAAAAGATCTATTAAATATGATGAATCCAACATCAAATCAGAAACTAATTGATGTGGCGTGTGGAACTGGAGATATAGCTAAACTCTTTCTTAATTATGTAAATAAAAATTCCTATGTAACATGCGTTGACCCAAATATCGGTATGATCAAAAAGGGTAAGGAAAAACTAAAAAAATTTAACAACTTAAATTGGATTGTGGCTTCAGCAGAAAAACTTCCTATGACTACAAATTCATTTGATTTTTATACTATTAGTTTTGGATTAAGAAATACAAAAGATCTAAATAAATCTTTAAGTGAAGCATATAGGGTATTGAAACCTGGTGGCCGATATTTATGTCTAGAGTTTTCAAAAATAGAAAATTCTGGATTGGACTTTATATATAAAAAATATTCAAAAGTTATTCCCTCAATCGGAAAATTGATTGTTGGTGAAAAAGAACCTTATGAATATCTTGTGAAAAGTATTGAAAACTTTGTTAACCAAGATGAATTGATTGGTTTAATGAAAAAAAATGGTTTTCAAAATTGTACTTACAGAAACCTATCTGGTGGAATAGTTTCTATACATAGTGGATGGAAAATTTAATGTTAAAAAAAATAATTACTTTATTTCAACTTGGAAGAAAGATGGCTAAGTCTGATATATTAAGTATAATTTCAAAATTCCAAGAACCTCCGTTAACTGTAAGGTTTTTGTTTAAGGTTTTATCTTTTTCATTTTTCACCAAAAAGGAAACAAATATTAATCAAGATGAAGGTGAACGTTTATCTAGTTCATTAGAATCAATGGGAACAACTTTTATAAAATTAGGTCAATTTCTAGCAACAAGACCAGACATTATTGGAGAAGAGCTTTCGAAAAAACTAGAAAACCTTCAAGATAAATTGCCACCATTTTCATTAATTCAAGCTAAAGAATTAATAAAAAATGACTTAGGTACTGATACGTATAATTCTATAATTGATTTAAGCGAACCAGTGGCGGCAGCTTCTATAGCTCAGGTACATAAAGCTAAAATTAATGATGATGGCACAATAAAGGATGTAGCAATTAAGATTTTAAGACCAAACATTAAAAAAATATTTAATGAAGAAATAGATGCAATGATGTTGTTCGCTTTCATAGTTGAGTCACTGATTAAAAAAACTAAAAGACTTAAATTAGTTGAAGTCGTTTTCTTATTGAAGGAAATAACAAACCTTGAAATGGACCTCAGATTTGAAGCTGCTGCTGCTAATGAATATTCAGAAAATACTAAAAATGATATTGGGTTTAGAGTGCCTAAAATTTATTGGAATTTTACAAGTGAAAATGTAATGACGCTTGATTGGGTAGAGGGCATTTCTATAAGAGAGACTGAGGAACTCAAAAAAAGAGATTTAAATACAAAAAAGATAGCCGAAGATGTTATACAAAATTTTTTAAGACACGCTGTTAGAGATGGTTTTTTTCATGCTGATATGCATCAAGGAAATATATTTATAGATAATAACGGTCATATTGTTCCTATAGATTTTGGAATAATGGGTAGATTAGACAAAATGAGTAAAAGATTTTTGGCTGAAATATTATTTGGGTTTATTCAAAGAGATTATCGTAAAGTTGCTGAGGTACATTTAGTTGCAGGACTAGTTCCAAAAGGGGTTCCAATTGATGATTTAGCCCAAGCTTTAAGATCAATAGGTGAACCAATTTTTGGTCAGGCAGTAAAGGATATTTCTGGTGGAAAATTATTAAAACAGCTATTTGATGTTACTGAAAAATTTAATATGCAAACTCAACCTCAACTTTTAATGTTACAAAAAACAATGGTTGTAGTTGAAGGTGTAGCAAGAAAACTTAACCCTAATACTAATATTTGGACAACTTCAAAGCCTGTGCTAGAAAGTTGGCTTAAAGAAACAAAAGATCCAATGACAACTATAAATGAAACACTTCAAAATACATCAGAGGTAATTAAAAGATTACCAGAGTTTCCTGAAATAATGGATAAAGCAAATCAAGCACTTACTTATTTAGCAAGCGGACAAATACCTCAAAGTTCAAATTCTTACACAGCTTTAAATACTAAAAAAGCTGAAATGATTGCTTTTAGAAATCAATCTATTATTGGATTATTAGCCCTTGTAATTGTAGGTCTATTGGTATTTTAATTCAGCCGATGAAAGATTTAACAACAAAAAAAATTCTATTTGTAATTTGTGGTGGTATTTCTGCTTATAAAAGTCTTGAAACAATTAGATTGTTTAAAAAAAATAATGCTGAAATAAAAACTATCTTGACTAAAAGTGCAAAGGAGTTCGTAACACCTTTATCAATAGCATCTTTATCACAAGGTAAAGTTTATGATGATCTATTTAATGTGGAAAATGAAACAGAAATGGACCATATTTCTTTATCAAGATGGGCTGATGTAATAGTTATTGCTCCAGCAACTGCAAATACAATTTCAAAACTAAGTCAAGGTTCTTCTGAAGATTTAGCTTCAACTGTAATTTTGGCGTCTAATAAACAAGTATTTTTAGCTCCAGCAATGAATGTAAGAATGTGGGAACATCCCTCAACAAAAGACAATTTAAAAATCCTAAAAAGTTTTGGATATAAATTTATAGGTCCTGTAATAGGTGATATGGCATGTGGAGAATATGGTGAAGGGAAAATGTCTAATCCATATGATATTTTTAATGAAATTAGCAGTTTTTTATCTTCTCAATTTAAAAATAAAAAAATTAAAGCTTTAGTGACAGCAGGTCCAACTAATGAATATATTGATCCAGTTAGATTTATAACAAATAAATCAAGCGGAAAACAAGGTTATGAAATAGCAAAATCTTTATCTAAAAGAGGATTTAATACTACTTTGATATCAGGGCCTACTAACTTGCAGATTGATGAAAATATTAAATTAATTAAAGTCGAGACCGCCGAGGAAATGTTTAAAGCCACTCAAAAAAATTTACCAACAGATATAGCAGTATTTTCTGCTGCAGTGGCTGATTATAAAATAAATCAAAAAAATCATAACAAATTAAAAAAACAACAAAATTTAAATATAAACTTAGAACAGAATATAGATATATTAAATTATGTTTCTAATCATAATTCTATGAGACCTAAGCTAGTTATAGGTTTTGCAGCAGAGACTAGTAATTTGGATAAAAATGCAATATCAAAATTAAAAAATAAAAATTGTGACTGGATAGTAGCAAATGATGTATCTAAGAAAAATATAGGTTTTAAGTCTGATTATAATGAAGTAACTATACATTATAAAAATACCCCAAATAAAAAAGAAAAACTTTCATTAAAAAAAAAATCAGAAATAGCAGAAGAAATTGTAGATAGAATTGTTAATCAAATTAACTAATGGTTAAAGTATTAATAAAGAAGTTAGATCCTACAGTTCAATTACCTGAATATAAAACTAATGAAGCCTCTGGTATGGACCTTGCCGCGTTTACTGAAAAACCTATAAACGTTAAGCCAAAAACATCCTCATTAGTTCCTACTGGATTATCAATTGCGTTTCATGAAAATTATGAAATTCAAATTAGGCCTAGATCAGGTTTAGCAGCAAAAAGTAATATAACCGTTTTAAACACACCAGGAACTGTAGACAGTGATTATCGAGGAGAAATTAAAGTTATCATCTATAATCATGGGGATAATGATTTTGTTATAAATAATGGTGATCGTATAGCTCAGATGGTATTATCTCCAGTTATTAGGATGGAGTTAGAAGAAGTCAAAGATCTACCTAAAACAATAAGAGGAGAGGGTGGATTTGGTTCAACGGGTAAATGAATTCAAAATTAGATAAAAATCAAGTTGAGAGATTTTCAAGACAAATAGTCTTAAAAGACATTGGTGCCTCTGGTCAAAAAAAAATAATCCAATCAAAAGTCTTAATCATTGGTATGGGTGGTTTAGGATGCCCTGTTGCAGAATTTTTAACTAGAGCTGGAGTTGGGACCTTGGGAATTATTGATTACGACAATGTTGATTTATCAAATATTCATCGTCAAAGTCTTTATAACGTAAGTGATATAAAAAAATCAAAAGTTTTAGTTGCTAAAAAAAAATTAAAAAAAATCAATTCAAAAACAAACGTTATTATTCACAAAATAAGGATAGATAAAAATAATCTTAAAAAAATTATAAAAAAATATGATTATATTGTAGATGGCTCAGATAATTTTGAAACTAAATTTTTAATAAATGATACTTGTAAGAAATTTAAGAAATTTTTAGTAACTGGAGCTATCAGTAAATTTAATGGACATATTTTTACTTTTGATTTTAAAGATATCAAAACTCCTTGCATAAGAAGTTTTTTTCAAGAGAAAAAAATATCAGATGACATTTTAAACTGTGAATATGAAGGAGTTTTGGGTACAGTGGCAGGTATCATTGGTACTATTCAAGCTAACGAAATTTTAAAAAAAATCTTAAATATTGGTGCAAATTTAAATGGTTATATCCTAATTTTAGATTTATTAAATTTGAATTTTAGAAAAGTCAAATTAAACAAATTAAAAAATGTTTAGAAAAATATTTTTCATTAAAATTCTAGTAACTTTTTTTTTATTTTCCTTTTTTTCATTTGTTAGTTCTGAAGAAATTTTTTTGTCACTGAAAAAAAATAAAGTTAATGTAAGATATGGTCCAAGTTTTGAGTCTCCAATTAAATTCATTTATAAAAAAATAAATTTACCAATAAAACAAATAGATAAAAAAGAAAATTGGAGGAGAATTATAGACTCTAAAAATAATAGTGGTTGGATACACTGGTCACAATTAAAACCAATAAATTCTGTTATTTTACTAAAGGATGAAATTTTATTTAAAAAACCATCTAATTTTTCTAAACCATTAGCAAATATAAAACAAGGTAGAGTTTTAGTTGTTAAAGAATGTGATGGTAACTGGTGTAGAGTCCAGACAGAAAATTTTAAAGGTTGGGTGAATAATAAAAACCTTTGGGGTAAGTTTAATTAATATTTTTTTTAAATATGTAATTATTATTTTTGCTGTGAACAAACATCTTTAATTACAGGAGAATTTGCACAATCATAACATTTAGTTTTTTGTACAATACAACCATCATCAAGAACCTCAACATTGACAACTTTATTACATTTAGAACAAGTTGAAGAGATTGTAAGACCACACTTTTTACAATTAAAATTTTCGATTTGCATATTTGTAGATTAAATATGATAAAAAGTTCATTCAAGAAAAATATGTGAGAATAATTATCGTTAGCGTATTTTTTTTGAGAATAATTATTAATCTCAAATTTTATCCAACAAAAAATAATTAAAGGCTTAATTACTTTGATTTACTTGCCCACCACTTATCTAAGATAAAATACCAGACTGAATTAGCGATTGGTTCAACAATTGCATCTGTCAGCGCTATGGAGAAAGACACATCTGCAACCAACATCAAAACTGTAATTGCGATAGCAAAATGTCCAATTGTATAAATAATTGTTCTTAGAATTGAACCTTTGTTACTGCTGTAAATATTTCCAGCTGCTTTAAATATGCCGCTAGTTACTTCCATTTATTTTTTGAAAGGACTTTCTAAAACACATGCTACTAAGTGTATTCTTGCCTGTTCACCACCATTAAAAAAATTATGATATTTAGTATTATTTGTTATCCAAACTTTGCCATCAGCTGGAAGATGTTTTGCAACATTCTCTATTACCATAGAACAACCTTTATTAGTTATAATTGGTACATGAAGCCTACACTCAGGATCTTTATGCCAACTTAAAGTTGATCTTGGTTCTTTTAACAAAAGTCTAACTCTTCCTAATTTATATTTTTTACTTAATATTTCGAATACTTCCTTAAAATAAGTTTTTTCAAACTCTGGAACTAATTGTGTATATTTAGACTCGTCTATATCTACATCCCTTGAAACTTCTTTTCCAGTATCGTCAGCAATTGTCCAGTATTTACCCCTAATATTATTACCTTTAATAGAGTTTTCATCATTTGGAATTTGATTTATTGGTATTGCACCAAAATGTGTAACTCCTGGCGAGTTAAACTTTTTATTTTTCAGTATTTTATCTAAATCTGACCTTAGTCTTGAAATGTCGAAATTTAGATTAGGTACTTCATAAAAATCCTCAAAAGTAGCTTTTTCCATATTTTTTCTAGTAATCTATTTTAATTAAGTCTTAAATCAAATCTATCAGCATTCATTACTTTTACCCATGCCGCAATAAAATCAGTTACAAACTTATCTTGTGAGTCCTCACATGCATAAACTTCAGCTAAAGCTCTTAGTTGTGAATTTGATCCAAAGATAAGATCAACTCTTGTACCTTTCCATTTAGTTTTTTTTGTCTTTCTATCTATTCCAACAAATGTTTGCTCAGATTTATCAGTTTCTTTCCATGTTGTATTCATGTCTAATAAATTTGTGAAATAATCATTCGTTAATACACCAGGTTTTTTTGTGAAAACTCCATGTATTGAATTATCAAAATTGGTATTTAATACTCGCATTCCACCCATTAATACTGTCATTTCTGGAGCAGTAATGCCCATTAATTGTGCTTTATCAATCAGCTTTTCTTCAGCTGATACAATTGATTTACCACCATTTAGATAATTTCTAAAACCATCTGCTTGGGGTTCTAATAATCCAAATGAATTCACATCTGTTTGATCTTGTCTTGCATCTCCTCTACCAGGTGAAAAAGGAACTTTTATTTTATGTCCAGCTTTTTTTGCAGCGATTTCAACCCCCACTCCTCCGGCTAAGACAATTAAATCAGCCATTGAAACTGTTTTCTTTTTATTATCAAATTGTTTCTTAATTTTTTTTAACGCTGAGATAACTTTTGAGAGATTAGAAGGATTATTAACTTTCCAATTTTTTTGTGGTTCTAACATTATTCTCGCACCATTAGCACCACCTCTTTTATCAGAGCCTCTAAAAGTTGAAGCTGAAGCCCAGGCAGTAGAAACTAAATCAGAAACTGATAGTTTGGATTTTGATATTTTTGATTTTAAATCATTTATATCTTTTGATTTTAATTTATATTTTGGTTTATCAATTGGGTCTTGCCAAATTAATTGTTCTTTTGGAACATCGCTACCAAGATAACAAACTCTTGGTCCCATATCTCTATGAGTTAATTTAAACCACGCCCTAGCAAATGCATCATGAAATTCTTTTGGATTTTTATGAAAATGTTTTGTTATAGGTCCATAACTTGGATCAACCTTCATAGAAATATCTGTTGTTTGCATCATTGGAGGATGAAAAACATTTTTATCGTGTGCATCAGGAACCATTTTTATCTTTTGTCCATTTTTCTTTGGTGTCCACTGATGAGCACCAGCAGGACTTTTTGTAAGCTCCCATTCGTGATCGTAAAGACAATCTAAATAACCCATATCCCATTGAATTGGATTTTGTGTCCAAGCACCTTCTATACCGCTACTGATAGTATCAATACCTTTTCCAGATTTATATCCACTATTCCATCCAGTTGACTGATCTTGAATTCTTGAAGCCTCTGGGTCAGGGCCCTTGTGTGATTCAGGTGCTGCTCCATGTGATTTTCCAAATGTATGTCCACCAGCCACTAATGCTGCTGTTTCATAATCATTCATTGCCATTCTACCAAATGTTTCTCTAATATCATGTGCTGCAAGTTTTGGATCTGGGTTAGCATCAGGACCTTGTGGATTAACATATATCAAACCCATATGTGAAGCACCAAGTGGTTGTTCTAAATCTCTTTTTTCAGTATATCTTTCTACTCCTAGCATTTCTTTTTCTGATCCCCAGTAAATATCATCTTCTGGTTCCCAAATATCAGTTCTTCCAGCTCCAAAACCAAATGTTTTAAATCCCATTGAGTCTAATGCAACATTACCTACTAGGATAAATAAATCTGCCCATGAAATCTTATTTCCATATTTTTTTTTAATTGGCCAAAGAAGTAACCTTGCCTTATCCAAATTGACGTTATCTGGCCAAGAGTTAAGTGGTGCAAATCTTTGGTTTCCTGTTCCAGCTCCACCTCTACCATCACCAGTTCTGTATGTGCCAGCTGCATGCCAAGCTAATCTGATAAACAAAGGTCCATAATGACCGTAATCAGCTGGCCACCACTCTTGGGAATCTGTCATTAATTTTTTCAAATCTTTTTTAAGAGCTTTATAGTTAAGTTTTTTAAATTCTTTGGAATAATTAAATTTCTTATTCATCGGATTTGATAAATTAGAATGTTGACTAAGTATTTTAAGATTTAAACTATTTGGCCAAAAATCTCTTACGGATTGACCTCTTCCTGCAGAAAATTTTGCAGGTGTTCCTGCTCCTGTAAAAGGACATTTGCTTAATTGATCGGCTTTAAAAGATTTATTTTTAAAATTTTCAGTGCTCATTTAGTTCCCCGTTAAAAAATTTTTAAGATTATTGTAGTTTATAATGATTCTAAAAAAGTGTCAATTGGTTTAAAATGACGCTAAATTGATTAATAGATCAGTCTTCAAGCTTTACTAGAACTTCAACTGACTTTATTTTTTTTCCATTAATTTTTTTTAAAATATTTATTGGTCCCACATCTGAATTATCTAAATCAATCAACTTTTCCTCTTTTAAATCATAAAAATGATGATGATCTGTAACGTTTGTATCAAAATATGTTTCACTAGAATTAATAGGAATTTGTTTGAGATATCCTTTTTTTTCAAAAGCGTGGACTGTATTATAAACAGTAGCTAATGATATTTTGTTATTTGCTTGTTTCTTAATTTTTTGCTCTAATTCATTTATTGTAAAATGAAATGTTTTGTCAGTGTTAAATAAAATCTCACAAATTTGAAGCCTTTGCTTGGTAGGTCTTAATCCAGAATTTCTGAGTTTTTCAATATATTTCATTATTTAACCATATTGTTAGTTATAATTATTCTAAACTAGTATTATAATTATATTATATAATCACAAAATCAAGTAAATAAGGGTACTCAATTTTATGAAAAAAAACTCTTACTCATATGATGAGCTAATTAATTGTGGTGAAGGAAAACTATTTGGTCCAGGTAATGCTAAATTACCACTTCCACCTATGCTCATGTTTGATAGAATTACAGAAATTACTGATGATAAGGGTGCATTTAATAAAGGCTCTTTAAAAGCTGAATTGGATATAAAAAAAAACCTTTGGTTTTTTGATTGTCATTTTAAAGAAGATCCTGTTATGCCTGGTTGCCTTGGTCTTGATGCTATGTGGCAATTGGTAGGATTCTATTTAGGTTGGATTGGAAATCCAGGAAAAGGAAGGGCCTTAGGAGTTGGGACTGTAAAATTTACTGGTGAAGTTTTACAAAGTGTAAAAAATGTCAGATATGAGATTGATATGAAAAAAATTATGTCTCCAGGAGGTACGACTGTAGGTCTTGCTAATGGGGTGGTATTAGCAGATAATAAAAAGATATATTCAGCAGATAGTTTAAAAGTGGGTTTATTTAAATAATGAGAAGAGTTGTAATTACAGGGTTGGGAGTAGTGTCTTGTTTAGGTAATAATCAAGAAGAAGTTCATCAGTCTCTATTAAATTCTAAATCTGGGATATCATTTAGTGAAGAATACAAAGAACATAATCTAAAAAGCCATGTTCACGGTAAACCAAAAATAAAACTTGAAGACCATATAGATAGAAAAACTATTAGATTTATGGGATCTGGTTCAGCTTATAATTATATTGCAATGAAAGAAGCAATTAAAGATTCTGGATTGGAAGAAAATGAAGTTAGTAATTTTAAAACAGGGATCGTTATGGGTTCTGGGGGTCCGTCGATTGAAAACGTTATTTTAGCAGCTGATAAAACCAGAGCTAAAACTCCAAAATTAATGGGCCCTTTTATTGTTCCAAGAACTATGGCAAGTACTGCTTCTGCAACTCTTGCTGTCCCGTTTAAGATTAAAGGGACCAACTATACTATGAGTTCTGCTTGTGCAACAAGTGGACACTGCATTGGTAATTCTATGGAATTAATTCAAATGGGTAAACAAGATATTGTTTTTGCGGGAGGAAGTGAAGAAATACATTGGGCAATGACAGCAATGTTCGATGCTATGACTGCGTTATCCTCAAAATATAATAATACGCCAGAGACAGCATCAAGGGCTTATGATAAAACTAGAGATGGATTTGTTATAGCTGGTGGTGGTGGAGTACTGGTGCTTGAAGAGTATGAACATGCTAAAGCTAGAGGGGCTAAAATATACGCAGAATTAACCGGTTATGGAGCAACTTCAGATGGATACGATATGGTTGCACCATCAGGAGAAGGGGCTGTAAGATGTATGCAAATGGCAATGGCTACTACTAAAAATAAAATTGATTATATTAATACTCATGGAACATCTACGCCTGTTGGAGATATTACTGAATTAAATGCTGTTAAAAATACTTTTGGTGATAATATTCCTAAAATTAGTTCAACTAAATCTCTATCGGGTCATCCTTTAGGGGCCGCATCAGTCCACGAAGCCATATACTGCTTAATTATGATGAAAAATAATTTTATAGCTGCTTCAGCAAACATAAATGAAATGGATGAAGAGGCTAAAAAATTTCCAATTATTGCAAAAACAGAAACAGGAGCAACTTTAAATACTGTTATGTCTAATAGTTTTGGTTTTGGTGGAACAAATGCTGCTTTAGTTTTTGAGAAAGTATAATTATGAGTTTGATGAAAGGTAAAAAAGGATTAATCATGGGAGTTGCTAATGAAAGATCTATTGCCTGGGGTATCTCACAAAAACTTGCAGAAGCTGGGGCAGAACTAGCCTTCACTTACTTGGGAGATGCTTTAAAAAAAAGAGTTATTCCTTTAGCTCAAAAATTAAATTCCAAGGTTACTTTTAGCTGTGATGTTGAGAAAAAAGAAGATGTAATAAAATTATTTGAAGATATTAAATCTCAATGGGGTGAAATTGATTTTATTGTTCATGCGATTGCATTTTCAGATAAGTCAGAATTGTCTGGAGAATATTTAAATACCACAAGAGAAAATTTTTTAAGAAGTATGTTAATTTCATGTTTTTCATTTACTGAGGTTGCAAAAGAAGCATCTAAAGTAATGAAAGAAGGTGGAAGCTTAATTACTCTAAGTTATGAGGCAAATAAAGCAATCCCAAATTATAATGTAATGGGTGTTTGTAAGGCAGCGTTAGAGTCTAGTGTGAAATATTTGGCGAGAGATTTAGGTGCAAAAGGTATGAGAGTTAATGCTATAAGTGCTGGACCAATTAAAACTTTAGCAGCTTCTGCAATTGGAGATGCAAAATTCCTATATAAATGGAATGAGGACCACTCTTTACTCAAAAGAAACGTAGATATCCATGATGTTGGCAATTCAGCATTATATCTACTAAGTGACCTTGCAAATGGTGTTACTGGTGAAATTCACTACGTAGATGCTGGATATAACAAGGTTGGAATGCCCGACCCAAAGAATATTACTTAATAAAATTAAAAATAAATTTTATAATTTTAATTTGAACTATTTTTTAAATTTAAAAATATTTGCAATACTTAAAAAATTTTTAGAGGGATATATTTTATCAATATAAATTTGATTGAATAAAGTTCTAATTTTATAAAAATTTTTTTTAATCTTGTTTTTATTAAAAACCATATGATGATATGATAAAATACAATAAAGTTTTTCTTGATTTACTAAATCATATATTTGTTTTTCAAATAAAAATTCACCTCCCTCAATATCAATTTTTAAAATTTTAATTTTATTATTTAAATTATTACTTTTAATTTTATCAATCTCATGTGAAAATTTTTTAAGTTCTATTAAAGTTTTTTTCGTATTTTGCTGATTTTTATAATTTATTAAACCACTCTCTGATTTACCAAAATCATCGGTATTTGAATATAAATAAGCTGTAGAGTCCAATTTAGATAATCCAAAGTTGAAAATTTCAGGCTTATGTTTAAATCTATTTAATTCTATATTTTTTTTTAATTCTTGAAATGCTACTTTATCAGGCTCAAACGCATAAACTTTCATACCCATACTAGCGGCTATAAGGGTATATGGGCCAATCCAAGCTCCTAAATCGATAAATATTTTATCTTGCTCACCATTTTCTGTAATAAATTTCAAATCATTTTGTTCCCAATTTAAAAAATTATCCCAAAAACTTTGATAATTTTTTGGTTCAACTAAAAAATTTAATTTTTTAAAATTGATTTCCATGACTTGGATGTTTTAATAGAGTATTAATTTAGATAACACCCATTAAAATGATTAATCATTTGCTTGTTTCATAGAAAGTTTAACTTTACCCCTATCGAAACCAATTACTTTAACTTTTACTTCGTCACCTTCTTTGACAACGTCTGTAACTTTAGCAACTCTTTTATCTGCAAGTTCTGAAATATGAACAAGTCCATCTTGCTTTCCTAAGAAATTGATAAATGCACCAAACTCCATAATCTTCATAACTTTACCAGAATAAATTTTATTCATTTCAGCTTTTGCAGTGATGTCTTTAATAAACTGCATAGCAATGTTTCTAGACTCCTCATCTGGAGCAGCAACTGTAACAACCCCCTCATCATTCACATCTACTTTTGCACCTGATTTTTCAACGATCTCTCTGATCGTTGCACCACCTTTTCCAATCACAGCAGCAATATCTTTTTTATCAACTGTAATCTGTTCCATTTTTGGGGTATGTTTTCCAACGTCATCTCTTGAAGCTGATAAGGCTTTATTCATTTCACCTAAAATGTGAATTCTTCCATCTTTGGCTTGTTTTAAAGCCTGCTCCATGATTTCAAAAGTAATACCAGTAATTTTAATATCCATTTGAAGTGAAGTAATTCCATCTTTAGTTCCAGCAACTTTAAAATCCATGTCACCTAAATGATCTTCATCACCTAGAATATCTGATAAGACGCTAAAATCATCACCCTCCTTAATTAATCCCATTGCAATACCTGCAACTGGTTCTTTAATTGGAACACCAGCATCCATTAATGCTAGAGATGATCCACAAACAGTAGCCATTGAAGAAGATCCATTGGACTCTGTAATCTCAGACACAATTCTGAATGTATATGGAAATGACTCTTTTGATGGTAGTGAAGAATTAATTGCTCTCCAAGCTAGTTTACCATGACCAATTTCACGTCTACCAGTTCCAATTCTTCCAGTCTCACCAACTGAAAAAGGAGGGAAGTTATAGTGTAGCATAAATCTTTCTCTATGTTGTCCATCCAAACTTTCTAATCTTTGCTCATCATCAGAAGTTCCTAAAGTAGTAACAACTATTGCTTGAGTTTCACCTCTAGTAAATAATGCAGAACCATGAGTTCTTGGCAAAACACCAACTTCACATGAAATGGCTCTTACATCAGATAAACCTCTGCCATCAATTCTTTTTTTATTTTTAAGAATATCAGTTCTTACAATAGATTTTTCTAAACTTTTTAATTGGCTGTTTACATCAAGATCAGTGTAGTTTTCGTCTTCTTCATAAAGTTTTTTGGCTTTATCTGTGATTTCTGAAATTTGATTTGATCTATCTTGTTTATCTTTGGTTGCAAAAGCTTTTTTAAGATCATCTGTAAATGTTGATTCAAGTTTTTTCTTAACTTCAGATAAGTCTTTTTTCTCAACATTCCATTCTGGTTTTCTACATTCTTTTGCCAGCTCTTCTATCATTTGAATTACTGGGATAAATCCCTCATGTCCAAATTTAACTGCATTTAGCATTTCTTCCTCTGATAAACCATTAGCTTCTGACTCAACCATCAGCACAGCATCTTTGGTACCTGCTACAACTAAATCTAAACTTGAGTTCTCTAATTCAGCTTTTGAGGGATTAAGAATATACTTACCATCAACGAGTCCTACTCTAGATGCTCCTACTGGACCCATAAATGGCATTCCTGAAATAGCTAATGCTGCTGATGAAGCAGTAATTGCTAGAATGTCAGGTTGGTTTTCTTTATCATATGATATTACAGTTGGTAATAACTGAACTTCATTTTTAAATTCATCAGGAAACAGAGGTCTTATAGGTCTGTCAATTAATCTAGAGATTAGTGTTTCACTCTCAGTTGGTCTTGCTTCTCTTTTAAAATATCCACCTGGGATTTTTCCACCAGCATAATATTTTTCCTGGTAATTTACTGATAAAGGGAAATAATCCATGTCTGGATTTACTTTCTTTGCACCTACCACTGTTGCTAAAATAACTGTTTCACCAGATGTTGCTATAATTGCTCCGTCTGCTTGTCTTGCTACTTTACCCGTCTCTAAACTTATTTTCTTCCCTGCTACTTCAATTTCCTTCTTATATACTTTAAACATTTCATTTCCATTTCGTTTCGTTCGTTTCGTTCGTTTCGTTCCATTTCGTTCTATCTAACTTAATCTTCTATTTTCTTAAATTCAATTTCGACAGCACATTTTTGTAAGAATCCATTTTGTTTTTTTTTAGGTATTCTAACAACTTCTTTCTTCTATTGACGGCCCTCAACAACCCAACAGAAGAATGTTTATCTTTTTTAAACTTCTTAATATGAATTGAAAGAGTTTCAATTTTATCTGTTAGCAAAGCAATCTGAATTTCTGAAGATCCAGTATCTTTATCATGAATTGCTAATTCTTGTATTTTTTTGTTCATTTTTTATATTCCTATTTGTTTGTTTGTTTTATTAAATTTTCGATTTTTTCAGCATATTCAAATGACTCATCTTTTCGAAAAATCAGCTTTGGTAAAAATTTCATATCAACTTTCTGAGATAAAATTTTTCTTATCATAAATGAATAATCTTTTAAAATTTGTATAATTTCTTCAGCATTTTTTCCTCCTAAAGGAAGGACATACGCTTTTGCTATTTTTAAATCTTGGCTCATTCTCACCTCAGTAACAGTTATTGTGTTTGTTTCTAAATTTGGAACCTTAGCCTCATTTCTTATAAAAATCATGCTTAAAGACTGTTTAATCATCTCACCAACTCTAAGCTGTCTCTGTGAAATTGGTTTTCCTATTCTATCAGCCATTATATTGACCTTTCTGTAGATGTAACACTAAAAGCCTCTATTGTGTCATTTTTTTGAAAATCTATATAATCTTTGACTGTAATTCCGCACTCTTGTCCATTGCTAACTTGTTTTACTTGACTCTTTTCTCTAAACAAAGTGCCCACCTTACCCGTATAAATTATAGAACCATCCCTAATCACTCTAACATCAGAAGTGGTATTAATTTCACCATCAGTAATTTTTGAACCTGCAACTTTACCTGCACCTGAAACTTTAAAAATTTCTAAAATCTGAGCAGTGCCTGTAATTTTTTCTTGAACATCAGGTGCTAACAATCCAGACATTTTTTGCTTAACATAATCCAGGACCTCATAAATAATATTAAATGAAGAAATTTTAATTTTTTCATTTTCTGCAAGTTTTTTTGCCTCTTTACTTGGTTTCACATTAAATGCAATTAAAACAGCATTTGAGGCTTTTGCTAAAGTAACATCAGTCTCAGTTACCATTCCAATATCAGCTAAAATTATTTTTGGTTTTACTTCATCATGTTTTATTTGACTAATGGCGCTTTTAATTGCTTCTGATGATCCGTGTACATCAGATTTAATTATCAAATTTAATTCTTCAGAAGATTTATCTGAAAAGGCACTATCTTGTGTAACAATAGTTAAAGGATTTTTTCCATCCTTAATTTCTTGAGCTCTATTTTCACTTAAAGTTTTAGCCTCTTTCTCATTATCAAGAACAATAAAATCATCTCCTGATTTTGCAGCTCCATTAATTCCTAAGATTTCCACTGGTGTTGATGGTGGAGCATCATTAATATTTTTTCCTTTATCATCAATTAATGCCCTAATTTTTCCCCATCTCAATCCGCTTACAAAAAAATCACCTTTTTTTAGAGTACCAGCTGTTACAATTATAGTTGCTACTGCACCTCTTCCCACATCAATTTTGGACTCTAAAACAATCCCTGTTGCTTTAGACTCAAAATCTGTTTTTAAATCTAAAATTTCAGCTTGAAGTATTATTGCTTCTACTAATTTATCTAGGTTTAATTTTGTCTTAGCTGAAATTTCAACCATTAAAGTATCTCCTGATAAATCTTCAGCTATTAATTCATACTCTAATAATTGGTTTTTAATTTTTTGTGGATCTGCCTCAGGTAAATCACATTTATTGATTGCAACTACAATTGGAACATTTGCAGCTTTTGCATGTTTAATTGACTCTACAGTTTGAGGTTTTACGCCATCATCAGCAGCTACTACTAAAACTACAATATCAGTAAGTTTTGAACCCCTAGCTCTCATTTCAGTGAAAGCGGCATGGCCCGGAGTGTCAATAAAAGTCAATTTACTAGACTTATTTTCAATTTGATAAGCGCCAATGTGTTGAGTGATTCCACCAAATTCACCAGAAACAACATTGGCCTTTCTTAAAACATCAAGAACTGAGGTTTTTCCATGATCAACATGACCCATTACTGTTATTATTGGTGGCCTATTTTTTAAATTTTCTGTTCTTGATGCTTTGATCTTCTTAATTATCTCTTCTGTCTTCTCTTCTCTAATAGGGTTATGACCAAATTCTTTAACTAAAAACTCTGCTGTATCCGCTGCTAAAGTTTGATTAATGGTGACTGTTACACCCATGCCAAACAGATACTTGATCACATTACTGGATTGTTCAGCCATTCTATTAGCAAGCTCTCTAACTGTAATTGCTTCTGGAATGTTTATATCTCTTTTAATTGGTTTTAAATTTTCTAGAGCATCATCTTTCGATAAATTTTTATTCTCTTTTTGTCTTGCCCTTTTTACAGACGCTAAACTTCTTTCTCTTGCCTCTATTTGATCACTTAAAGCTCTAGAAACAGTTAATTTTAGTTCTCTTTTATTTGTACCTGGTTTTGAATTTTTTTTATTTTTACTTTCGTTTTGTTCTTTAAGTCTTTTTGTGGCCCTTTGTTCAGCTAATTTACGTCTTTCAAAGTCACTTGCTACCTGTGGGGTTTTTGGAGAAAAGGTTGGTTTTGTTAAAGCCCCTCTGTTAAATGATGTAGTAGATTTTGGCTTATTAAAACTAGACTTTAACGATCCGCTTTTATTTGAAAACTTATTAGGTTGCTTTTCTATTATAACTGAATTTTTGCCTTGGGTTTTTGCCTTCTCAATATTCTGTATTGATTTTTTGGCTATGCCAGATATTTTTAATTTTGTTTTTTTTTCCATAGCTCATCCCTCAATCTTTATAAACAATTTCTCTTGCTGACATAATTAGTCCATCAGCTTCATCTTTTGAAAGAGCAAAATCTTCTAAAAAGCCATGAATTTTAACTCTTTCTCCTTTAACAATATCAAGTCCTCCTGTTAGTTCGTCTGATGCTAGATCAGCAAAATCCTCTAGTGTTAAAATTTTTTGATTTCCAAGTGTAACTAACATTCCTGGTGTCAAACCTTTTAAATTTATTAACGCATCTTCCAAACCTAACTCTTTTATTCTTTCAGAAATATCTTCTTGATCTTTTTGGTAAAATTCTTTTGCTCTTTCGATAAGAGCTTTAGCTGTATCTTCCTCTATACCTTCAATTTTACCTAAAGTTTCTAATGAGCTATCTTTAATATCATCTATTGTAGAGAAACCCTCAGCAACGAGTAATTGTCCAAGTGTTTCATCTAATTCCAAATTTTTAACAAAATTTTCAGTTTTTTCTTTAAATTCTAGCTGTCTTCTTTCAGAGTCTTCAGCATCAGTCATTATATTAATCTCATAGTTTAATAGTTTAGTTGCAAGTCTTACATTTTGACCTCTTCTACCAATTGCTTTACTCAAATTTTCCTCAGTTAGAATTACATCGAGTTTTTTTCTTTCTAAGTCAACATTAACTCTTTGAACCTCTGCTGGTGACAAAGCGCTTGAAACTAAAATTGCTGGATCTTCAGACCAATTTACAATATCAATTTTTTCTCCTTGTAACTCGTTAACCACAGCCTGTACTCTAGAGCCTCTCATACCAACACAAGCCCCAACTGGATCAAGTGAAGTATCAACAGCTTTAACACAAATTTTTGCTCTACTTCCTGGATCCCTTGACGATGATTTAATCTCAATCAAACCATCATAAATTTCTGGAACCTCTTGAACAAAAAGTTTTTCCATAAACTTTGGATGAGCCCTAGATAAAAATATTTGTTGTCCACGTGGTTCTCTTCTTACATCATGACAGTATGCTTTTATTCTATCTCCAGCTTTAATGTTTTCTCTTGGAATAATTTCATTTTTTTGAATTATTGCCTCTGTTCTTCCAAGATCAACAATTATATTTCCAAATTCTAGTCTTTTTACTATCCCACTTAAAATAGTATCCTTTTTATCTATGAAGTCATTAAATTGTCTTTCTCTCTCGGCCTCTCTTACATTAGAATTAATTACTTGTTTAGCTGTTTGAGCAGCAATTCTTCCAAAATCAAATGACGGCAATGGTTGGAGAACTTCATCTCCAACTGTCTTATCTTTATTTGTTTCGTTAAGATTAATTGCGTCTTGTAATTTAATTTCAGTATTTGAATTTTCTGGATTTTCAGAGACAACTAGCTTTCTAAAAATTCCTATATCACCATTATCTCTATTAATGATTACTTTAATTTCATTATCTTGACCAAATTTAGATTTGGCAGCTTTGGCAATTCCTGTTTCCATAGAGGATATTATTAATTCTTTATCTATAGATTTTTCCAAAGCTACAGCTTCGGCTATTCTTAGTAATTCAAGTTTATCAGCTCTTTTATTTAGCATAATTTAATTTGCTCCAAAAAAAAATGGGCTTAAGCCCATTTTGATATTTCAACAATGTTATGTGAATATAGTAATGTTTTTCTTTAATTCAATAAAAACTATTTAGAAAAAACGCTTAATTTGTCAGTTTTTTCCCATGAAAATGAACCATTATTTTCTGGTATTCTGCCAAAATGGCCATAAGCAGATGTTTTTTCATAAATAGGATTATTTAATTTAAGCATTTCTCTAATTCCTCTTGGACTTAAATCAAAATTTTCTTTAATTTTTTCTACGACAAATTTATTCTTATCCAAATCATTATCAAACAAATCAACATAAATTGATAAAGGTTTGGAAACACCTATGGCATAAGCTAATTGAATTAGGCATCTATTACTTATTTTTGAAGCTACTATGTTTTTTGCAATATATCTTGCTGCATAAGCCGCTGATCTATCAACTTTAGTCGGATCTTTTCCTGAAAAAGCCCCTCCACCATGCGGAGCAGCTCCACCATAAGTATCAACTATTATTTTTCTTCCTGTTAATCCACAATCTCCATCTGGACCACCTATTACAAAATTCCCAGTTGGGTTAACATAAAACTCTTCCTCATTAAAACCATAAAGAAAATTTTCTGGTATTGCTTTAATCATATATGGTCTTAATAAATCTTTAACTTGAGCTTGATTTACATCCTTGGAATGTTGAGAAGATATAACCACAGACTTAACTTTAAATGGCTTACCATCAATATATTCAAACGTTACCTGGCTTTTAGAATCTGGTTCAATATTTTTAAGTTTACCTGATTTTCTATCCTCAGCCATTAGTTTTAAAATTTTATGAGAATAATGAATTGGTGCTGGCATTAACACATCAGTTTCATTGCAAGCATATCCAAACATAATTCCTTGATCACCTGCTCCTTCATCTTTATTTCCTGAAGAATCTACTCCTATAGCAATATCAGCAGATTGAGAATGTAAATGACTTTCAATTTTTGTAGCTTCTTTCCAAGTAAAGCCCTCTTGATCATAGCCTATGTCTTTTATACATTTTCTAACTTTTTCTATTAACTCATCCTTTTTAATTTCTGGACCTCTTACTTCACCAGCCAAAACAACTTTATTAGTCGTAGTTAGTGTTTCACATGCTACTCTTGAAAATGGATCTTTTGAAAGAAAGCTATCTACAACCATATCTGAAATTCTATCTGAAACTTTATCTGGGTGTCCTTCTGATACAGACTCACTAGTAAAAAGATAATTTTTAAGATTACTCATTTTTAATTCTAATAAATGAAATTATTAATAAAATATACAATAAAGTTAGTAATCCAAAAATTTTATTTCCATATTTGGAAAATATTGTTGGTTGTATTTTTCGCATTTCTTCTAAATCAAGGTAACCTGATTCACCAAATTTAACCCTTTGTTCCACAATCCCTATAGGATTAATTATAGCTGCGATACCATTATTAGAAGAGCGAAGGATATATTTACCATTTTCAATTGCTCTAAAGATACTATGATTAAAATGTTGCTTTGGCCCTATTGATTTACCAAACCATCCATCCTCAGATATATTAATTATAAAATCATAACTTGAATTTTTAAATAATCTACCTGAATAAATTATTTCATAACAAATCAAAGGTAACACTTTTAAAGTAAAATTTGCATGTTCTATTCTAA
>CACEEW010000007.1 GCA_902558705.1 uncultured Pelagibacteraceae bacterium
ATATGAAATTTTTTTATTCATTTTTTCCTCAAAAATGTTTATAATTTTGTCTAAGTAAATCAATTTGCCATTACCAACATTCATTATGTTTAAACCACTAATATTTTTTTTGATAGTTTTTAAAATAATATTCAAAAAATCTTGAATGTGAACAAAGTCTCTTGCTGGAAAAACTAACTTATTTTTACTTTTAACCAGGTTAATTTTGAGTGGAATTTTTTTCCTTATTGATTCATTTAAAACTGGCATAATTCTTCTAAATTTATTTTTAAATTCATAAAATTCTCTTTTATTTGAGTAGCCTGCTATATTAAATAATCTTAAAATTATACAAATCTTAAATTTTTTTTTTAAATATTTTTCGATAATTGATTTGGTCTTTCCATAATAGTTTTCAGGATTTATTTTTTGACTCTCTTTTGCAGGTTTAATAGATTTCAAACTAAAATTATAAACATTAGAACTTGATAAAAAAATAAATCTTTTAATTTTTTCTTTTGAACAATTATCTATAAATTTTTTTGTTTTTAAAATGTTATTCTTATAATAAATTTCTTTACTATTTTCTGATTCTGGTGGAAATGAAAAAGCCGCTGCATGTATGATTGTATGAATTTTTTTTGATTTTAATAAAGAAGGTATATCGTTTGAATTAATATCAATTTTTAAAAATTTTTTTTTATTTATAATATTTTTACTAAGTGATCTAGAAAAGTTATCAATACCAAAATATGGGATTTTTTTTAATTCTAGCATTTCACATATATGAAACCCTATATATCCAGTGCAACCTGTAACAAGTATCATTTTATTTTTAATGTTTTATAATATATTAAGTAACTATGTTGACTTTAAAATTAAAATATTTTGTACATTACTATAAATCTAAAATCCTTAAAAAAAAATGTAAAAAAAACTATAAAGATCAAAAAATTCAGTTTGAAGATGATATTAAAGAAAAAAGTTTTTCAAATAAATGGTTTTTGAATAATTTTGATATTTTTAGTTTTTTTTTACCCCAAGATAAAAATTCTAAATTTGTTTATTTAGAAGTTGGATGTTTTGAAGGTTTATCATCATTTTTTGTTTTATCTGAGTATAAAGCTGTAGATGCAACTTTATTAGATATTTGGGATATGCCTAATCCAAATAGTAAAACTCTTTCCCATAATTTTAATTCAATAGAGGATACTTTTGACAACAATTTATCTCGATTTAATTTTACTAAAATAAAAGATGATTCTGTAGTAGCAATGAGAAAATTATTTAAACAAAATAAATCTTTTGATTTTATTTATATAGATGGATCTCACAATGGAGAAGATATCCTTTCAGATGCTATTGAGGCATTTAAGATACTAAAAAAAGAGGGACTAATTTTTTTTGATGACTTTTTACAACATGATAAAAATCGAGCTTTACAATCCTATGAAGGTATTGAAAAATTTTTAACTTTATATTCTAATTATCTAAAAATTGAATATTTTCAAAATAATTTGGTTGTTAGAAAAAAATAAGAATAAATTGGAGAGATGGCCGAGTGGTTTAAGGCGCACGCTTGGAAAGTGTGTAAAGAGGCAACTCTTTCATGGGTTCGAATCCCATTCTCTCCGCCATAAATAAGCTTTATTTTACGCGGTATATTTGATGAATTTTGATTTTAATTTAAATTATAAAAAGAGCAATTTTTTATAAAAATGATATAATTAATTTTTTCCAAAAAAACAAAAATGGCAAATAATAATAAATATCAAGCAGATTCTATTAAAGTTCTTAAAGGTTTAGAGGCAGTTAGAAAAAGACCTGGAATGTATATTGGCGACACAGATGATGGCACTGGTTTACATCATATGGTTTATGAAGTTGTAGATAATTCTATTGACGAAGCTTTAGCAGGTTATTGTAAAAATATTGATGTTAAAATTAATAAGGATGGCACAATAACAGTCAAAGATGATGGAAGAGGTATTCCAATAGATATGCATAAAGGAGAAAAAAAATCAGCAGCAGAGGTTATAATGACTCAACTTCATGCTGGAGGAAAATTTGACCATGACTCTTACAAGGTCTCTGGTGGATTACATGGTGTTGGTGTTTCAGTAGTAAATGCTTTATCAGAAAAATTGAGGCTAGAAATTAATAGAGATGGTGAAAAATATTTAATTGAATTCGAAGATGGTGAAGCTAAATTTCCACTTAAAAAAATTGGTAAATCAAAAGATTCAGGTACTCAAATAACTTTTTTACCTTCAAAAAAAATTTTTTCTTCAATAAAATTTAGTTCAAATATACTTGTAAAAAGAATGAGAGAATTAGCATTTTTAAATAAAGGTATTAAAATTATATTAACTGATCTAACTAATAAAAAAGAAAAAACTAGTGTTTTTAAATTTGATGGTGGTGTTTTGGAGTTTGTTGAATTTTTAGATGAAAAAAGAGAAAAATTACAAAATAAAAATGGTAATGAATTATTCAAAAAACCTATCTATATAGAGGGAAAAAAAGAGAATATTGAAATAGAATGCTCTCTAAAATGGAATGCTACTTATTCTGAGGAGGTTCTTCCATATACTAATAATATATATCAAAAAGATGGTGGAACACATTTACTTGGTTTTAGAAGTGCTTTAACTAGAGTAATAAATAAATATGCTAATGAGCATAATCTTTTAAAAAAGAATAAATTTACAATATCAGGAGATGATATAAAAGAAGGTCTTTCGTGTATACTTTCGACGAAAATTCCTGATCCTAAATTTTCTTCTCAAACAAAAGATAAGTTAGTTTCTTCAGAAGTAAGAATGATTGTTGAAACAATAATTAATGAAAAATTATCAATATGGTTTGATCAAAATCCTTCTATTGCAAAAATTATTTTAGCAAAGATTATACAGGCTGCTTTAGCTAGAGATGTAGCAAGAAAAGCTAGAGAAAATGTTAGAAGAAAAGGAGCTTTAGAATTAAGTGGCTTACCTGGTAAACTTGCTGATTGTCAAATTGGCAAACAAGAAGGAACTGAACTATTTATAGTTGAAGGGGACTCAGCAGGTGGCTCAGCAAAACAAGGAAGAAATAGAGCTAATCAAGCTGTTTTACCTTTAAGAGGTAAAATTTTAAACACTTATGTTGATAGTTTACCAACAAAAAAAAATGGAAATGGTAAATCTAATGGTGATGATCAAAGAACAAAGGCACTATCTAAAATGATTTCTTCTAATGAAATTATAACTTTAATCAATGCCTTAGGACTAGATCCTAAAGCTAATGATATTGACCTAAAAGATCTAAGATATGGTAAAATAATAATTATGACAGATGCCGATGTTGATGGCTCTCACATCAGGGCATTATTATTAACATTCTTTAATAATAAACCTTTCAATAAGTTGATCGAAAATGGAAATGTATACTTGGCTCAACCACCATTGTTTAAGATCAATAAAGGGTCGAAAGGTATCTACATAAAAGATGAAAAGGAGCTTGAGGAGTATATAATAAGTAATAGCAAAGAATTAAAAAAGACTAAAAAAGGATCAAAAGATTTTCTTAAATTAATAGAAAATGAAAAATCAAAAATGAACATCCAAAGATTTAAGGGATTAGGTGAAATGAATCCAGAAGAATTATGGGGCACTACACTTAATCCTGAAACTAGAACTTTGTTACAAGTTCAATATTCAAAAGATTTGAAAAAAGACCAAATGCTTATTCATACTTTAATGGGTAGTGACGTGTCACTTCGAAAAGATTTTATAGTTTCTAATGCAATTAACGTTCAGAATTTAGATATTTAAAAGATGAAGTTGTTAGAAACTTCAAAGCAATACTCATTAAAAAAATCAATATATATCAACCTTAGATGGATTGGAACTATTGGTCAATTTATATCAGTATATCTAGTATATTTTTATTTCAATTTTAATTTCAATTTTTTGTATTCAAATATTATTATTGCCATAGGGGTTATAAGTAATCTCTATTTAATTTTCATTTATAAAAAAACTCAACTAAGTGATAGATCAGCTTTGATTTATTTATTGATTGATATTATTCAATTAAGTGGACTACTTTATTTAACAGGAGGTATAATAAATCCATTTATTATTTTTTTAATTATTCCAAGTGTTTTTGCTTCCTCGAATTTAAGTTTTAGAACAAACTCTCTATTAGTGTTGATTACTTCTTTATCAATCTTATTTTTGACGTTTTACTCTCAGGATTTACCTGAGCCTCTAAATGATCATTTTCATGTTAGTCCATATTATTATTATTCTATTCCCTTGGCTTTGATAATAGCCTTACTTTTTTTAAATTATTTTGCGATTATTTTTGGAGCAGAATCTAAGCTGAGAAAAGATGCTTTAAATAAAATGGAAGAAATAATGGCTAATGAACACGAAATGTTATCTTTAGGTGGTCAAGCAGCAGCAGCAGCTCATTCTTTGGGAACCCCTTTATCAACAATTAAAATTATAACACAAGAATTATCTAAACAACTTAAGGGGCAAAAGGATGTAATGCAAGATATTGAACTTTTATCAAGCCAGGTTGAAAGATGTAATGAAATATTAAAGAAATTATCACTAAATCCTAATGAAGAAGACGATTTTATCGATGAAGATTTATCCATGAGAGATTATCTCAAAGAAATTATTTTGTCATTTAAAGAAACAAGCAAAAAAGATTTTATTTTAAATTTAGATCAAGACTTAAATTCAAAAAGAATAACAAAATCTATTGAAATTGTTTATGGTTTAAGAAATTTTATAGGTAATGCAAATAAGTTTTGCAAAAGTAAAGTTTTTATTAGTTTGAAAAGTAATAATGATTCTACAATAGTTGCGATCGAGGATGATGGAGATGGATATCCGAGTGACATATTATCAAAAATAGGTGAACCATATTTGAGATCAACCAAGAGTTTTGATAAAGAAAAAAAGGGACTAGGCCTAGGATTGTTTATAGGTAAAACTTTATTAGAAAAAAATCTTGCCTCAGTAAATTGTTCGAATTCTGAAACTAGAAGTGGGGCTGAAGTAATAATTAAATGGAATAACAAAGATTTATTTAATCTTTAATGTAAATTTTTTTTATTCTTAAATAGTTCACTTAGTTGTGAAATCATTACATCACCTAATTCGTTTACATCTGTAATTTTTATTGCCCTACTGTAATACCTTGATACATCGTGGCCTATACCAATTGCTAAAATTTCTGTTTCAGTTTTATCCTCAATAAACTTAACAATTTTTTTCAAATGCTTTTCTAAAAAATCTCCTGAATTAACAGATAGGGTTGAATCATCTACTGGAGCTCCATCTGAAATTACCATTAGTATTTTGCGTTCTTCTTTTCTTTTTTTTAATCTACTAAAAGCCCAGGAAATAGCTTCTCCATCTATGTTCTCTTTTAACAATCCCTCTTTAAGCATTAAACCAAGATTATTTTTAGATTGCCTCCATTGTGTATCAGCTCCTTTATAAATAATATGTCTTAAGTCATTGAGTCTTCCAGGTGTTTTTAATTTTCCCTCTTTATTCCATAATTCTCTACTTTTACCACCTTTCCAATTTTTTGTTGTAAAACCTAATATCTCGACTTTTACTGAACACCTTTCTAATGTTCTTGACAAAATATCTGCACAAATAGCTGCTATAGTTATTGGTCTTCCCCTCATTGAACCAGAATTATCAATCAATAATGTAACTACAGTGTCTTTAAAATCTAAATCTTTTTCTTTCTTAAATGATAGAGAATTATATGGATCTAAAATAATTCGTGGTAATTTAGAACTATCCAACAAGCCTTCTTCTAAATCAAATTCCCAAGTCCGATTTTGTTTTGCTAGCAATTGTCTTTGAAGTTTATTTGCAAGTTTTGTTATTATATCTTGAAAACTGACTAATTGCTGATCCAAAGTTTTTCTTAACTTTGAAGCCTCTTCAGAATTTTCTAGATTTTCAGCTTTAGTAATTTCGTCAAATTTACTAGTAAAAATTTTATAATCTAAATTTAAATCTGAGATATCTTTTTTTTGGAGAATCTGTTCTTTTTGTTGATCAAAATCTGCATCAACTAATTGCTCATCCATTCTATACTCATCAACTTCATAATCAGAATCAAAATTGGCGTCTGTTTCGTCCTGTTTATTTTGGTCTTTTTTATCATCTGTATCGCTTTCTTGATCATCATTAGAGGGATTGTTTTGACCATCCTCCTGGTTTTCATCATTTTTTTCCTCATTATTTTCGTTTTGAAATATTTCCATTTCTTGTAATATTTCTGAAAATTTTGAAGAATACTCATTTTGGAATTCCAAATTTTTTTTTAAAAAATCTATATGTTTTTCAATTGCTTGATTGAAGTCTTTTTCCCAAAAACTTAACATAGTTTTTGATTGGGTATTTAATTCTATCCCATGAAATTTTTTCAGCATATATAATTCAAAAGCTTCGTTAATGACAACATCTTCTTTATTTTTTAACTGATCTTTTCTTTTTAATTCAATTACTTGATTATAATTTTCTACAAGGTTTTTTTGTATTCCCTTAAGCATTTTACAACCTAAAGATTCATATCTTATTTTTTCAGCAATAGAATAAAGAGATTTACAAGATAAATTGGATGGTGAATTTTTTTTAAAAATTTCGTTATTAGAAAATTTTTTTTTTAAAGCTAAAGCATCCGTCTCAGCTCTTGCTTTAATAAAATCACTTTTTGATTCTAAATTTTCTAAATTAAATTTGTCAAAAAATTTTGACTTTTCATTCTTATCTGACTCGTCTCTGTTTTTGAAATCGTCTGAAATTGCTCTAGCTGTAGATGTTAAAGCTTGTTTTAATTTTTGTTTTAAAATTTCATTCTTGTTGTCACTTTTCATTTAAATTTGAATATTTGCTAAAGACTCAGGAAGCTCTTCCCCAAAACATCTTTGATAATACTCTGCAATAGTGTTCTTTTCTATTTCGTCACATTTGTTCAAAAATGTCACTCTGAAAGCATATCCTATATCCTTAAAAATCTCAGCATTTTCTGCCCAATGTAAAACGGTTCTAGGACTCATCACTGTAGATATATCTCCCGATATAAATCCTTTTCTGGTTAAAGAGGCTACTTTGATCATATTAGAGACTTTCTCCTTACCTTTAGTATTATTTAAACTTTTATTTTTTGCCAACACAATATCCATTTCTTTTTCAAGATTAAGATAGTTCAACGTAGTTACAATATTCCACCTGTCCATTTGTCCTTGATTTATTTGTTGTGTCCCGTGGTAAAGACCAGTTGTATCTCCTAGACCTACAGTATTTGACGTAGCAAATAATCTAAAAAATTTATTTTGTTTAAGAACTTTGTTTTTATCTAGAAGAGTAAAGTTACCCTCTGCTTCGAGGATTCTTTGTATAACAAACATTACATCGGGTCTTCCCGCATCATACTCATCAAAAACTAACGCAACTGGATTCTGAATAGACCATGGTAAAATTCCCTCATTAAATTGAGTAACTTGTTTTCCGTCTTTCAGAACGATCGCATCTTTTCCAATTAAATCAATACGACTTATATGACTATCAAGGTTAACTCTTATACATGGCCAATTTAATCTTGCTGCTATCTGCTCAATATGTGTTGATTTACCTGTTCCATGGTAACCTTGAACTAAAACTCTTTTATTGAATGCGAAGCCCGAAATAATTGCAAGAGTGGTATCTCTATCAAACTTATAACTCTTATCTATATCAGGCACATATTCACTTTTTTCAGAAAAAGCGTTTACTTCCATTTCAGAGTCAATTCCAAAAGATTGTTTTATAGAAACTTTTATATCAGGCTGAATGTTTAAGTTAGGTGTCAATTTTTTTCCTATAAGTATTTTTTAGTTGAGTATAAGCTAGTGTAATTAATTTAAGTTTTTCTTCATATTTTATATTTCCAGAATTCATATCAGGGTGAAATTTTTTGACAAGTATTTTGAATTTTTCTTGAACTTTTTGCCATTTTATACCCACTGAGACTCCTAAAATACTAAAGGCTTTTATATCTTTATGATCAAATTTAAATTGACGCATATGATTAAACTCACTTTTAAATTTTTCTTTATCTAATTCATCTTTTAAAGTGTCATTCCATAAAACTTTAAAAAAGTTATCTGAAGAGCTAAAGCTTTGTGTAGGTTTATGCCAAATCATGTCAGATTTTAAAAAATCAATTACTTGCTGATCATCCATACCTGAAAAATAATTCCAATTTTTATTGAATTCTTTCACATGTTCTAAGCACAACATTCTATATTTTTTACTATTATCCTTTTCTACTGGAGCCTTATATTCTCCAAATTCTTTACAATTATTCCAGTCACAAATATTTTTCATGATATATAATAAATAATACTTATGGATATAAATCAATTAATTGCAATTATAAAAAAAAAATTATTAAATCAACTTGAAATAGACAATATCCTGATTGAAGACAAGTCATTCCTTCATAAAAATCATCCTGGTAATCAACAAAATAAATTTCATTTAAAAATTTCTTTAAAGTCTAAAGAATTAAAAAGAATGAATAGAATTGAAAGTAATAAAAAAATTTATAATATTTTGGATGAAGAATTAAAAAAATTTATTCATTCCTTGCAAATATTAATTGAGTAATTCTTTTTTTAAAAATAGTCTTAAGGATCCCTTTTTATATCTTTTTCTAATTATTGGACTCCCAATTTTTTTTAATAGAACTAAATTTATTTTATTGGAATTATTTTTTTTATCTGTCATCATAAAATTTAAAATTTTATTAAGATCCTTTAATGAAAAATATTTTTTTAAGTTAAACGGTAATTTTGAATTATAAATATGTTCTCTTATTAAGTTATATTCTTTAAAATTCAAAAATTTATTCTTATAACTAAATGATAAAGCTGTATTTATACCTAAAATTACAGCTTCACCATGATTTAATTTTTTAGAAAAACCTAATGATGCTTCATATGCGTGAGCAAAAGTATGGCCAAAGTTTAATATTTTCCTCATACCATTTTCTTTCTCATCTTTTTCAACAACTATTTTTTTTATTTTACAACTTTCATATATAGCCTTATCTATAAATGGTGATTTAAGTTTTATAATATTGAAAAAATTTTTATTTAAAAAATTATAAAAAACTTTATTTGATATAATTGCGTGTTTCAAAATTTCACCATATCCACAAATAACTTCTCTTTTGCTAAGAGTTTTTAAAAAATTTGTATCACTAATTACTAGTCTGGGCTGGTAGAAACTTCCAATAAGATTTTTCCCTTGGTTTGTGTTTATTCCAGTTTTGCCTCCTATAGATGAGTCTACTTGAGACAGTAAAGTAGTGGGTATGTTTATAAATTTTAAACCCCTTTTAAATAAACTTGCAGCAAAACCACTTACGTCACCAGTAATTCCGCCTCCAACTGCTATTAAACAATCTTCCCTAGAAAAATTTTTATTAAGTAAAATTTTAAGAATTGAATTAGTTGTTTTTTGATTCTTATTTTTTTCATTGGCTGTAATTAAAAAAATAAATAATTTTTTATTTTTTAATGATTTTTTAATTTTAGAAATAAATTTTTTTGGAACATTTTTATCTACCACCAATAAGCATTTTTCAAAATTTATTGAGTTATCAAACATTAACTTGGATATATTAGAGATTACGTTAGAACCTATTAATATAGGATATTTTCCAGAACTTGATTTAATTATTAGTTTAGATACTTTCATATTTATCTATAATTTTATTCATTATTTCAGTTTTCGATCTATTATTGCAATTTATTTTAAATAAGGCTTTAGCATAATATTTAGATCTATTTTCAATCATATTTGTTAATTCAGTATTAGAGGCATTCAATACCAAAGGCCTTTTAGTACTATTTTTGATTCTTTTTATAAGCAAATCACTATTTAATTTAAGCCAAAAAGATATGTGGTTATTAATAACTTCATTTCTTATATTCCTATTAATAAAAGCGCCTCCACCTAAAGCAACAATAATTTGTTTTTTTTTAAGTATATCTAGTGTTAATTTTTCTTCAAGTTCTCTAAAAAATTTTTCACCCTTAATTTTAAAAATATTTGAAATTTTCATTCCCAACTTATCCTCTATACATTTATCAACATCAAAAAAATCTAAATTAAGTTTTTTAGAAATTAAAAAACCAATAGATGATTTTCCAGATCCCATCATACCTAAAAACACAATATTTTTACTTGATTTCATAATTTTCTTTATTGAAAAATCACAAATATGTCTTAATTTGAAATTAACTAAAGCTATATGCAATTTATAAAAAAAACAAGTTCAAGCAGGAGTATTATTGGGATAATTACTAAAATAGCTTTAGTTTCAATTACTATTCTTTTAGTTATTTTTTTATTAAATAAAATAGATTTTCCAGCACCTAAAAAAGAAATAGAGAAAATAATTACTAATGAAAATTTCAAAATTGTTAAATAAAAACTGTTTATCAATTATATTAATTTTGCTATTTGGACTTAATTCATTTGCAGAAGATCAACCTGTTGATATCTGGAACATTGATAAAGATAAATTAGAAACCAACTCTTTGAGTGATGACGATAAGGCACTAAAAGAAGAAATAGTAATTGAAACAGAATTCAAATCTAATGTTTACAAAATGCAATCTGAGAAGGAGATAAACGCAATTAATCTTGAGGATAAATTGGACTCACAGGAAATTAAAATTGTTGGATTGTATGATCCTGATGATTACGGTCTTGATATAAATATGTGGTCTAATACAAACGGAGACCAATTAAAAATTTTATTTGATAAATTAAATAAGATGCCTTTATCAAATGATGCTGTAGAAATTATTAACATATCTCTTTTGACTAACTCTTATTATCCACAAAAAAATATTACAGAAAAAGAATTTCAAAAATTTAAGTCAGATTGGCTAATTAAAAACTCAAATTTAGAACTTATTGAGGAATATTTGATTAAAAATCAAATTATTAATTTACATCCAAGATTAACTAAGTTTTTAGTTGATCAATATTTGTCGGATACGAATATTAAAAAAGCATGTGAAATTTTTTCAAAAAATACTGAGCCAATATTTGATGAATATCTCTCAAAATTCAATATCTATTGTTTAATTAAGGATAACAAAAGAGAGGAAGCACAGCTCATTTTAGATCTTAAAAAAGAACTTGGATTTAACGATAAATATTTTGAAAAAAAAATTAATTATCTACTAGAGTATACAGACAAAATAGATGATGAAATTTCTGAAAAATCAATTTTAGATTTTTACTTAGCTCATCAAACTAATCCAGATTTTAATTTTGAGCCAAATGATAAAACAAAGAAAATAATTTGGAAATATCTTTCTTCTGCAAATTTATTAAATTCTTTTAAAGAAATGGACACTTCTGAGTTAGACAAAATTGCAACTATTGAAAAAGCAGTCCACAATAAGAATTATCCTGAAAAAGATTTATTAGAATTATATAAAAGATTTCAATTTAATATAAATCAACTTTTGAATGCTAAAGACGCTTATAAAACTTTACCCAATATAGAAGCAAGAGCACTAATTTATCAAAAAATTTTATTAGAATCTGAAATAGTTGAAAAATTGAAATTTCTTAAGATATTAAAAGAGTCTTTTAAAAATGATGGTCTAGCAAATGCTTTTGATACAGAGTTAAAAGTGTTTCTTAAAGGTATAAAACCTACCGAGATACCTGACAATCTAACAAGTTTTTATTATACAAATATCAAAATTGAAAAAAATTTAGATAAAAAAATAAAAATTAATAATGATATTATTCATCAATCAAAGCTTATTAATTATTTTAATGGGGATTACGCAAAATCTAAAATTGAAAAAGATACTAATAACTTATTAAAGAAGATACAAAAAAACAAAAAATATTTTTTGTCCAAGAAAGATGTTATTTTAATAGAGTCATTAAAATATGATGGAATAGAAATCTCAGAAAAATATGATGATTTATACAAAATAGATGAAAATGAGATCCCAACTGATATTCAAATAATGATTAACAATGAAGAGACTGGTTTAGCTCTTTTGAGAATTGCTGAAGTTATTGGTCAAGATAGAATTGAAATAATTGATGAAGATACTATTTATTTTATAGTCACTACACTCAATCAATTAAATATTGATAGAATAAGAAATCAAATATTACTTCAAGTTCTCCCTTTAAAAGTTTAAAATTTAGTTTATTTAATTAACAAATGAGCATTAAAAAAATTATTACTGTACCAGATGAAACTTTAAAAAAAATCTCTGAACCCATTGAAAAAGTTGGAGTAAACGAAAAAAAATTAATTAATGATTTATTTGAAACAATGTATCATTCTAAAGGTATTGGGTTAGCAGCAGTACAAGTGGGCATACTTAAAAGAATTTTAGTCATAGATATATCAAATAAAGATGAAAAAAATAAACCTTTAAGTTTTATAAATCCTAAAATAAAAAAAATTAGTGATGAAACTTCAATTTATGAAGAAGGATGTTTATCAATACCTGAAACTTTTATTGAGATAGAAAGACCTAAAACTTGTGAGGTAGAATATATAGATTTAGATGGCAAAGTTCAAAATATCAAATGTGATGGACTTTTATCAACTTGTCTTCAGCATGAAATAAATCATTTGGATGGTAAATTGATAATTGATCATTTGTCAAAGTTAAAAAGAGATTTAATTATTAAAAAAATCTCAAAGACAAAAAAAAATCCAGACAGAATAGTAGTTTAAATGGCTAAAAAGATTATTTTTATGGGTACACCTTTATTTGCTGTACCAATTTTGAAGTCATTATATCAAAATGGTTATCCAATTTCTGTTGTTTATACTCAACCACCTCAAAAATCTCATCGAGGTCAAAAAATAAACAAATCTCCAATTCAGGGGATTTCAGAAACATTGAACATAGATTTTAGATGCCCAGAAAATTTAAAAGATAATGATGAAGAATATAAATTTATAAAAAATTTAAATGCTGATCTTGCTATTGTAGTTGCTTATGGAAAGCTAATTCCTAAAAATTTTTTAAACTTAACCAAAAAAGGTTTCATAAATATCCATGGATCTATTCTACCTAGTTGGAGAGGGGCTGCTCCAATTCAAAGATCGATTATGAATTTAGATAAAGAAACAGGTATAAGTATTATGAAATTAGTTGAGGCGTTAGATAGTGGACCTGTCAGTAATGTTTACAAAATTAAATTAGATCAAAATAATAGTGCCGAAGAAATTTCAGAAAAACTATCCTTTTTAGCTGCTGAAAAAATTTTAGATGATATTGATGATATATTAGATGATAAAGCAAAGTTTATAGATCAAGATCATTCAAAAGCCTCTTATGCTAAAAAAATTGAAAAAATCGAAGGTGAAATTAATTGGGATGATGAAGCACTAAAAATAATTGGAAAAATAAATGGTTTATTTCCTGTACCTGGTGCTTTTTTTAATTTTAAGGGTGAAAGGTACAAAATTTTAAAAGCTGAAATAGGAAATGGTATAGGTCAAGCTGGTGAAGTGTTATCTGATAAATTAGAAATTGCATGCACGAATAATCAATCAATAAAAATTCTTGAGATACAAAGACAAGGAAAAAAACCTCAAAAAATTGGGGAATTTATGCTTGGATCAAGTATTAGAAAAGGTTCATTATTATCTAATGCCTAGATATCAGATATTAGTAGAATATTCTGGAAGTAACTTTAGAGGTTGGCAAGTTCAAAAAAAAGGGAAGACAGTTCAAGGCTTGATACAGGAAAAAATTTCAAAACTTTTAAAAGAAAAAATAATTATATATGGGGCTGGTAGACTTGATAGCGGAGTTCATGCAAAAGAACAGTCAGCACATTTTGATTATAATATTGAAATAAAAAAAAAAGATAGGTTTTTAAAATCAATAAATCATTTTTTAAGAAATGAAAATATTACAATTCTCAATTTAAAAAAGAGAGACAAAAACTTTCATGCAAGGTTTTCTGCTAAAATGAGAATATATAATTATATTATTATTAATCGATTAGGCCAACCTACTTTAGAAAAAAATAGGTGTTGGCATATTATGAAAAAACTTGATTTAGACATAATGAAAAAAGGTGCTAAAAAATTTATAGGAACTAAAGATTTTTCAACTTTCAGAGCATCTAGTTGTAGGGCAAAAAGTCCAATAAAAACCATGAAGCTGGTAAAAATAAAGTCCTCAAAAAATAAAATTGAAATAGAGTTTAGATCCCAATCATTTTTACAAAAACAAGTACGTTCAATGGTGGGATGTTTAAAGTATTTGGGTGAAAAAAAGTGGTCGTTAAGTAAATTTGAGAATGTTATGAAGTCAAAGAAAAGAAGTTTATGTGCTCCACCGGCACCACCAGAAGGGCTTTATTTATTGAGAGTTATTTACTAATTTTTTTTTTTTACTCATAGCGAATTTTTTATGGATTCGCCATCTAGACTCTTCTCGAACAATATAACCACAGCAATTTTTAGCTCGACATTTGCATGGAAATTGTTTGTAGTCTTTATCAAAGCCAAAACCATAATCACAAGTAAATTCCTCTCCTTTTTTAATATCTTTTATTGCTGTTATCCAAATTTTTAACCCCTTGCCATCATATTGAGAATTGGGATCACAGCTATGGTTAATTAATCCCGCCGTATTCCATGAAAAATCTCCATCGAGCGTATACCTTTTATTTAAAGTAAATAAATATATTGGTTTATTGTTGTCATATTTATCAGACTCATCAACTTGCTTGTTAGTAATTATCTTACCTGAGTAATTAATAATTTTTGTTCCTTCTTTAATATCTTTGGCTGCATAAAGTCCCCGACCTTTATTGTCAATTTTTGATTTTTTAATTTTGTACAATTTCATGAGGGATATTTATAATTAGCTAGAAATTAATCAATTGAATTCAACAAGTGCGTTTACATGTTCATTAGCACTATTAGCCAATGCATTCAAATCATATCCACCCTCAAGTATTGAAACAACTTTTCCTTGAGTAAACTCTTTAGTAGCATTCAAGGTTCTTTTGGTCATCTCATAAAAGTCTTTTGAACTTAATTGAAATTGAGCTAAAGGATCATCTTTATGTGCATCAAAACCTGCTGAGAATAAAAGAAAATCAGGTTTGTATTGAGCTAATCTTTCTAAAACTCTATCAAACGCATTAAAATATTGTTCAGAGTTAGTACCAGCGGGTAAAGGAATATTTAGAGAGTTGTTAAAGTCTCCCTTATCTTTCTCAGTTCCCCCTCCTGGGTAAAAAGGATATTGGTGAGTAGAAATATATAATGAATTTTTATTATCACGCATGACATCATAGTTTCCATTACCCCAATGAACATCAAAATCTACACAAGCAATTCTTTTATATTTGTATTTATTAATTAAATAATTTGTTGCCACTCCAGCATTTGATATACAACAAAATCCCATAGCTTTATTTTTTTCAGCATGATGTCCAGGAGGTCTTGCTAAACAAAATGCGTTTTTAAATTGATTATTTTCTATTCCATCTATTGCTCTAATAGTTGAACCTGCAGCATCAAAAACTGCTTTTTTGCTTTCGGGTGACACAACTGTATCCCCATCTAAAAACTTAAGGCCTTTTTGCGGAAAAGAATTATTTAAATTCTCAATATATTCTTTTGAATGTGTCATTGCCAAAATGTCATCAGGCACACTAACTGGGGTTTCCCAAATTAAATCATTTCTTTTCTTCAATTTTTCTTTTATGGCAATTACTCTTTTAGGCTGCTCAGGATGACCATCACCCGTATCATGTTTTTCATAAGAATCAGAATTTATAATCGCCGTATTCATTTAAAGTAATTTTGCAAAATGTTTTCATAAATTTTTGTTAAATTTTTTAAATCTTTTAAAGATACTGCCTCATCTACCTTGTGCATAGTTTTTCCCACTAAACCAAATTCTAAACCAGGTGATATTTTTCTTATAAATCTTAAGTCTGATGTTCCACCAGTGGTAGATAATTTTGGTTTCAACTTAGTAATTTTTTTAATTACATTTTGTATCATAAATGTCGTTTTATTTGGTTTTGTTAAAAAAGCTTCACCAGAAACTCGATAATCGATTTTAAACTTTGATTTATTTTTTTTGGTTATTTTTTTGAAAATTTTATTAAGTCTTCTTTTAATAGAATTTGAGGAATGCCTGTTGTTAAACCGTATATTAAAAGTAGCCTCTGCTGACCCTGGAATAACATTATCCGCATCATTTTTAATATTTATTTTAGTAACTTCTAAATTAGTTGGCTGAAAGTGTTTAGTTCCTTTATCAAATTTTATATCTTTAATTTCTTTAAGAATTTGAACTATTGTTGTTGAGGGATTATTTCCTCTATGTTGATAAGCAACGTGACACTGTTCACCTATAATTTTAATTTTACCTGTTATACTGCCTCTACGACCGATTTTAATCATTTCACCTAATTTATTTGGATTTGTGGGCTCACCAACAAGGCAAAAATTAATTTTTTCTTTCCTTTTTTTTAAATATTCTACAACTTTTTTAGTACCATTTACTGCATCACCTTCTTCATCACCTGTAATTAAAAAGCTAATAGATCCATTAATTTTTTTATTTTTTGATAAAAAAGTGCCTATAGCGGAAACAAAAGCTGCTACAGAACTTTTCATATCATTTGCACCTCTTCCAATTAAGTGGCCATTTTTAATAGATGGTTTAAATGGATTTACTGTCCAATCCTTCATATTTCCTGGAGGAACAATATCAACATGGCCAGCAAACATAAAATTTGGACTTTTAGACCCTAATCTTGCATATAAATTTTTTACAGGTGAAAAACCTTTTTCTTTGAATTCTAATATTTTTGTTTTGAAACCAAGTTTTTTTAATTTTTTTTCTAAAAATTTCATTACTCCAGCATCAATTGGAGTGATTGAAGGAAATCTGATTAGCTCTTTGGCTAATTTTAATTCATTAATCTTTTGCATAATTAGTCTCTTAGAAGATCGTTAATTGAAGTCTTTGACCTAGTTTTAGAGTCCACAGTTTTAATTATATGAACAGCGTAAAGATCTTTATATGTGCCTGGTACAACTACTGAATATGGAGGTATACGACCTTTTGTAATTTCTCCATTTGATCTATTAATAATTTTAGTACTTTGGCCTATATAGCATCCCATTGAGAGAACACTTCCTTCCTCAACAATTACTCCCTCAACAACTTCAGACATGGCTCCAACAAACACATTATCTTCAATGATTGTTGGTAATGCTTGAGCAGGTTCTAGTACTCCGCCGATCCCAGAACCAGCAGATATATGGCAGCTTTCCCCGATCTGGCAACAACTACCAGCACGGCTAAACGTATCCATCATAGTTTTAGCCCCAATGTAAGCACCAATGTTTACATAACATGGCATAAGAACAGCATCTTTTCCTACGAACGATCCTTTTCTAACAGGCGAGTTTGGTACCATTCTAAATCCAGCTTTTTCATGGTCTTCTTTTGTCCAACCTGCAGTTTTACCTTTTAATAAATGAGCTTTGTCATACCAACTTGAGTATGGTCCATTTAAATTTTCCATTGGGTAAATTCTAAAACTTAACATGATTGCTTTTTTTAAATGCTGGTGAGTAATCCATTCACCATTTACTTTTTCAGCAACACGAGATTTGCCACTATCTAAATCACTTATAACTTGATTAATTGTATCCTTTAAAGATTGATCCGAATTAGGATTTACTTGATCTTTGTTTTCCCAAGCATCATTTATAATTTTTTCTATAGACATAATTTACTGACTTTTTAATAACCTTATTTCTTTTAGAAATAAAGATAGATTTTCAATTTTGTGTGAAATAAAATCTTTATCAGCATCCATTTTTCCAAAATGCTCATCATTAATTAACCAAACAGTTGCACACCCACGCTCATGCCCGATACTTAGGTTTTTCGCAATATCCTCAATATAAATCGTTTCTTTTGGATCAATACCAAATTTTTTAACCATTGAGTCAAAAGTCTCTGCCTGAGGTTTAGGCACATATCCAGCATCTTTGATATCAAAAACTTTATCTCTACCAAATAAATCATACACTCCTAGATGTGTTAAAATATTTGCAGCATGGTCTGCAGAACCGTTTGTGAAGATAAATTTTTCCATATTTAATTGTTCAAGCTCATATCTCATAATTTTATCTGCTTTCATAAATGATAAATCTATATCGTGAACGAAGGATAAGAATTCATCTGGAGAAATTCCATCATGTATCATCAATCCTCTCAGAGATGTATTGTATTTGTAAAAGTAATTTGTTTGTAATTCTTTAGCTTTATCTTTATCAATTTTAAGTTTTTCAGATATAAATTGTGTCATTCTCTTTGAAACTTGACCAAATACCCGCTCTAGAGAATAATTATTATGTTTACCATAACAAACACCATCAAGATCAAGGAGAAGATATTTTTTTTCTTTTAAGTTCATTTTCTGATTAATGTACCTGAGCCTTTATCTGAAAAAATTTCCCATAAACAAGAATGTTGTTTTGTACCATTAATTATACCAGCAGCAGTAACTCCATTATTTACTGCTGTCAGACACGCGTTTACTTTAGGTATCATCCCAGAATTAATTGTTTCATCTTTTATCATCTCTAAAATCTCAGAAGAAGAAATTTCTGCTATCAGTTTTTTTTCTTTATTTAAAACACCATCAACATTTGTCATTAAGAGCAATCTTCTTGATTTAAGAGATTTTGCAACAGCCATTGCTGCAGTATCACCATTAATATTGTGTGTTTGATTATTTTTATCTAACCCTAATGGAGAAACAATAGGTATTCTATCTTGTTTAATAATATCTAATAAAATTTTGTTGTTAATTTTGTTTGGTAGACCAACAAAACCAAGCTCTTTTGCTTCTGGTATCACCTCGATTATGTTATTTGTTTTCGTGTTAATAGAAACAGCTTTAGACCCCATTTTTTCTAAAGAAGATACAATATCATTATTAAAATCAATAAGAACTCTTTCAACAATATCTATAATTCTTTTATCAGTAACTCTTAATCCTCTTATGAAATTTGATTGAATATTAGATTTATCTAATTCCCTTTTTATTCTTGGCCCACCACCGTGAACTACTACGATAGAGAGACCCAATTTATTTAACAAACATATATCTGTTATGAAATTATCAAATATATTTCTGTCAATAAAAACGTTACCTCCATATTTAATTACTATTAATTCATTTTTGTATTTTTCAATATATTTAGATACTTCTTTTATGGGTGGTCCATTTTCTGGTAATAATTTTTTTAGATCCATCAGCTTTTATTTGATTACAACAACATTATGTTGCAGTTTTAACTGTTGTTCTTTTCATTATAAAAACTTGTTGAGCCATAGTTAAGATATTATTTATAGTCCAATAAATTACTAAACCACTAGGAAACGGAGCAAGTATTACAGTTAAGAAAAGTGGAAAAAACATAAATATTTTTGCTTGCATAGCATCGGTAGGAGCAGGATTAAGTTTTTGTTGCACCCACATTGAAACACCCATTGCTACAGGCCATGCTCCTATAACTAAAAAAGATGGTACATCATATGGTAATAAACCAAACAGATTAAATAAACTAGTTGGATCACGTTCACTTAAATCGTGAATCCAACCATAAAAAGGCATCTGCCTCATTTCAATGGTTACAAACAAAACTTTATACAAAGCAAAGAATACGGGTATTTGGACAAGTATTGGCAAACACCCTGACATTGGATTTACTTTTTCTTTTTTATAAAGTGCCATCATTTCTTGCTGTAACTTCATTTTATCATTTTTATGAAGCTCTTTAAGTCTTACCATTTCTGGTTGGAGCGCTTTCATTTTCGCCATACTTCTGAATGAAAAATTAGCAAGTGGAAAAAAGGCTAACCTAATACAAATTGTAATTGCAATTATAGCTAAACCATAATTACCAAGAAGTTTAAAAAAATAATCAATTCCAAAAAATAATGGTTTAGTTATAAAATATAAAAAACCCCAATCTATAACTAAGTCAAACTTTTCTATATTTAATGACTCAGCATATCCATCAATTACATCTACTCTTTTAGCAGCCACAATTATTTGCAAGCTATCTTCAATAGAACTATTTTGATTAAGTTCTAGAGGCTCTGTCGTAATAAAATTTGCTCTAAACTTATTTTTATAATCAAATGTTGTTTTAAATTCTTTATTTTTTGGTGGTATGATTGAAGCTACATAATATTTATCTCCAACACCTAACCAACCTTTTTGAGCAGTGCGAGAAAACTTTTGATCTTGAATATCATCATAATCCTCTTCAATTAATTCATCATCTAAAGTAGCAATTGGACCCTCATGAAGAATATAAAAGTTAGATAAACCTTCAGGAATTTTATTTCTAATTATTTGACCATAGGAATAAAAATCATATTTTTTGTTAGTAGAATTTATTACTTTTTGATTTATAGAAAATAAAAATTTATCATCTAAACTAATTTCTTTTTCAAAAGTTATTCCTTGTTTATTAGTCCAAGATAATTTTATAGGTGATTTTTCTGTGAGAATATCATTTCCAACGATAGACCAAACTGTATCAGAACTTGGAATATCAATATTTTTATCAGTGGTAACGAATCCACTTTCAATAAAATAACCTTCCTCAATATTTCTTGGTCCTAGTAGTGTTACCTTTTCTTCACTTTCCAGACTTATTTTATAATTTTTAAAAGTTAAATCATCAATTGCTGCACCCTTCAATGCAATAGATCCAATGATACTTTGGTTTTCAAATTTTATTCTATCACTTTTTTCTAAAGCTTCTTCTCTAGATATCTGAACTAAAGTTTCTTTCTGTTCTAAAATTGGAGTGTCAGTATTTTGTTCTATCTTATTTTTTTCAGATAAATTTTGTTTTGTTATTGATTGCTCTGGAGTAAAAAATAATGCATATAAAACAATCACAGCTGAGGATAAGGCTATCGCAGCTATTACGTTTTTAGATTCCATTATTTTTTTACCTTTATTTTTTTGTCAACTGGATCAAATCCTTCTCCACCCCCTAAAAATTTTATAGGATGGCAAGATAAAATTCTTTTAAAACTCATATATAAACCTTTTAATAGACCAAATTTTTTTAAAGCATCAATACTATACTCTGAACAAGTTGGTAAATATCTGCAAGAGTCTCCTAGTAAAGGGCTTATCAAGTATTTATATCCTTTAATTAATTTAATTAAAATTATAGTGAGAAAATTCATTATTTAATTTTTTTAAATTCCTGAAATAAGGTTTCTTTTATATTAGTATAATCACTGTGTAGCACACTCGCCTTACATATAACAAGATAAGAAAAATTAAACTTTATTGTTACTTTTTTTACTGCTTCATTCATAATGTTTCTTAGTCTCCTTTTTATTTTATTTCTTTGAACAGCATTTCCTATTTTTTTCTTCGTCACAAAGGAAATATTTAGTCTTTCATTATTTTTCTTATCTAATTCACCAAAGAAAATTGTAGCATATTTGTTTGATACTTTTTTCTTTTTTAGCAATGATTTAAATTCTTCGTTTTTTGAAAGAGCAACAATTTTGCTTCTCATTAATTTAACCAGATACAGTTAATGATTTTCTGCCTCTAGCTCTTCTTCTAGCTAAAAGTTTTTTCCCACCCTTAGTTTTCATTTTCGACCTAAAGCCGTGTTTTCTGGCTCTTTTGATTTTTGATGGTTGATATGTTCTTTTCATAATTGTGGTTAAATTTTTATTAAATTTGGCCCTTTATAGTAATTAAATATATAAATAGCAAATAGAAGATTTTATAAATACGATAATGAATAATGGAAAAAACTAAAAAAATTAAAATATTTATAGGTTTATCTTACTTAATTTTGATATCCATATTTCTGTTTTTGTTTTTTTCAAAATTTAGTCTTCAAGAGATTACATCTTACAACTTTATAAAAGAAAATAGATCATATTTTTTAGAACTTAAAAATTCTAACTTATTTTTTATATCAACAATTTTTTTGATTTTTACAATTTTATGGGTATTTCCATTTTTAGGATTTGGATCTCCAATAGCTTTAATCGGTGGATTTATTTTTGGAAAATGGCTGGGGACAATTCTTGTAGTATTAGGTTTAAGCATAGGAGCAACTTTTTTGTATTTATTTGGTAATTTTTTTTTAAAGGATCTAATAAGAGAAAAATTTTTAAAAAGATATCAAAGCCTCGAAATTAAATTTAAAAAATCGGAATTTTTTTATTTATTAATTTATCGTTTTATAGGGGGAATTCCTTGGCAACTTAGTTGTCTTTTACCAACAATTTTTAATGTAAAAGCAATTAATTTCTTCTTCGCAACATTAATAGGCATTATTCCTCAAATTTTTATAGCTGTCTCAATTGGTAGTGGACTTGAAAAGGTTATAGATCAAAATTCAGAAGTTCCAGGATTATCAGAAATAATTTTTTCTCCAGAAGTATACGTTCCTATTGTAGCTTTTTTTATTTTAGTCCTGTTAACTATTCTTCTTCGAAAATTGTTTTATAAAAGCTGATGGTGCTCCCACCCTGTACTGACCAGGGAACTAGTCCTTACCAAGGACTTGTTATACCATTTAACTACAGGAGCGATTATCACAAATTGTATTTTATTGATAATAAAGCATTTTTTTCAAATTATTGCCTTAATTTTTTGATGAATATGATTTATATCTATTTAAGGAAATTATATGGGCATTCATTACGATTATAAATCTACTAAAAGTGCTAAACTGATGGAAAAGCAGGCTAAAAGAGAAAAAAAGCTTGCTGAAAAAAAAGCTAAGCGACTTGCAAAAGAAGGTCCAAAAAAAGACGATGATCATGATAAAACTTTAGATGCCTCAAAGCCCATAACATTAGATTTTCTAACTAATCCAAATAAAGAATGAGAGTAAAAGAAAAAAATGAGCGATTAAGCTTAGCGCTAAGAAAAAATTTGAAAAAAAGAAAATTGTTTCAAAAAAAAAATAAAAAAAAGAATAAATAATGTCAGTTCTTTCCGATAAGTGGATAAGAAAAATGTGTAAAGAGAAGGATATGATCTCACCTTTTGAAGAAAAACAGGTTAGAGGTGATAGTATTTCATATGGTCTTTCTTCGTTTGGTTATGACGCAAGAGTATCTGATGAATTTAAGATTTTTACTAATGTAAATTCAGAGATTGTAGATCCAAAAAACTTTAAACCAACTAATTTTGTCACAAAAAATACTTCAGAATGTATTATACCACCAAATTCCTTTGTGTTAGCTAGAACTATGGAAAAATTCAAAATACCAGAGGATGTTTTGGTAATTTGTTTGGGAAAATCTACATATGCAAGATGTGGTATTATAGTTAATGTCACTCCACTGGAACCAGGTTGGGAAGGATACGTAACACTAGAGTTCTCTAACACTACACCATTACCAGCTAAAATTTATGCCAATGAAGGTGTTGCTCAATTTATTTTCCTTAAGGGTAATGAAAAACCTGAGGTAACTTATGCAGATCGTGATGGTAAATATATGGGTCAAACTGGTGTAACTTTACCTAAAGTTTAATAATGCAAAAGTTAGAAGTTTTTGGGGCCAATAAGCTCAAGGGAGAGATCAATATTTCAGGTTCAAAAAATGCTTCCTTACCAATTTTAGCCGCAACTTTGCTAACAAACAAAAAAGTCTATTTAGATAATTTACCAAAAGTTAAAGATATTGAAACAATGATTAATCTACTTAGATCACTGGGTTCAAAAACAAAATTTAATAAAAAAAATTTAGTAGTTGATAATTCTAAACAAAATAAAAATTTTGCTTCCTATAATTTAGTTAAAACTATGCGTGCTGGAATATTAGTTCTTGGTCCTTTACTTGCAAAATTCGGTAGAGCCAAAGTATCTCTTCCGGGTGGTTGTGCAATTGGTACTAGACCTGTTGATCTTCATCTGAAAGCTTTATCAAAATTAGGTGTAAAATATAAAATAATTCAGGGCTACATTCATGCAACAGCTCCAAAAGGTTTAATAGGTACAAAAATTACTTTTTCAAAAATTTCAGTAGGAGCAACTGAAAATTTGATAATAGCTGCTACATTAGCTAAAGGAACCACAATATTAAAAAATTGTGCAATAGAACCAGAGATAAAAGATTTAACAAATTTTTTAATCAAATTAGGATGTGATTTAAAATGGTTATCAAATCGAACAATTAGAATCAAAGGGGTAAAAAATACACATGAAATTAAATATTCTGTGATGTTTGATAGGATTGAAGCAGGAACATATTTAGTTGCAGCCGCTGCTACTGAAGGAAATTTAAGGATTAAAAAAGTAATTCCAGAAATAATAAAGACTGAGATTAATATTTTAAAAAAAATTGGTGCAAAAATTGTAGTAAAAAAAAATCAAATTCATATTTATGGAAATAAGAAAATAAGAAACACAAATATAAAAACAGCTCCTTATCCAGGATTCCCCACAGATTTACAAGCTCAAATTATGGTATTGCTGTGCAAAGCAAACAAAAAATCTTTGATTAAAGAAGATATTTTTGAAAACAGATTTATGCATGTTTCAGAACTAAATCGAATGGGTGCTAAAATTTTAATAAAAGGGAACAAAGCTTTGATAGAAGGAAATATCAAATTTACTGCCGCAGAATTAATGGCAACGGATTTAAGGGCCTCAGTTTCTCTTATTCTTGCAGCTCTTATAACTAGAGGTAAATCAATAATAAACAGAATTTATCATTTAGACAGAGGGTATGAAAATATAGAAAAAAAATTAAAAAAAGTCGGTGCAAAAATAAGAAGGATAAATTAATGGGAAAAAAATATTTAGCTCAAATTATTGCAAGTGACAATGAAGGTTTACAAATGATTTCAGCCTGTAGTGCTGGTGCAAAAGTAAGAGTTTCAGATATTAAATATCTTAGCTCAAGTAAAGTTTTTTTATTATCTATTGAGCGTACTAAAATTGAAGGAGGGCAAAATAATAAAAAGATTAATAGTATTTGTCGGTTTGATTTCGTTGATAATGTAAAATCTAAGAATATTAACCAGAAAAATGATAAATTAATAATAGAACTAATTGCAATAGACTATATGAAAAATAATGATAATTATGAAATTAATTTAATTTTTAAAAATAATGCTCACATTGTTTTGACAACAGAAGCTATTGAAGTAAGGCTTGAAGATCAAAATGAGATCAAAGAATAATGAAAATATTAAATAGTAACAACAAAAGTTTTGATAAAGTTTTAGACAATATACTTATAAAACGAAAATTTAAGATTAAATCCAGCTTGATTTCAGTGACTGGCATTATCAATGATGTGAAAAAAAATGGAGATAAAGCTTTGTTGAAATATGAAAAAAAATTTAATCTTAATAAAACTATTATTCCATCAGCTAAGCAGATTTCAAGGTCAATAAAATCTTTAGATAAAAAAGTAAAAAAAGCAATTGATCTTGCATATTCAAGAATTTATAAATTTCATTCTTTTCAAAAATTCAAAAACATTTCTTACTCTGATAAATTTAAGAATAAACTTGAATATAAATATTTACCAATCGAGTCTGCTGCAATTTATGTTCCAGGGTCATCTGCTTCGTATCCCTCTAGTGTTTTAATGAGTACAATTCCTGCAATAGTTGCTGGAGTTAAAAGAATAGTAATGATTAATCCTAGTTATAAAGGAAAACAAAACCCAGCAGTTTTATATGCAGCTAAAAAATGTAAAATAAAAGAAATTTATTCAATTGGTGGTCCTTCGGCTATTGCTGCAGCAGCTTATGGAACTAAAAAAATTAAAAAAGTTGATAAAATAGTAGGACCAGGAAACTCTTTTGTGGCAGCTGCTAAAAAGGAGGTTTTTGGTGATGTTGGAATTGAAGGTATGACTGCAGGTCCATCTGAAATTTTAATTGTCTGTGATAAATTTTCAAATCCAGAATGGGTTGCAAGTGATTTAATTGGTCAAGCTGAACATGACGTTTTAGCTCAATGTATTTTGATTTCAAAAGATAAAGATTTAATTCAAAAAGTTAAGATTGAAATCTCAAAACAATTAAAAGAATTACCAAGGGTTTCTATTGCTAAAAAAAGTTTAATTAGTAATGGAATTTTAATACATATTAATTCAGATAAAAAGATTGCAGAAGTGATTAATAAAATTGCACCAGAACATTTAGAACTGAATGTTAAAAATTATAAATCATTTATACCTAAAATCAAAAATGCAGGTTCAATTTGTTTAGGTAAATATGCTGTCATGGCAATGACTGATTATAATGTTGGATCAAATCATGTATTACCTACTAATAGTTCAGCAAAATATTCTAGCGGTATAAGTGTTAATGAATTTTATAAAAGAATTTCATATATAAACTTATCAAAAAAGGGTATTGAAAGTCTTGGACCATCAGTTATAACTCTTGCAAATTATGAAGGGTTAGCTGGGCATGCTCAATCTGTTAAAAAAAGAATAAGGAGAAAATAAATTTGTCAAAACAAGACTTACTTGAATTCAAAGGTAAAGTAACTGATTTATTACCTAACGCTATGTTTAGAGTTCAATTAGAAAATGGTCATGTTGTTACTGCACATACTGCAGGCAAATTAAGAAAAAATAGAATAAGAGTATTACAAGGTGATAATGTGACAGTAGAAATGACCCCTTATGACCTTACTAAAGGCAGAATAATCTTTAGAGGTTAATCTTTTGCCTCGGTAGCTCAGGAGTAGAGCAGAGCCCTGAAAAGGCTTGTGTCGGAGGTGCGAATCCTTCCCGAGGCACCATCAAAATATCTTGAAAATTCTTATAATAAAAATTAACATCGTAAGATAATAATAACAAAAGGACTAAGAAATAAGATGAGTACATTAAAAGGAACAGTTAAATGGTTCAATGGCAAGAAAGGCTTTGGATTCATTGAAAGAGAAGATAAGGAAAAAGATGCTTTTGTCCATGCGAGCGCAGTGAAAGCAGCTGGTATGAGATACCTTAATGAAGGTGATAAAATAGAATTTACACTTGAAGATGGTCCAAAAGGCCCATCAGCGGTAAATTTAAAAAAATTAGACTAATACTAAAATTTTTAAAGGACGTTTTTCTCAGAAATAGATTAACGTCCTTTTCTTTTAAGGGTTGAATAATTTTAATATTTGTCATAAAAGACCCGCATGATTATAAATAACTCATTGATGATAACTTCAAACAGTTCTCACAAAAACTGTTTCCATAGCCTATAGGCTATTTATTTATAATATAATTTTAAATCCACACAAAAATAATATAAAAACAAGGAATGCCTGGGTGGTGTAACGGTTAGCACGAAAGTTTGTGGAACTTTAAGTTTGAGTTCGATTCTCAGCCCGGGTACCAAAAAATGAATAAAGAAAATAAACTAGTTCCTGGATTACCTCCAGGATTTGAAGATCGTTGGGATAAAAAAATTCTTCTCAAAAAAAAGCTTTTAGAAGCTATTGAGAATAATTTTATAAAATTCGGAGCTGAAGCTCTTGAAACTCCCTCGTTCGAAATCGCAGAAAATATAGGATCTTTTTTGGCAGAAGATGAAGCTAATCCTATGTCTGATGTATTCTCATTTAAGGATGGAGACAAGAATATAACTCTTCGTTACGATCTCTCAAGTCCCCTTGCAAGATTTTATGCTCAAAACAACCAAGAACTTCCATCAATCTTCAAGCGATATCAAATTCAAAATGTATTCAGAAATGAAAAAGCTGGAAATGGTCGATACAGAGAATTTATGCAAGCAGATTTTGATATTGTTGGAAATGTTAATCCTGCACAAGCAAATGCAGAGCTTTGTAATTTAATATCAAGCACACTAGCAGATTGTGGATTAAAAAAAGATCAATTTACAATTAATGTGAGTAACAGAAAAATAGTTCAGGGTTTAATTGATGATTTAAAAATTTCTGAGGAAAAACAAACAAAAGTTATTAGAGCAATTGATAAACTCGATAAGCCTGGTTTTGGATTAAAGGGAGTTGAAGACTTACTTAAAAAAGAGAGAAAAGATCAAAGTGGAGCTATCACTAAAGGAGCTGATTTAAGTAATGAACAGACAGCGCAAATATTAAATTTTCTAAAAATAAAAGATTTAAAAAAATTAAAAGAAACTTTAAAAAATCCATTATCTCAAGAAGGAATTCAAGAATTAGAGAATATATTTCAATTACTTGGATATGGTTCAAATTTAAATCAAGTTAAAACAAACTTTACGATTGTGAGAGGGCTCTCGTACTATGATTCATTTATAGTCGAAACAAATTTAAATTTCAAAGTGACTAATAATAAAGGTAAGGAAATTGAGTTAGGTAGTATCTGCTCAGGAGGATCGTACGCCAAACTTATTTCAAGGTTTAGAGGTGTTGATGTTCCTGGGACTGGAATTAGTTTTGGTGTAGACAGGTTGTTATTCGCATTAATTCAGTTAAACCAAATTCAATTACAAGATCAAAAACCAGTTTTAGTTTGTGTCATGGATGAAAAATACTTAAAGAATTATTGTGAAATTGTTGATCAATTAAGAGATAATAATATTAATGCAGAGGTTTTTTTAAACACTAAAAAAAATCTGGGTAAACAACTCGATTTAGCAAACAAGCGTGAATTAACAGTAGCGATTATTTGTGGGGAAAATGAGTTTAATGATAATACTGTGACTATTAAAAACCTTAAAGGTGTTAAGGGTGAAAATAACAAAACAATCTCAAAATCAAATTTAATAAATGAAATCAAAAAACTTATCTGAAAAAATCCTAAAGTCTGTAAAAGGCAAGGGATTTAAATATATTGAATTACCCTCAGTAATTGAAACTAATCATATTGTTCAAAGATCTGGTGAAAATTTTAGAAAATTTATTTTTTCATTTATTGATCAAAATGGGAATGAGCTATGTTTACGTCCAGATTTAACAATAGTTTCTTGCCTAAGATATTTAGAAAGTAACTTAAGAGGTAAAGAAAAAATATTTTATAGTGGGCAAGCGTTTAGGAAATCTCAAAATAGAAAAGACTCTATAATTAGAAATCAAATTGGATTTGAAATCATTGGTTCTAAAGATGAAAAAAATGATGATAAAGAAATTATTAATACTTCTTTAAATTCTTTAAAAAATTTAAAATATACCTCGGGCACTCTAACATTAGGAAATGTTGAAATATTTAAACTTTTAATATCTAAACTGGATATTCCAACTAGATGGAAATTAAGATTATCAAGACATTTTTGGAGAGAAGACTATTTTAATGATTTATTAAAAAGGTTGGAAACAAACTCTGATGTTGATCCAACTATAGTTGAGATAGATAAAAAACGTTATCTAAAAATGCTCAAAGGTGACAAGAACTCAATCGTTGCTGAAAGATCAATTGAAGAAATTTTAAAGCGTTTTGATAAAAAGATAAAAGATCCAAGACGTCCGAGTAAAGGGAGAAATGTATCAAAAATTATTAAAGAGTTTTTAAAGATTAAATGTCCAATCAATAAAGCTGCAGATGTATTAAACAAATTCTTTAAGAAATATCAAATAAACTTAGTGGTAGATCAAAGATACTTTCCAACCTCAGTTAACAGAACTTCAAAACTAAATGTAGTTTTTTCAACCTCATTTGGAAGACAACTTGAATATTACACAGGTATGGTTTTTAAAATTGATATCAAATTAAATAATAAGATTAAAAATATAATTAATGGTGGAAGGTATGATCAATTAATTTCTGACCTTGGATCTAAAAAACAAATATCAGCGGTAGGGGCTGCATTAAATTTAAATTATTAAAATGAAAAATATAATCAATATAGGAATTCCAAGTAAAGGCAGGCTTAGAAAAGACGTTTTAAACATTTTTAAAAAGAAAAAATTAAAACTAGTTTCTGAACGAGGTGAGAGGGACTTAATTGGTTCTATTAAAAATAAATCAAACATTAAAATTCTTTATTTGCATGCAAGAGAAATTATTCAAAGACTAGGAGATGGTTCTTTAGATATAGGTTTTTCAGGCTTTGATTTACTTAAAGAAGGAGAAATTAATATCCAAAAAAAAATTAACTTAGTCAAAAAGTATGAGTTTGGAAAAGCAACTCTAGTTGTTGCTATTCCAGATCCGTGGATTGATGTGCAAACAGTAGCTGATTTGGAAGAAATTGCTTTTGAATTTAGGGATAAAAAGAAAAAAAAATTAAGAGTTGCAACTAAGTATCCAAACTTAACTAAAGAATTCTTATTCTCTAAGGGTGTAACACAATTTCAATTAGTTGAAAGTTTGGGCGCTACCGAGGCCTATCCTTTTACAGGTTCTGCAAATTTGATTACTGATATCAGTTCCAGTGGTGAGACTATAAAAAGTAATAATTTACGTGTCCTTAAAGATGGTGAGATTTTAAAATCCCAAGCATGTATTTTTACTTCAAAGAAAAACTTTAAAAAAAAAGGTTTAAAAGCTTTAGTTAAATTACTTACCAAGTAATTTATCTTTAAAATAAATAAGGATTATTTTGATAATATCTAAATTTCTAAATATTGCGTAAAGAGCTATCAAAATGGCTATTATAAATATAATTTTCAAAATAAAATATAATTCCATTAAAAACCCTTATAATACAAGTTACGAATCATGGACACAATTTTATTAATTATTTTAGTTTCTTTGTTAGGCACGACATTAGCTATTTTGTATTTGAATATCAGATCTAAACCCAAATCAGAAAGTAAAGAGTCAGAAGAAATAGCCAACTTAAAAACTGAAATAGTTACATTAAAAGATACATTAAATAATACTATCAATACTTCACTTGGTACCATGTCGACTTCCTTCAATGTATTATCAACTGGGGTTACAAAAGATATGACTGAAGCCTTAACAAAAGTTGATGAGAAGGTTGGTAATTTTAATCAACAAGTACAACTATTAAATCAAAGCCAGGAGGGGATTACTAAAATTTTAGCAGGGGTTAAAAAATATGGTACTTTAGCAGAGTACTCTTTGGATGCATTAATTAAAGATTTATTGCCCGCATCTCAATTTATGACAAATGTTAAAATGAAAGAAGATACCAGTGAAAATGTAGAATTTGCAATTAAACTTCAAGGAGATGTTTTGGTTCCAGTAGACTCTCATTTTCCTGTAGAAAAATTTAAAGCAATTACTGATGCACATGAAGACGATGATAAAAGAGAAGTTGCTGATGCTAGAACAAAACTAGCAAATGCTTTTAAAGCTAAAGCTAAAAGTGTAATGGAAAAATATATAGTTCCACCTAAATCAACAGATTTTGCAATAGTGTATGCACCAACAGAGAGTCTTTATAAAGAATTGACTGAATATCAAGATCCGAGCACAAAAGAACTATTAACTCAAGAACTAATGAAAAAATATAAAATAGTAATTTGTGGCCCTAATACTCTTTCAGCTTATTTACAATCCTTACATATGGGATTTCAATCACTGAAAGTTCAAAAAGGGGCTACAGAAATATATAATCATCTTAAAACTATCACCACAAGATTTGGAAAACATTTTGATAATATAATTACACTTAGAAAAAAATTAGAAGAAGCGATGAATGTGGTAGACAAGTTTGGTACTGATGCAAGATCAATTAGTAGAACTTTAGAAAATATAAAAGATCCCGAGCAGGTTGAGAAAGCTGTTCAAACAGAAAATGTAGAAAAATTTGTTGAAAGAAATAAACAGCTTAAAAATTAATTTCTTTTTTCCTTTAATACCGATTATAAGAAACTTCATGCAATGGAATAGAAAATATGATTATCCTTCGTCATCAAGAGCAACAGTAGATGGAATTAGAAGATATGTACTAGGAGAGTCAAAACTACCAAGTGTTACTTCAATTTTAGACGCAACCAAATCTGAAGAAGATAAAGCAGCTTTAGCCAATTGGCGCGAAAGAACTGGTCAAAGAGAAGCTGAAGCAATCACAAAAGCTGCTAGTAGCCGAGGTTCCAAAATGCATAATTATTTAGAGTCTTTTCTTTTAGGAAGAGAAAATTTAAGTTTTTTTGAAGATGGTGAACAATACAAATCTATGGCTAAACAAATTATTGATAAAGGTTTAAAAAATAGGTTAGAAGAAATATGGGGAGTTGAATGTACTCTTTACTATCCAGAAAAATATGCAGGAACTGCTGACTGTGTTGGTGTTTATGAGGGACAATCTTGCATAATTGATTTCAAGCAATCTAACAAACCAAAAAAAGCTGAGTATATAGATTCATGGTTTTTACAAACCAGCGCGTATTCTTTAGCTCACAATATTGTGTATAATACAAACATCACATCTTGTGTAATTCTTGTTTGTACAGTAGATAATCTATTTCAAGAATTTAAAATTCAAGGTTCAGAATTAATTACTTACCAAAATTTATTCTTAGGAAGACTAAAAAAATTTAATGAACTCTCAAATTTAATTTAAAAATGGATAAAATAGTAATTTACGACACAGAAACGACTAACAGTACTATTTGGGGATCAATTATTGAAGTCGGGGCAGTTGTAGTTGATAAAAATCTTAAAGAGATAGGAAAACTAAATATTAGAGGCAGAATGCCAGAAGGAGAAGTCCCTTCTGCTAAAGCACTTTTAGTTAACTCTACAAGTATTGATTTACTTACTAAAGGCAATTATTCACATTATGAATTTTTAGGTGCAGTTGAAAATTTCTTTGTAAAAGCTGCTCCAGCTATGTTTATGGGCTGGAGTAATTTAAATTTTGACAGAAGAATGTTTCATTTCAATTTTTTTAAGGGAAATAGATATCCTTATTTAACTCACTCTTCACCAAATCAGGAACACGATGGCTTACATGTAGCAAGAGCTGCTCAAACTATAGATTCTAAAACACTAAAAACAGAATTAACAGAAGCAGGAAATGAGAGTTTGGCCTTGGAGGGTTTGGCCCGTCAGCAGGGTTTTGATACTTCAGCAGCCCACACTGCCTATGTAGACGCACATAATTCCTTAAAAATTTTAAGAATTATAAAAGACAAACATAAAACAAATTGGGAAAAATTTTTAGGCACTTCGACAAAAAGTAGTGTGGAGTCTATTTTAAAAGGTGAAGGTATATATTCAATTTTTGAAAATGTTAAAGGGAGAAATATGATGTATCTAGTTTGCACATTACATCCAAATCATTGTTTTCATCCTTCTTATGCATCTTGGGGTTATTTATGGGATTTAAGAAGAGATCCAGAGCCATTTTTAAATATGTCCGTCAATGAGCTTAAAGCAAATTTAAAAAAGATTAGTCCTAAAGCAACTCGAGTGATTAAAACCAATAAAGCTCCAATAGTTTTAGATAAAAATTTTGCATTAAAAGAAAAGGCTTATGCTGATCTTAATTTAGAGACAATTAAAAAAAGGGCAGAATTAGTAAGAAGTAGTGAAAAATTTTGTCAAAATATTCAAATTATTAATAGGGAAGCAGCAGAGGAAAAAGCACAAACTAAAACCCAAGAAGATTTATTACCTGAGGAAACTCTTTATGAAAAATTTATCCCTAATAAAGATACGGCTTTATTCAAAATATGGCACAGCTCTTCCTGGGAAGACAAATTAAGAATGTTAGATAAATTTCAAGATAAAAGATGTAGCTGGTTTGGACAAAAAATTATTTATCAAGAGGCACCACAAATTTTACCACCAGATTTATACAAAAATATTAAAAGTGAAATTGCGAGACGAATTTTAAGTAAAAACAAAGAAAAGTGGCAAACAATTGGAATGGCTTATAACGAAATCGATATATTACGAGATCAAGCAGATAATAAAGATGATGATGAAGAACTTAAAAAATTAGATGAAATTAATGAATTTATTATGTCTATTGAAAAAAAATATGAAATTGCCTAGTTGACTTTAGGACACTAATTTATAGAAAGGGATTATGCTTGTAGATTTTAAAGATGAAGACTTTGATAATAAAGTTAAAAATGAAGATGTGTCAGTTATTCAATTTAGTGCTGCTTGGTGTGGACCATGTAAGGCCTTAAAGCCAGTTATGGATAAATTAGCTGAAGAGTATAAAGATAAAGCAGGATTTTATTATGCAGATATTGAAGATGGTGGGATAAATACAGGAAGTGCAGCAGGAATAAGAGGTGTGCCCACAGTTATTATTTATAAAAAGGGTGTAGAAGTAGATAGGAAAGTTGGTGGAGTACCAGAAAGCCATATGAAAGAATTTTTAGAAAAAAATATTTAATTTAAGTTTAAAACTTCTGAACATAAATAAAGTGATCCAGTAATTATTAATAAGTCTCCTCGATTTAATTTTATAGATTTTATAGCCTTTTCAACACTTTCTGCATACTTTACATTTGGTAAGTGTTTAAATTTATCTTTTAATTCTTTACCACTAATAGCATTTGGTTGATTGGGAATATCAACAGTTGTAATTGACGAAATATTTTTTATACATTTAATATAACTTTCATGGTCTTTATTGGCCATCATGCCAACTATTATATGTTTATTGCAATCTAAACTTTGGAGGTAATCATTTAATACCCTTGCGCCGTCCTCGTTATGATCTCCAGATATTAAAAATAGATTATCCTTAACTAAATTTTTTAAGTTTCCAGCAGTAATCTCTTGAAGTCTTGCAATATTATTGATTTTTTGAATGCCCTTTTTAATGTTTTCATCTTTTATGTTAAAATCTAACATTCTTAAAGTTGCTATAGCGGTTGAAATATTCTCTAATTGATAGAGACCAAGAACATTTGGTTCTGGTAATTTTAATCCACCAAATTTATCCTCATAATAAAAGTAACCGTTTTCTCCATTTGTAAAAGAAAAGTCTTCATTAAAGTAAATTTTATTTGATTGATTTGTAGAAATATTTTGTTTTATAAAGTTCATCGTATTTTGATTTTGTTTTGCTATTATAATATTTGAATTCAAAAGATTTGAAGTTTTTTCAAAAACAATTTTTTCAATAGATTGGTCATTTTTAGGAAGCCAATCTAAATGATCTTTGCTTATTGATGTTATGATGGTTGCTAAATTTTTTTTTAGTATGTTAGTGGCATCAAATCTAAAAAATAACCCGGATTCGACTAAGTTAATATTCTCTGGATATTGAGCAGCTTTATAAAAGTAACATGCTGTAAGAATTTCAAAAAAAGTAATTGGCTGATTATTATTAACTTTTTCGACTTCTTCAAAAAGATCAGCTAGTTCATCATCTTTCAGCTCTTGGTTGTTAAATACGAACCTTTCATTTATCTTTTGTATGTGGGGGCTAGTGTAAACATTGCATTTTATATTTGCCTCTTTTAAAATGGAATAACATGCTTGAATGGTTGAATTTTTTCCATTTGTACCCACCACATTTATAGCTTTAATCTTATCCTGTGGATTTCCAAGTTTTTCACAAAGATTTAAAATTCGATCTAGGCTTAGATCAATTTCTTTAGGATGCAATTTTAGAAAGCGACTGAGTATTTTCTGTAGTTTCATTTTCTTCAGTGCTTATAGCAGAATTTTTTTTTAACAATATTGATAATAAAGTTCCAATTTTTTCAGACAGATTTTTTCTTTCAATAATTATGTCTACAAAACCAGTTTTTTCAACATATTCACTTTTTTGAAAACCCTCTGGAAGTTCTTCTTTGACAGTGCCCTGAATTACTCTTGCACCAGCAAAAGCTATTAAAGCTCCTGGTTCAGCAATATGAATATCACCTAACATGGCATATGAAGCAGTAATACCTCCAGCTGTTGGATCAGTAATACAAACTAAGTAAGGAAGATTATTTTTCTTAAGTTCATTAATCGCAAGAGTTGTTCTAGTCATTTGAGATAATGAAATTAAACTTTCCATCATCCTCATTCCACCACCAGCGCTAATACATAAAAATGGAGTTTTATTTTCTATAGCATTTTGAATACCATATAGAAAAGCCTCTCCTTCAGCAGCAGCCATTGAAGCTCCTAAAAAATCAAAGTCAGATGCCACTGCAGTGATTTTAATATTATTAATTGATCCGCTTACCACCATCATTCCACAATCCATTCCAGTTTTTTTTCGTGCACTCTTTAATCTGTCTTTATAAGATTTTGAGTCTGTCCATTCTAAAGGATCATCTTTTGGAATAGGTGTTTTAAAAATCTCATAATTATTTTTTCCAAATAAAATATCAAATCTTTGTTTCGGTTTTATACGATGATGTTTATTACAGTCAGAACATACCCAAAGGTTTTCCTCTAAATCTTTTTTTAAGATTGGACCTTTGCAGCATGACGTCCAGTCACTATTAGCTATATCTTCTTTGGATGCTCTTTTATGTATAGCAGTTTTAATTTTTTCACCTGCTTTTATTATTTTAGTAATCCAATTCATTTAATTTTATTTCTTAATTTCCTCACCACATTAGTAACATTTGTGACAGTATTTTGTCTTTTTTTAATTGATTTTGTAATTTCTTTACAAATTGCACTTCCGACAACTAATCCATCAGCTTTTTTCAATAATTTTATAGTCTTTTCAGTAATACCGAATCCAATAACCACATTTTTTGATTTATTTTGTTTTTTAATTTTTTGGTATTCTTGAATTATTCTTTTTGGTGAAACTTTTAATTTTCCTCCTGTAGTGGATAACATACTAATATAATATATCATGTTATGAGAGTCTTTGATAATTTTTTTTAATCTTAATTTAGAGGTAGTAGGTGATATAAGCTGAATAAAATCAATTTTATTTTTTTTGCATTTTGAAGCGAAAATTTTATTTTCTGGATGAGGAAGATCTACAACTATTAAGCCGTCAACTTTTGATTTCTTACATTTTTCAATAAATTTATTTTCGTTGTATTGATAAATCATATTATAATAGCCCATAAGTATAATTGGTTTATCTTTGCTTAATTTCTTAAATTTACTTACAATCGAAAAGACATCGTTTATTTTAATTCCATTTTTGATTGCACGATAAGCACTTGTTTGAATTTGTCCTCCATCTGCAATAGGAGTGTTATGTGGAAATCCTAATTCACAAATATCAGCATATTTTGAAATTGATCTTAAAATCTCTAATGATTTTTTTTTAGTATTGTCACCTGCTACAGTGTAAGTAAGAAGAGCAGGTCTATTTTCTCTTTTGGCTCTTTCAAAAGATTGATTAATTAGGGAATTTTTCATTAATACTTACCCAACCTATCTTTTAAGATATCCCTATCTTTTTTGGCGTCTCCACAGGAATTGACTATTAAAATTGTATCCCTACTTAATTTTGGTGCAATCTTTATGGCTTCAGCAAAAGCATGACTTGGCTCTAAACTTGGATTTAGTTTTTCAAATTTTGTTACCATCTTATATGCATTTAAAGCTGCCTCATCTGTTGCATATGTATATCTTGCTCTTTTGGTATCTTTTAAAAAACAATGGATCGGACTAACTCCAGGATAATCCAACCCAGCGCTGATAGATTCTGTATCTTGAATTTGTCCCTCATCATTTTGACACACATAAGAGGCAGCACCATGCAGAATTCCAATCTTAGCATTTCTACTTAAGGGAGCTGCATGTAATTTTGATTTCTTAGGTCCTCCAGCTTCTACTCCAATTAATTCAATATGCTTTTTATCATAATCTATAAATTCGCTCCAAAAACCATAAGCCGAACTTCCACCTCCAACACAGTTAATTAATTTTATTTTTTTTGGAATTTTCTTAAATTCTTTTTTTAATTGGATTTTAAGTTCTCTTGAGATTTGAGCTGTAGACCATCCACAGATTTTAACAAAAATGTTAGGGCCAACAGTTGAACCCACACACATGTGAGTATTATCACAATTCGAAACCCAATATCTCATACATTCACTCACTGCATCTACTAAAGTTTGACTTCCAGAATATACTGGTACGATCTCTGCACCATTTTTTCTCATTGCATCACAATTTGGTTTTTGTCTCTTAATATCTTTAGCTCCCATAAAAATTTTACATTTTAGACCAAACTTTTTTGCCGCCATACTTAGCATTTTTCCTGCATATCCAGCACCTGTATCACCCACTATATATTTTTTACCCATTGCCTTACAGATCAAGGCGTGAACAGTTGCATTATATATTTTGTGAGCTCCACCATTTGCCTCTGAAACAACTTTTGCCCAAATCTGTGCACCACCCAAATGACTAGATAAATTTTCTAATTTAATAAATGATGTAGGAGATCCTACATAATTTTTAAAATAAAAGTCTCTTTTTTTAATAAAATTTCTATTTTTTCTCAGTTTATGAAATTCTTTTGTAAGATCCTCTACAGGTTTTTTAAGAGTTTCTGGGATAAAACTTCCACCAAATTTACCTCCCCAAAACCCAAATTTGTCGTGTTGATCAATTAAGGGAATATTTTTTTTAAGCTTCATTGTTTAAATTTTTTAATTTATTTAAGAAAATTTCTATTTTGTTAATATCTTTTAATCCAGAAGTTTCCAATCCCCCAGATATATCAATAATATCTGCTATTTTTTTATATTTTTCAAGATCATCATTAATTTGAATATTTCCTGCTAACATTAGTTCTTTATTAGATTGTATATTTTCAATCAAAGTATGGTTGAATGACAAACTTTTTTCGTATCCTTTGCTATCAAATAAATAGATATCAGAAACATCTTTATATAAATGATAATTTTTAACATCCTCAGAATTTTCAATAGTTAATGCTGCTATAATCTTTTTATTATATGTATTTTTTATAGATCGTATTTTATCCACACTACAATCATAGAGCTGATAATAATCAAAGGGTAAATTTTTAATTTCTTCAAGAATTCTTTTTTCAGGATTAACTAGAACTGCAACATATAATGAATTTTTTTTATCAATTTCAGTCAATTCTTTTAATTTTTTTATATCAACATACCTTTTTGATTTTGGGTAATTAACAATGAAACCTATAAATTGAGGAGGATTTTTATGATTGATTATATACCTTAAAGTTTTGGTATCAGAGACACCACAGATTTTTGATTTAAGAATCATTGACTCAAATGATTGATTAAAGACGAAATATTTTTTTTGATGTTACCTTTAGTTATAGGCCTACCCATTACTAGCCAATCACTTCCATTTTTAAAAGCTTGCTTAGGTGTTAAAACTCTTTTTTGATCATTAGCTTTTAGGTTAAGTCTAATTCCAGGGGTAATTATTTCTTTTTTAAATATTTTTTTAACTATAGCCACCTCTTGAGGACTACATACTATGGCATCAAGTTTTGCTTTATTTGCCAATTTAGCTTGATGATAAACTAATTTTTTTACATCTTTGTTAAAACCAATTTCTCTTAATGCTTTATTATCCAGAGAAGTTAAAATTGTAACTCCAATTAATTTAGTTTTTCCTGAAACTTTTTTACAAGCTCTTAGGGCCTCAGGACCGCTACTTATATGAATTGTCAAATAATTAACTTTTAAATCTTTAATTGCCTTAATTGTTGAAATACATGTATTGGGAATATCATGAAGTTTAAGATCTGCGAAAGTTATCTTACTTTTTAAACTTGATAAAAAGTTTCTACCATTCTTTGAATTAAGAAACTCTAATCCAAATTTATAGCCAATTTTTAGTTTTGGGGTTTGTGTTTTCTTGATTATTTCTTTTACTTTTGAGATGTTGTTAGTGTCACAAGCAACGAATATTTTATTCTTTTTCATTATTTAACTTTTTAAACAAGTCTTTTGACATTTTCCATTTGATTGTTCTTTTTTTTGGCACATTAATTTTTGTGCCTGTTTTAGGGTTTCTTCTTATTGACTCTTTCTGAATATTTGTGCGGAATGTTCCAAATCCTCTTAGTTCTACACCCTCGCCTCGATTAAGAGTATTTTTAATCTCTTTTAAAATTATATCTATAAGCTTATTTAAATCACGAGATAGAAAATTAGGGTAAGATTTTTTTAACTTTTTTATCAGCTCTGATTTTACAATTGCCAATTTTTTACTTTAATCTTTTTTTTTGTCTTTTTTCTTTAAATCATCCGATAAAGACGAAAATGGTAAATTTTTACCTGAACCCTCAGATCCATATTTTTCTAGGGCTTCCTTTTTTTCTATTTCTTCTAGAAGTTTAATACTTAGAACAACTTTTCTTTTTTCAATATCTAATTCTGCAATGGCACAATCAATTCTCTCTCCACCAGTAAATCTTGATGGTCTTGTGTCAGCTGCACTAATTGCAATATTTGATTTTTTAATTGGTAAATCAAGGTCACATCCTTCAGGTCTTACATAAAGTCCTTTGTTATCTGTAGATATTATTTTAACTGTAATTGTTTGCTTAACTTTTTTATCTTTAAACCAATCAAAAGGATCTGGTTGAGTTTGACGGAAGCCAACTCTAATTTTTTGATCTGAAACTTTAATTTCTAAAACTTTAACTTTTATTTTGTCACCCTTTTTATATTTAGCTAGCTCTTCTTCGCCATTATTTGAATAAGTTAAATCATTACAATGTAAAAAAGTATCAATTTCAATATTTTCAATTTTAACAAATAATGAATATTCATTTTTATTTACAACTTCACCTTCTGCAATTGTACCTACAGGAAATTTTTTTTCAAAAGTCTCAAAAGGGTTTTCTAAAGTTAGTCTATGTGAAATTGCTACTCTTCTTTTCTCTTTATCTATTTCTGTTATAATACAATCAATTTCATCATTTACTTTAAACATCTTTTTAGCAGTAGCATTTTTTTTACTCCAACTTAGTTCACTTGAATGAAGTAATGTAGTTAAGCCTGGTTCTAATTCACAAAATGCACCAAAGTCCATAATCTTTACAACCTTAACTTTATAAACTTTGTTTAGTGCATAGTTTTCTATATGTTCAAAAGGATCTGGAGACAACTGTTTAACTGAACAACCAACCTGTAATTTTTCTTTATCTACTGAAATTACTTTGAGATCATGTTTTTCACCAATATTGAAAACTTCATCAGGATGATTAACTCTTGAGTATGATATTTCTTGTAAATGCACTAAAACATCTAATTCACCATTTACATTAAAAAAACATCCAAATGTACTATAACCTTTAACCTCAGCACCCTTAATAATATCTCCTACTTTATATTTTTCTATTATTTTAGCTTTATCCTCTTTTTTAAAAGAAGATATAATCTCTCTTCTTGAAACACATGCATTACCTCTTACTTTGTCCAATTTTATCAAAGCAAATTTCTGAGGCTCATTCATCAAATGACTTATATCTTTCAAAGGTTTATCACTTATTTGAGAACCTGGTAAAAACATCAAAGAACCAGTGTCTATGTGTTCAACAATACAACCACCTTTACACTTAGAGGTAATTTTACCCATTATAGGTTCATTTTTTTCGTAAGCTTGAACTAACTTATCCCAACCTTTTATTTTTTGAGCTTTATTTGCTGATACTAAGACCTCACCATTTTTATCCTCAATTTTTTCTAATAATACAGAAATTTTTTCACCTATTTTAATTTTTTCTCCCAGACCCATACTTTTAAGTTCATTTATATCTAAAACAGGCTCACTTTTTAATCCCTCAACAAAAAGGAATACAAATTTGTCAGTAATCTTATTTATTTTACCATCAATAATCTTACCTTCTTCTATTTGAATTTTTGAGAGTTGTGAGTTTAGTAATTTTTCGAATTCTTGAGTTTCAGGGTTTGAAAGATCTTTATAAATTTCCATTAATGTTTAATTTTTCTGTCTATAATTTTTTTTATTTTTAAAAAACACGCTCTTTTAGATAAATTTGACGTGTTAATCAATATAGAATCTTTAGTTTTCTTTAGCGGGGAAATTTTACGATTATAGTCACTTTTATCACGTTTTTTAATGTTTTTTAGTACTTCTTTATAATTAATTCTTTTATTAAGGTCCTTAAGCTCATTATATCTTCTTAAAGCCCTAGTTTTAATATTTGCTGTTATAAAAAATTTTAAATTTGCATCTGGGACAATTTTATAAGTAATATCTCTACCATCTAAACAAGAACCATCAAATTTTTTTGGTGGATTATATGCACACTTTAATTGAAATGAATGGACTAATTTTCTAATATTTTTATCTTTTGCAATTAAAGAAGCCTCATTTCCAATTTCATCAGTTAAGAGCTTTTTGCTTCTAAGCTTATTTAAATTTAAATTTTTGATTTCTTTTTTTATAAAATTTTTATTATATTTTTTTTGGTTGCTTATCTTTAGATAAGCTAACATTCTATAAATTTTTCCTGTATCTAAATATAAAAGATTATAATGTTCTGATATTGTTTTACATAAAGTACCAGCACCAGCTGCTGCTGGAGAGTCAACTGCAATTTTTAATATATTATTTCTGTATTTCATTTTGTGAACATTTTGATTATTTCTAAAAATGAGGGAAAAGAAGTTTTTATAGAATCTTTATCATGTATATGCCACTCCCCTCCAAAAGATAATGCAGCAATAGCACTTGTCATGAAAACTCTGTGATCTTTTAAAAAGTTCTTTATTTCAATTTTTTTATTAATTTTAAGCTTTGGGTTTCCAAATATTTTAATTGAATTTTTGGTCGTAACAGTTTTTATACCCATCATTCTTAAGATATTTGAACCCCATTTTAATCTTGGACTTTCTTTTTTATTAAGTTCCTCTAAATTTTTAAAAATTGAGACACCTTTTGCTTTTGCTGCTATTAAAAAAATAATTAAAAATTCATCAATAGCTGCACTATTTAATTTTGAGGGACAATTGATAGATTTCAATTTTTTTGGACTTTTAATAAAAATGTCAGCTACCACTTCTCCTTTATAAATTTTTTTTTTTGAAAAGGAGATATTAACTCCCATTTTTTTTAAAATAATTAGTATTCCAGACCTAGATGGATTAATATTAACATTTTTTATTAATAATTTAGAATTTTCACATAATACAGCAAGAGCGATAAAAAAAGCACTCGAACTTATATCAGATGGAATCTTATAGTTAATTGGATTAATTTTTTTTACTTTATTTATCTCAATTAAATCAAAATTTTTTGTTTGCTTTATTTTTATCGGGAAATTTAAATGTTTAAAAAAAAGTTCTGTGTGATTTCTTGATTTTTTTGCTTTTATAATTGTTTTGCCATTTGTCTTTATTCCTCCAAACATAATACTACTTTTGCATTGGGCAGAACCTTTATTTTCATAATATTTAATTGGTTTTAATTTTTTTGATCCTTTAATGGTCAAGGGCAATCCATAGTTTTTATTAAGTCTAAAAGTTGCTCCAAAACCACTTAGTGGATCAGCTATTCTTTTAAAATCTCTTTTTGATAAGCTTTTATCACCTATCATTTTAATAGGTATTGGAGTGTCTATCAAAATTCCGAGAATTAATCTACCAAGTGTGCCAGAGTTTTTTGCATTAACAGTAAGGTTTTTTTTATATCTATATCCATCAATTCCTTTACCATAAATTTTGCACATCTTATTATTAACGATAACTTTTATTCCAAACTTTCTTACAGCCTCTATAGCAGCCAGAACATCTTCAGAAAAAAGTAAATTTTGGGCTTTTGAGACTCCTTTAGATAGAGAAGAGATCAATACCCATCTGATGCTTAAGCTTTTATCACCAGGAATTATAATCTTTTTGTTAAAGTTATTTATTTTTTTGTTAAAAATTATCTTATTTGGCATTAACAATTAATTAAATTTAAAACTATTACCAAAATAAGCATTTTTAGCATTTATATCTTTGACAAGATTTGATGGAGTATCTTGAGCAATTACTTTGCAATTACTTAAAATCATAGCAACATCAACGCAAGCCAAAAGGTCTCTTGCCTGATGATCGCAGATACAAATAGTTATTCGATTCTCTTGTTGAAGATTAACAATTATTTCTTGCAACATTTTAATTGTTAATACATCTAAAGCTGCAAAACATTCATCTAAAAGAAGTACTTTAGGATTACTCAATAGAGAAAGTGAAATAACTAACTTTTTTTTTTGACCTCCTGATAAAAATTTAGCTTTGATATTTTTAACATTTTCTAGTTCAAATTTTGAAAGCAAGTAATCAATTCTCTCTTGTCTTAAGTTCTTATTCTGTATTACAATTTCACTTATAGCTTTAAGATTGTCTTGAAGAGTTAAATCATTAAAATAGCCACCATATTGAGGCACATATCCAACCTTAAATTTTCTAGTTCTTAAATAAATAGGATATTGTGATACATCTTCACCATTTATTTTGATTTTTCCATGTTTAGGGCTGATCAGTCCTGTTATAAGATTAAAAATAGTTGACTTACCTACACCATTTGGACCAAGCATACCAAAAATTTGACCTTCATTTATTTTAAAACTTATATTATCCAAAATTAACCTATTGCCATATGTGAGAGATACATTCTCGAATTCGATTATAGATTTAATTTTTTTAAAAGATTTAATTCTAAATTTTTTAATTACTGCCATTTTTTTTATTTAAAGATTTAATATTTATTTTTTTATTTTCCTCATACATAGAAATCTTAATATCTTTTGTTTTAATATCTACCTCAATTACATCTGCTTTTAGAGAACTTTTATTGTTTTTAAAAACCACATTTCGAGAAATTGTCATTAAATTCTTATTTAATGACAATTCTAGATATTCTCCTATTATTATATTATCCAGATATTCAATTATTACATTTTTTGAAAAAATAGTATCAAAAGTGTTAATATTATATTTACCAAAGTTAGAGGATATATCTATTGAATTATAATCATTTAATTCTATTACTGCTTTAATTGAGGTTAAATAAATAATTTTACTATTACTTTGATCGATAATTCCCTCAGATGCCCTTAAAATATATAAATTGCCACTAGAGTCTTTAGACTTATATTCAACATCTTTTATTAAATTAGAGTTTTCTACTTCTTCTTGAAAAACTTCTTTTTTTTCTTCTACTGACTCTTTATTATTTTGATTTAAATTAAAAATAATTATCAATAAAAGAATTAAAATAGTAATAACAAAAGTTACTCTTAAAAAAAACCCTCTTTCCATTTAAGATATATTTGACTGCAAAATATTGTGAATATGTAGTACACCTATTGTTTTAGATTTGTTTTTTTTATTAAATACACACAAAGAAGTAATTTTCGCATTATTCATTACAGAAAGAGCTTTAGCTGCTAATTCATTCTTGTCTATTCCTATTGGGTTTTTAGTCATAATTTGTTTAACAAACAAATTGTGTAAATTTTGTTTTTTTTGAGAAAATCTTCTTAATTCTCCATCAGTAATTATCCCTCTTGTTAACTTTTTTTTATCCCTTATAAGAATAAAACCTAGTTTTTTTGAACTTAAAACTTTTAATGCATCTTTCATTTTCAAATTTTCATCAACAAAGGGAATAGCTTCATTTTTAAGCATTATATCTTCTACAGTTTTTAATTGTGCTGCTAAACTTCCAGCGGGATGAATTTTTTTGAAATCTTTATTATTGAATTTTTTTTTTCTCATTGTAGCAATTGCTAACGCATCACCTAAGGCAAGTTGAGACGTTGTACTAGCAGTTGGAATTATACTTCCTGCCTCAGTAACTTTTGGTATTAGCAATTTTATATCTGAGGATCTGTAAAGCACAGAATCTTTTTTTGAAACAATTCCTATTAATAAAATTTTATTTCTATTAACATATTGTATAATATTTTTTAATTCATTAGTTTCTCCTGAATTACTAACTAGAATTAGAATATCTTTTTTTGAAATACTACCTAAATCTCCATGAGAAGAGTCGCTAGCTGATAGATAAAATGAGGGTGTTCCAACTGATGAAAATGTTGCTGCTATCTTATTTGCAATTAGTCCACTTTTTCCAACCCCACATAGGATAACTTTAGATTGGCACTTAACAATACTTTCAACTGCTAAATTAAATGAATTACTAAAACTATTTTTTAATTTGTTTAATGCTTTAATCTCTAGATTAATTACAGCTTTACCAATTTTGATAAAATTTTTTTTTTTCATTTAATGAGACCAGATATCATCTTTAAAAAGAGCTAAATCAAGTTCAACTCTTGTTTTTAAAAACTTAAGACAATCTTTATATAAATCAATCCTTTTTTCTCTAATTAAAATATTATTTAATTCATTATGTATTTTGTGAAGATAAATAACATCATTAGCACAGTATTTCATTTGTGCAGGTGTTAAATCTCCACCAAAATCTGAACTTTGAAATTGTTTACTTATATCTACATTTACAAATTCTTTGATAAGTGTTTTTAATGAATGACTATCTGAATATGATCTTGCTAGTTTAGATGCAATTTTAGTGTCAAAAATATTATTTGTTTCAGTTTTAAGATAATACTTTATATGTGCAATATCAGCTCTTCCATAATGAAAAATTTTTATAATATTACTATTATTTAATATTTTCGATAAATTTGGAGCTTCATATTTTGATCTATCAAGCTGCACGATATGAGCGTCAGAATTTCCTGAAGAAAGTTGGATTAAACATAAAGGATCACGTCTGACATTTAGACCCATGAACTCTCCATCAACAGCTATTACGTTGCCTAAATCTAAATCATCTGGTAAGTCATTTTTGTGAAGCTTAATATCAATACTCATTATTCAGTCATATATATATGAAAGCAAAAAATTGTCTAATTTTTGGTGGAAGTGGGCAAATAGGAAGACATCTCATCAGAAAGTTAACCAAAAATAACTATAGAGTAACTGTAGTTACTAGGAATATTCATCAAAAAGGGCACATTATTAAAACTCAAGGAAATGCAGGATTTATCAATATTATTGAATCAAATATTTTTGATGAGACTAAAATCAAAAAATTATTTGAAGAGGCAGATATTTGTATAAATTTAATAGGAATATTATTTGAGAAAAGAGGAAATTCATTTAAAAATATACACACTTTATTTCCATCAATTTTAGCAAAACTTTGTAAGCAATATAATTTAAAACATTTTATTCATTTATCAGCACTAGGAATAAATGAAGCAACTGATTCTAAATATGCAAAAACCAAAATTGAAGGGGAAAAAGAAATTTTAAAAAACTTTTCTTTGTCTACAATTTTAAGACCCTCAATAGTTTATTCTGTAGATGATAACTTTACTACAAATTTTATGACTTTACTTAATAGATTACCGATTTTTCCTCTTTACTACTCAGGAAGAACAAAGTTTATGCCCATACATTCTTCAGATCTAGTTAATGTAATTTTTAACGTTATTACTCAAAATATTTCTTCTCAAATTATTGAGTGTGTCGGTCCAGAGACAATTACATTCAAGCAAATTTTAGAAAAACTTTTATTCTTAATTAATAAAAAAAGGCTTTTAGTAACTTTTCCACTTCCTTTAGCTAAATTATCAGCAAAATTTTTTCAACTTTTCCCCAAACCTTTACTTACTGAAGATCAATTAACACTTTTGAAATATGATAATATAAAATCAGGAAATTATAAAACTAATTTTGATATAGGATGTCCCGCAAAATGTTTTTTTGAAAAAGAAGTCAAAAAATATTGTTATATGTGGAGAGAAGGTGGTCAATTCTCAATAAACAAAAATGAAAAAAAAAGTAGTTAAATCTATATTAAAAATTGAATAGAAACTAAGCTGATTTAATTTTTTTTCCAATAAATTCTGGTACTTCCTCTTTATCGGTTACACCCTCTTTCTTGCCTTTTGGTTGATATGCATAAAGCAGATGTAATTTACAATAAGAAAAATCTTTAAGAGAAGATCGTCCACAAAAATAAAAGCTTTTTTCATCAGGATGACCTATTGGCCATTTACAAGAATTTTCATCTAATTCTTCTAGAGTTTTAGGATTTTCTGGTTCAAAATCTTTTTCAATTATTAATGATTTAAATTTGCTTCTACGGCCCTTTTTAAATTTAAAATTTTTATCAATTACTGAATTTTCAAAACTTTCATTTGAAGTAGCTGTTCTAGTTTTTATTTTTGCTGATAAATTAAGTCTATGAGCTTTACCAATTACTGCATTCCTGCTTATTCCACCAATTATCTCAGCTATTTGGCTAGCAGTATTTCCTTTTCCCCATAATTTTTTTAATTTAGATACTTTTTCTTCAGTCCAACTCATTTTAACTATATAATGTGTTAATATATTTAATATATACAATATACTGATATGTATAAAAAATAAACAAGGATTTTTTATCAGTTATGCACACAAATAATAAAAACAATTCTATTTATTATTCAATCGTAACTTGTATTTAATTTTTTAGTTTATAAAAAGTTCATAGAATAGAAAAATGAGTTATTTAGCTAAAAATTATAATAGAAAAAAGTTATCATTTGTTAGAGGAAAAGGAAGTTTCCTTTATACTAAAAATGGTGGCAAATATTTAGATTTTGTTCAGGGAATTGCTGTAAATTCATTGGGTCATGCTCATCCACAATTAGTTAAAGCTATAAACCAACAATCAAAAAAACTCTGGCATGTATCCAATGCATTTGTAATACCTGAAGGTGAAGAGTTAGCAAAAAAATTAGTGAAAAAAACTTTTGCAGATTATATAATGTTTCAAAATAGTGGCGCAGAAGCTACTGAGGCTGCTATAAAAGTTGCAAGAAGATATTTTTTTTCAATAGGAAAACCAAATAAAAATAGAATTATTTGTATTAAAAATTCATTTCATGGAAGAACTATAGCTGCAATCCATGCTAGTGGTTCTAAAAAAATGACAGAAGGTTTTGGCCCAAAAGTTGGGGGTTTTGATCATTTTAATTTTGGAGATCATAAAAAATTGAAAAAATTAATTACCAAAAAAACAGCCGCAATTATGGTTGAAACAATTATGGGAGAAGGCGGAATTAAAAAAATACCAGATTGGTGCTTAAGAGGATTAAGAAAACTATGCAACAATAAAAGAATTTTACTAATATTAGATGAAGTCCAGTGTGGAATAGGTAGAACAGGAGATTTCTTTGCATTTGAAAACTCTAAAGTGAAGCCAGACATAGTACCCATTGCAAAAGGAATTGGTGGTGGTTTTCCAATAGGAGCAGTTTTAATGAATAAAAAAGTTGCCTCAGGTATGACAGTAGGAACACATGGATCAACTTTTGGAGGTAATCCACTTGCAATGAAAGTAGGTATTGCAGCCTTAGATATTATATCAAAAAAAAGCTTTTTAGATAAGGTCAAATCAAACTCTAAATACTTCCATATTCATTTAGTAAAAATTAAAGAAAAATTTCCAAATATTATAAAAGAGGTTAGAGGTCAAGGTTTTTTAATTGGCTTGCAACTTTATAAAGACCAAACAAAATTTATAAAACAACTTATGGATAATAAATTGTTAACTATTAAAGCTGCTGAAAATGTGGTTAGAATTCTGCCTCCTTTAAATGTAAAAAAAACTGAAATTGATAAAGCTGTTAAAATAATCAAGATGGTTTGTTCAAATTATAACTAATGAAACATTTTATTAATCTTAAAGATATCTCATCAAAAGATCTAAGAAAAATTTTATCAGATGCTAAAAAAAGAAAAAAAAAAAGAAATTCACTAAATACTCTTGAGACAGATAAAGGATCGCCTCTAAAAGGTAAGCTTCTTGTGCAAATGTTTGAAAAATCTAGTTTAAGAACCAGACTGAGTTTTTATTTAGCGATAAAACAATTAGGGGGAGGCACATTAACGTTGAGAGCCAATGAACTTCACTTAGGTTCTGGAGGAGAAACACTAGAGGATACAGCAAAAATTTTATCAACTTATGGTGATGGCTTTATGTTAAGAACAAATAAAGACAAAAAATTAGAAAATTTTAAAAAATTTC
>CACEEW010000008.1 GCA_902558705.1 uncultured Pelagibacteraceae bacterium
AAATGAGGATAGCAGGAAAACTAGCTGCTCAAACTTTAGATATGCTTACCGATAATATCAAAGAAGGTATTTCAACAGCTTATATAGATAAACTTGGATACGAATTTATTCGTGATAATGGTGGTTACTCTGCTCCGTTATATTATCGAGGTTTTAATAAATCTTTATGTACTTCTCTTAACCATGTTGTTTGTCATGGAATTCCGTCTAAAGAAAGAATTTTAGTAGACGGAGATGCGGTAAATGTTGATGTTACAGCAATTATAAATGATCATTATGGAGACACATCTAGAATGTTTTGTGTCGGTAAAACATCTGTCAAACTTAAAAATTTAATTGATGCTACGTATGAGTCTATGATGAGAGCTATTAAAATTTTAAAACCTGGAATTAAACTTGGAGATATAGGACATGAGATTCAATCTTACATTGAAGATAAAGGATTTTCTGTAGTAAGAGATTTTTGTGGCCATGGAATTAGTACAACATTTCATGAGCCACCTAACATTTTACACTATGGGAATAAAAATACTGGAATAGAACTTAAGCCTGGAATGACATTTACAGTTGAACCAATGATTAATGCTGGCAAATATGACACCAAAATGCTGAATGATGGATGGACTGCAGTAACTAAAGATAAATCTTTATCAGCACAATTTGAACATACAATAGGTATTACAGAAAATGGTTATGAAATCTTTACAGAATCTGTTAAAGGTTATTCTAAGCCTCCATACTTATAATTAATGATAAAAAGATATTCGCGAAAAGAACTTACTGATATTTGGTCAGAAGAAAATAAATATAAAATTTGGCTAAATGTTGAAGTGGCTGCAGCACAAGCTATGGAGAAATTAGGTCAAATACCCAAAGGTGTTTCCACTGTAGTAAGAAAAAAAGCTAGAATAAATGTTAAAAGAATTCACCAAATTGAAAGCCAAGTTAAGCATGATGTCATTGCTTTCTTAACTTCTATTACTGAAAAAGCTGGAATTAAAGCTAGATACCTTCATCAAGGAATGACTTCTTCAGATGTAGTGGATACAAGTTTTAATATTCAATTAGTTCAATCAGGAAAAATAATTCTTAAAGACCTAGATCAAATGTTAAAAGTTCTTAAAAAACAATCAATAAAATATAAATTTACTCCTTGTATGGGTAGAAGTCATGGCATTCATGCTGAGCCAATAACATTTGGTTTAAAACTTGCTTCTTTTTATGAAGAATTCAAAAGAAATAGAAAACGATTAGTTGATGCTATAAATGAAGTTTCAACGTGCGCTATTTCGGGTGCGGTTGGAACTTTTGCAAATATTAATCCGAGTGTAGAAAAACATGTAGCAAAAAAACTTGGTTTAAAAATTGAGCCTATTTCAACACAAGTAATTCCAAGAGATCGTCATGCTTTCTATTTTTCGGTTTTGGGAATTATTGCTGGTTCAATTGAGAGAGTTGCTATTGAAATAAGACATTTACAAAGAACAGAAGTTTACGAATTGCAAGAATACTTTTCAAAAAATCAAAAAGGTTCTTCTGCTATGCCTCATAAAAAAAATCCAATATTAAGTGAAAATTTAACAGGTCTTGCAAGAATGGTTAGAAGTGCTGTGACCCCTGCTCTTGAGAATATAGCTTTGTGGCATGAGAGAGATATTTCACATTCAAGTGTTGAAAGAAATATAGGCCCTGATGCAAATATTACTCTAGATTTTACATTAGTAAGGTTAACCAATATTTTAGATAACATGATAGTTTATCCAAAAAAAATGTTAGAAAATCTTAATATTACAAAAGGCTTAATTTTCTCTCAAGAACTAATGCTTGAACTTACAAAAACTGGTTTAAGTAGAGAAAAATCTTACAAAATGGTTCAGAGTTATGCAAAAAAATGTTTTGCTGAAAACCTAGATTTGTTTACTGTAATTCAATCTGATAAATATATAATGAACAATATTTCACCAAAAAATTTAAAATCTATTTTTAGTTATTCTAAACACTTTAAGAATGTGAATTTAATTTTTAGGAGAGTTTTTAGATAATGAAAAAGGGAAAAAAATTATACGAAGGAAAAGCTAAAATAATATATGCTACTCAAGATAAAGATTTAGTAATTCAGTACTTCAAAGATGATGCAACAGCATTTAACAATCAAAAGAAAACTACTATTGATGGTAAAGGGGTTTTAAATAATAGAATTTCTGAACATATACTCTCAAATTTATCTCAAATTGGTATCAAAAATCATTTAGTTAAAAGATTAAATATGAGGGAACAGATCGTAAAGTTGGTTGAAATAATCCCTATTGAATTCATAGTTAGAAATGTTGCAACTGGCTCTCTTACTAAAAGATTAGGCATCGAAGATGGTACTGTTCTTAAAGAACCCTTAATTGAATACTGTTTAAAAGATGACAAACTTGGTGATCCTTTAATAGCAGAAGAGCATATTTATGCTTTTGAATGGGCTAATAAAAAAGAAATTGAAAAAGTAAAAAAAATGATCCTTAGAATTAATGACTTTATGATTGGGATGTTTAGAGGAATTGGAATTAAACTGATTGATTTTAAGTTAGAATTTGGAAGATTAAAGGTTAATGGTAAAAATGAAATTATTCTAGCAGATGAAATTAGTCCTGATACTTGTAGATTGTGGGACTCAATCACTGATAAAAAACTTGATAAAGATAGATTTAGAAAAGACCTTGGAGATTTAATACCAGCCTATACAGAGGTTGCAAAAAGATTGGGTATTCTACATGAACAATCAAATGTTTCAGCCGTTAATGTTACTCAACTATCCTCAGTAAAGAAAAAAAATAGATGATAGTTTCAGCAATAATAACTCTAAAAAAAGATGTATTAGACCCCCAGGGTAAAGTGATTCATCAAACATTAGAAGGTATGGGTTTCAAGGATGTTAATGAAGTAAGACAAGGTAAGTATTTTGAAATTGATGTAAATGAAAATGACCCAACCAAAGCCAAAGGTATAGTTGAGGATATGTGTAAAAAACTTTTAGCAAATCTAGTTATTGAAAATTATAAGATTATTGAGACACAATAATTAATGAAATCATCTGTTATTACCTTTCCTGGTTCAAATTGTGATCGAGATATGGATGTAGCTTTAAATAAATTTGGATTTAAGAATAAAATGGTCTGGCATAACGATCATGAACTTCCAAAAAGTGATCTTGTTGTTTTGCCAGGAGGTTTTTCTTATGGTGATTATCTCAGATGTGGAAGTATGGCATCAAAATCTAAAATAATGCATTCAGTAATTAATTTTGCGAAATCAGGTGGATTAGTAATGGGTATTTGTAATGGCTTTCAAATTTTAGTTGAGTCAGGATTACTTCCAGGTGTTTTATTGCGAAATAGATATTTAGAATTTATTTGTAAAAACGTTTACGTAAAGATTGATAATAAACAAAATCCTTATTTTAAAAACTTAGATAAAGAAGTATTTGAATTTCATATAGCACATAATGAAGGAAATTATTTTTGTACTAAGGACCAACTAAAAGAAATTGAAGCTAACAACCAAGTAGCTGTTTATTACTGTAATGATGAGGGAAAAACTGAAGATCTGTTTAATCCAAATGGATCAATAAAAAATATTGCAGGCATATTCAATAAAGAAAAAAATGTTTTAGGAATGATGCCACATCCTGAAAGAATGATTGATCAAAGTTTATCTGGTGAAGATGGTTCTTTATTTTTTAAAAATCTAATCAATAATTTAAAATAATGACAGTTAATGAGAAAATTGCCATAGAACATGGTCTTAAATCTGATGAATTTAAAAAAATTTGTGATCTGTTAAAAAGAACTCCAAATATAACTGAACTTGGAATTTTTTCTGCAATGTGGAATGAACATTGCTCTTATAAATCTTCTAGACTTCACCTAAAAAAATTACCAACAAAAGGTAAGAAGGTTATTCAAGGACCTGGTGAAAATGCTGGTATCATAGATATTGAGGATGGAGATGCTATAGTATTTAAAATTGAAAGTCATAATCACCCCTCTTTCATAGAACCATATCAAGGAGCTGCAACTGGAGTAGGTGGAATTATGAGAGATGTGTTTACAATGGGAGCTAGACCAATAGCTAATTTAAATTCAATTCACTTTGGTTCTCCTCAACATAAAAAAACTAAAAATCTTTTAAGAGGTGTTGTGCATGGAATTGGGGGCTATGGAAACTGTATGGGTGTTCCTACTATAGCTGGTCAAACATCTTTTGATAGCTCTTACAATGGGAATATTTTGGTTAATGCAATGACTTTAGGGTTGGTTAAAAAGAATAAAATATTTTATTCAAAAGCAGCAGGATTAAATAAACCGGTGATTTATGTCGGTTCTAAAACTGGAAGAGATGGTATTCATGGTGCTAGTATGGCTTCTGCAAGTTTTGATGAAAAGATTGAAGAAAAAAAACCAACTGTTCAAGTTGGAGACCCTTTTACTGAAAAACTTCTTTTAGAAGCATGTTTAGAATTAATGGCTGGCGACTCTATCATTGCTATTCAAGATATGGGTGCAGCGGGTCTGACATCTTCGAGTATTGAGATGGCATCAAAAGGAAATTTAGGAATTGAAATAAATCTAAATAAAGTTCCTTGTAGAGAAGCTAAGATGACACCTTACGAAATTATGCTTTCTGAGAGTCAAGAAAGAATGTTGATTGTATTAGAAAATGGTAAAGAAGAATTAGCAAAAAAAATATTCGATAAATGGAATTTAGATTTTGCAATAATTGGTAAAACTACTGATACAAAAAACATTGAGTTATTTTTTGACGATAAACAAGTTGCGAATATTCCAGTTAATACATTAGTTGAAAACTCACCTATGTATAATCGAAAATGGAAAAAATCTAAATTGCCGAAAAAAGTTAAAATAAAAAAGGACTCTTTAAATGGTCTCAAAATTAAAGAAATATTAAAAAAAGTTTTATCAAACCCAAATATATGTAGCAAAGAATGGATTTGGCAACAATATGATCACACAGTAATGGGTGATACAATTCAAAAACCTGGCGGAGACTCTGGTGTAGTAAGAGTTCATGGTACAAATAAAGCAATAGCTGCTTCAGTGGACTCATCAGCAGTGTATTGTTGGGCTCACCCTTTAACTGGTGGAAAACAGGTAGTTGCAGAAAGTTGGCGAAATTTAATTTCTGTTGGTGCTACGCCAATTGCAATAACTAATTGTTTAAATTTTGGAAGTCCAGAGAATGAAGAAAACATGGGTGAATTTGTTGAATGTGTTCAAGGTATTGGAGAGGCGTGTAAATACTTAAACTATCCTGTGGTTTCAGGAAATGTTTCTTTTTATAATCAAACAAAAGAAATAGGAATAAAACCAACACCTTCTATAGGAGGAGTTGGTTTAATAAAAGACTTTACAAAAATGGTTACTATGAATTTTAAAGAAATTAATAATATAGTTATGGTTATTGGAAAGACTGAAGGGCATATCGATCAAAGCCTTTTTGCTAGATCAATTTTAAATGAAAAAAATGGCCCCCCACCAGAAGTAAACCTTTTTAATGAAAAAAATAACGGAGAGTCATTATTAAACTTAATGCAAAAAGGTCTTATTAAAAGTGCTCACGACGTATCTTTAGGAGGTATAATTACTGCTGTAAGTAAAATGTCTATAAAGGGAAATAAAAGTATAAAATTTAATAAATCTAAAAATTTAATTAACGAAATTAATTACCTGTTTGCAGAGGATCAAGGAAGATATATTATAGAGATAAATCCAAAAAATTTAAAAGAAGTTGCTAAAATTTTGGATCAAAATTCAGTTTATCATGAAGAATTAGGCGTGATTATTGAAAAAGATATGATAATTAATCAAAAGACAAAAGTTACAATTGACGAATTAAAATCTTATAATAGTAATTGGTTAACTAATTTTATGAGTGCATAATGGCAATGGATTTAAAAGAAATAGAGAGACACATCAAAGAAGCTTTACCTGATGCTTCAATAGAAATTCAAGATTTAGCAGGAGATAATAATCATTACTCAGCAACCATAACATCTGCTAGATTTGCTGGTAAAAGTAAAATTGAACAACATAAAATGGTATACGATTCATTAAAAGGTAAAATGGGTAATGAATTGCATGCTTTAGCAATTAAAACTAAGGAGCAATAATGGATGATAAAGTTAAAAATTTAATACAAAATCATATTGAAAATAATGAAATTTGCTTATTTATGAAAGGAACACCAGATGCTCCTCAATGTGGATTTTCGATGGCAGTTACAAATATACTAAAAATTTTAGAAGTTAACTTTAAAGCTGTTAATGTTTTAGAAGATCAAACATTAAGAGAAGGAATAAAAGTCTTTAGTGATTGGCCAACTATACCTCAACTTTATGTAAAGAGAGAATTTGTTGGTGGATGTGATATTATCAAAGAAATGTATGAGAGTGGTGAAATTAAAAAAATTTTCGATGATAAAGGTATAAATTATAAAAAATAATTTTATCTTGAATAATATTCAATTACCAAGTTAGGTTCCATAACTATTGGATAAGGCACTTCTTCAAGTTTTGGTGTTCTAACAAACTTAAACTTTTTATTTTTTTCGTCCATTTGAATATACTCAGGAGTTTCTCTTTCTTTACTAGCTAAGGCTATGTCGACAATAGCTAATTGTTTAGATTTATCTCTTATTTCAATTGAGTCCTCCTCCTTTACAGAATAACTAGCAATATTAACTTTTTTGCCATTAACTTTTACATGACCATGATTAATCAATTGTCTTGCCGAAAAAATTGTTGTGGAGAATTTTGCTCTATAGATTACTGCATCTAGCCTTTTTTCTAACAAACCAATTAAATTTTCACTAGTATCACCTTTAAGCATACTTGCTTTCTTATAAATATTCCTGAATTGTCTTTCATTAATATTACCGTAATAAGCTTTTAATTTTTGCTTAGCTTGCAATTGAATTCCATAATCTGATGGCTTACCTTGTCTTGATTGACCATGCTGACCAGGTCCGTAAGCTCTTGTATTAAATGGACTTTTGGGTCTTCCCCATAGATTGACTTTTAGTCTTCTATCTACTTTATGTTTAGAGTTTAATCTTTTTGTCATTTAATAGAGGGGTTTATAAACTTACTCCTTATTTTGTCAATCAACGTTTTTTACTCAAACTAGCAAATACACTCGATAAAATACGTGTTTCTTTGTCAGACAAGTCCATTTTATAGAAAATATTTCTAAGGTTCTCGAGCATTTTTGGTCTCTTTTCTTTAGGCTTAAAAAAATTAATTTCATCTAAATTTTTAATGCAAAGAGTTAACATTGATTGAATTTCTTTTTTACTAGCAGATTTAATTTTTTTTGATTTCTTGAACGGAACATTTTTAAGTTTGATTAGACCATACACGTATTGAGCAATTATGATCAAGCTATGGGACAAATTTAATGATTTAAAATCAGGATTAGTGGGTATTTGCAAAGTATAATTGGCATAACTAATTGCATCATTTGATAAACCTGATGCCTCTGAACCAAACAAAAAACCAATTTTTTTTTTAAAATTAATCTTTTTTAAATCATCTAAGTTAATATGTTTGACATTTTTATTTCTAAATCTTGCGGTAGTGGCGATAATAATGTCAATTTTGCTTATTGCCTTCTCCAAGTTATCATATTCTTTGCTTTGTTTAACTACATCCTTAGCTCCAACTGATGTGGCTAAAATTTTATCATTTGGAAAAATAGGTTTTGGATTAATTACAATCAATTTCTTGAAATTAAAGTTTTTAATTGCTCTTGCGCATGCACCTATATTTTCTGATAATTGAGGTTTATGAAGAATAAATGAGATATTATTTTTACTCATTTATTTACTTGCAGGTGCATTATCTTTAAATAATTTATAATCTAAACTATCTATTAACGCTTTAAAAGAAGCATCGATAATGTTTGTGGAGACACCAATAGTAAACCAATTTTTTCCTTGAGAGTCTGTACTTTCAATAGAAACTCTTGTTACGGCCTCAGTTCCTGTATTTAAAATTCTAACTTTATAATCTACCAGTTTTAAATCTTTTAAATATTTTGAATATTTTGCCAGTCTATCAACATTTTGTCTGATAGCATTATCTAAAGCATTTACTGGACCATTCCCCTCTCCTTCACACATAATTTTTTCTCCATCAACTTCTAATTGAGCTTTTGCAGAAGAAACTATTTCTCCAGATTTACTTTTTTTTACAGAAACATCATATTCATTAATTGATATATATCTTGGAATTTCTCCAATAATTCTTCTAGCTAATAATTCAAATGATGCATCAGCACCATCATAGCTATAACCAATGAATTCTCTATCTTTTACTTCGTCTAATAATTTTTTAATTTTTGGATCATTTTCTTGAATATCAATTTTGATACTTTTTAATCTTGAAATAATATTTGATTTTCCTGATTGATCAGAAACCACAATATTTCTTGAGTTACCAACTTCCTCTGGATTAATGTGTTCATAAGTTTTTGGATCTTTTTGTACAGCGGATACATGTAGTCCTCCTTTGTGTGAAAAAGCTGCTGCGCCCACATAAGGTAAATGTTGGTTTGGTTTTCTATTTAAAATTTCATCCAAAAGTCTTGAACAATCGGTTAGATTTTTGATGTTTTTTGATTTTATTCCAATTTCAAATTGAGATGAAAAATCTTTCTTTAAAAAAAATGTTGGTATTAATGACATCAAATTTGCATTTCCACATCTTTCACCTAATCCATTTATTGTACCCTGAATTTGACGAACACCAGACAATACCGCTACTAATGAATTTGCAACCGCATTACCAGTGTCATTATGTGCATGAATTCCTAAGTTTTTTCCTGGTACTACTTTACTAACTTCGCTTACTATCTGTGCAACTTCATGTGGAAGTGTACCTCCGTTAGTATCACATAGTATCACCCACCTTGCACCTTGATCATAAGCAGCTTTGATACATGAAAGTGCATATTTTGGATTTGCTTTATAACCATCAAAAAAATGTTCTGCATCAAACATAAATTCTTTTTTTGCTTTAACAAAATGTTTGGCACTCTCAGAAATATTATCTAAATTTTCATCATTTGTTATTCCTAAAGCAACATCAACATGAAAGTCCCAGGACTTACCTACCAAACATACTGCAGAGGTATTAGAGTTCATAAGTGCAGATAAACCAGTATCATTTTCCGCACTTCGTCCAGATCTTTTTGTCATACCAAAAGACGTTAGTCTTGAATTTTTAAAATCATGTTTTTTTTGAAAAAATTCCGTATCTGTTGGGTTAGCCCCAGGCCATCCTGCCTCTATATAATCCACACCAAGATTATCCAAAGCTAAAGCAATCTTTTCTTTATCTTCTAAAGAAAAATCAACGCCTTGCGTTTGAGCTCCATCTCTTAGAGTTGTGTCAAATATGTATAATCTTTCTTTGCTCATTTAAATTTCCAGAGAGTTTTACCATCTTTGTCCTCTATTAAAACACCTTTGTCTGAGAGCTCATCTCTAATTCTATCAGCTTCTTCATAATTCTTATTTTCTCGAGCTTTATCTCTTAAACTAAGCATTTTTTCAATTTCTGACTCGGTTAAAGAAACTCTTTTCTTTTTAAATTCATTCCATTGCTGACTAGTTTCGTTCATTAAGCCAATAAATTTACATGCTGAAACAAATAAATCTATGTTTTCACCTTTATTGGCTTTTTCATATAACTTGTGAAGATTAGCAATATATCCAGGTGTATTCAAATCTTCATAAAGTGGTTTTAAAATTTCATCTGAAACTTTGACAGGTTTAAGATTAGATGAATATACTTTATACCACTTGTCTAAAGTACTTTCGCAATCACTTAATAATTTATCGTTCCAATCTAATGGTTGTTTATAGTGTGCACTCATTAAGGCTAACCTTATTATTTGACCACTTATCTTGTTTCTAAAATCTTTTATCTTAAGGATGTTCCCTTGTGATTTAGCCATTTTTTCATTAGACATGGTGATAAATGCATTATGCACCCAATAATTTGCAAAAACTTTTGTATCATTTGCACATCTAGATTGGGCTATTTCATTTTCATGATGGGGAAAAATTAGGTCTATACCTCCACCATGAATATCAAATTCATTACCTAAAAATTTTTTTGACATAGCTGAACACTCTAAATGCCAACCTGGTCTACCTTTGCCCCAAGGTGAGTCCCATGTAGGTTCATCAGTATTTGATGGTTTCCATAAAACAAAGTCCTCTAAATTTTTTTTATTTTCACTAATCTCTACTCTAGATCCAGCAACTAAATCCTCTAAATCTTTGTTTGATAATTTTCCGTAATCAGAAAATTTTTTAACCTCAAAATAAACATGCTTTTTATTTTCATATGCAAATCCTTTTTTAATTAAATCATTTATCATTTTAATCATCAGGTCAATATGTTCAGTTGCTTTTGGCTGATGAGTAGGATTTTCACAATTCAAAAACTCACAATCTTTAAAAAAACTTAAAGTTATTTTTTCTGTAAGTTCTGTTGTAGAAATTTTTTGCTCTTTTGAGAATTTAATTATTTTATCATCAATATCAGTTATATTTCTCACATATGTTACTGTCTGAAATTCTTTTTTTAATAATTTAAATAAAATATCAAAAATGACTAAAGGTCTTGCATTGCCTATATGGGGATCATCATAAACCGTAGGTCCACAAACATACATTCCAACATTTTTTTTTTCTTTTGGAACAAAATGTTCTTTTTTATTGGTTAAATTGTTAGTTAAAAAAATATCCATATCAGTTGATTAAGAAATATACCTTATTTTATGATTTGTTAATCTAATTGATTAACTAGGAATTTTGCATACAGGAATAGGCTCCATTTTATGCAAATTTTGTTTTCGAATTTTTTCGTATTTAGCTTTGTGGGGTGAGTCGGGATTACTCATTGCATCCTCTAATTCATTATAATTAAAACCAAGTTGACCTTCGTCAGTTCTTCCGTCGTCCCATAAACCATCTGTTGGGGGAGCATCTATAATTTCTTTTAATATTCCCAATTCTTTACCTAATTCCCAAACTTCAGTTTTATTACAATCTGCTATAGGAGAAATGTCTACTCCGCCATCTCCATATTTTGTATAAAATCCAACACCAAAATCTTCTACTTTATTACCTGTACCTACAACAATACCTTTGTTTGCAGATGCCACTTGATAAAGTGTTGTCATTCTCAATCTTGCTCTAGAATTCGCAAAACCATGTTCATTATCAAATTTATTTAATGTTAAAGAAAAAGTCTCAAATAATTTATCTAAGCTTATTGTGTGAGCTTCAACATTTTTAAAATTTTTTACCAGCCATTGTTGATGTTTTAAACTTAGATCATGTTGATTTTCTATTTGTTTAATAGGCATAGTGAGAACTATTGTTCTAAGGCCAGTCATGGCACTTAATGTGCTTGAAACAGAAGAATCTATACCACCAGAAATACCAATAACCAAAGATTGTGCTTTTGAGGGCATTCCTTCAGCATAAGATTTAATCCAATTTGATATAAATTTTGTTTTTTCTTTAAGATTCATATGTTTTTTTTAATTATCTTGCAACAGATAGCAATAGTTTAAGATGCCGCTTGAATAGCATTTTTAGAATAGCTGCTATTCTTTTTAATTTCATCAGAAATTAAAAAGGCTAATTCTAAAGCCTGGTCTGAATTTAATCTAGGGTCACAATGTGTATGGTATCTACTTGATAAATCAGCATCTGATATTTTTCTAGCTCCACCTGTGCACTCTGTCACATCTTGACCAGTCATTTCAACATGTAAACCACCAGCGTAAGATCCCTCAGACTGATGAACACCAAAAACATTTTTGACTTCATTAACTACATTGTTAAATGGTCTCGTTTTAAAACCAGTAGTTGATACAATTGTATTCCCATGCATTGGGTCACATGACCATATAACATTAAGACCTTCTTTTTTAATTCGTCTTATTAACTTTGGTAAAAACTTTTCCACATTTTGATGACCAAATCTTGAGATTAAAGTTATTTTGCCTTTTTCATTTTTTGGATTTAATACTTCACAAATTTTTGCAATCTCCTCAGGTTTAGAAGTAGGACCACACTTTATTCCAATCGGATTTTCTATTCCTCGACAAAATTCGACATGTCCACCATCCAATTGTCTTGTTCTATCTCCTATCCAAACAAAGTGAGCAGATGTATCATGGTACTCACCAGTAGTAGAGTCTACTCTAGTCATACTTTCCTCGAATGGTAAGTGCAACGCTTCATGTGATGTCCAGAAATTTACAGTGTATAATCTGTTATTAAAGTCTGAAGTTATTCCACAAGCTTCCATAAAAGCTAGTGCATCTGCAATTTTGTCCTCCAAGTCTTTAAATTTTTTTGCTTGAGGACTTTTTTTAATGTAATCTAAATTCCATAAATGAACTTTGTTCAAATCTGCAAAACCACCTTTTGAAAATGCTCTAAGTAAATTAAGCGTTGAAGCTGATTGAGAATATGCTTTGTACATTCTTTTTGGATCAGGTCTTCTAGCTTTTTCGTTAAAGTCTATTGCATTAATGTTATCACCTAAATAACTTGGTAATTCTAGATCACCTTGTTTTTCTGTTGGAGCACTTCTTGGTTTAGAGAATTGTCCAGCAATCCTACCAAGTTTTACAATAGGTAAAGACGCCGAGTATGTCATTACCAAAGCCATTTGAAGAATTACCTTAAAAGTATCTCTTATATTGTCAGGATGAAATTCTGCAAAACTCTCGGCACAGTCACCGCCTTGCAATAAAAAAGCTTTGCCATCAACTACTTTAGACAATTGATCTTTTAAATGTCTTGTCTCACCTGCAAATACAAGTGGCGGAAATGTTTTTAATTTATTTAAAACACTATTAAGCTCCTTCTCATCACTATACGTTGGTATGTGTTTGACAGGATACTTTCTCCAACTATTTATTTTCCAATTTTTCATGTTCAACTCAGGATTGTTGTATCAGAGTTTTTCTATTATTCAACGGTTACTGATTTAGCTAAATTTCTAGGCTTATCTATATCAAATCCTTTTTTTAGAGCTGAATAATAAGCTAATTTTTGTAAAGGTATTGTTAAAAGGAAAGGTAAAAGATCCTCATTCGCACTTTCTACCTCTATAGTTTCCCAAATATTTTCAGATAAAACTTCATCTTTACTTTTATTTGTTATTAATAAAACTTTCGCTCCTCTTGCAATTACTTCCTGCATGTTTGAGATTGTTTTTTTGTAATAGTTGTCTCTTGGAGCCAAAACTACAACTGGCATTCCCTCTTCAATTAGAGCTAACGGACCATGTTTCATTTCTCCTGCTGGATAGCCCTCAGCATGTACATAAGATAATTCTTTTAATTTGAGCGCTCCTTCAAGTGCAATTGGAAAAGAAAAACCCCTTCCTAAAAACATTGATCCTTTTGCTTCATTAAATGTGCCACATACTGATTGTATTTTATTATCAATAGATAATGTCTTCTCAACTAATTTTGGTAAATCTTGAAGATCTCTAATTTTTTTTGTAAATACTTTTTTTTCTATATCTTGTTTTAACAACCCTAGTTTTAAGGCTAAAATATAAAGAATTAAAATTTGACCTAAAAAAGCTTTTGTTGATGCGACTCCGATTTCAGTTCCACAATGTATTGGGAGAACAAATTCACTATCTCTAGCTATTGAACTTTCAATGACATTTACTACTGCACAAGTCTTCATTCTATTTTTAATACATATATCGAGTGCTGCATAAGTATCTGCTGTTTCACCGGATTGGGATACAAATACATATAAAGTATCTTTTTTGAATCTGTTTTTTCTGTATCTAAATTCTGATGCTATATCTATATTAACATCTAAAGAGGTAAGTTCTTCGAACCAATATTTTGCCATTAAACAAGAATGGTATGCTGTTCCACAACCGATTAAAGTAACAGACGATATCTCATTAATTTTCCAAGGAAAATTATGAATATTGATGTCATTATTTGATGTATCGATATATTCTTTAATTCCATTTTTAAGTGTAATTGGTTGTTCTTCTATTTCTTTTGCCATGAAATGTTTGAAGTCACCTTTATCATATTTCTCTTCTTCTGAGGATAATTCTAAAACTTTTTTATTAATTTTGGTTCCATCTTCACTAAAAAATTCTACATGATCCTTTTTAATAATACAGAATTCTCCATCATTTAAATAAGTAATCTTATTTGTCATTGATTTAAGTGCATATGAGTCTGAACCTAAATAATTTTCATTAGGACCATATCCAACAGCAAGAGGAGAACCTCTTCTTGCTCCAATAATTAAATCTGGTTCATCTTTAAATATAATTCCTAATGCGAAACTTCCATGAAGAGATTTTAATGTTTTTTTAATTGACTCAACAATATTATCTGTTTTTAAATTCTCTGTTATTAAATGAACTATCACCTCAGTATCGGTCTGTGATTTAAATTTATGACCTTTTCCTACTAAAAACTTTTTTAATAATGTTGAGTTTTCAATAATTCCATTATGAACAACTGAAACATTTTGAGACGAATGAGGGTGAGCATTTATACTATTTGGTAATCCATGAGTTGCCCATCTTACATGGCCAATACCTACAGTGCCTTCCATATTTTTTACTAAAGAACTTTTTTCAAGATTATCTACTCTTCCCTCAGATTTAATTTCATTAATTGAGCCATTAAAAAGTGTAGCAATACCAGCTGAGTCATAACCTCTGTATTCTAATTTTTTAAGAGAGTTAATGATTGTTGCTGAAACTGATTTGCTACTATTTATACCAATAATTCCACACATATTTATTTTCTTTTTCTTTTATAATTTTTTACCTCAGTTTGTAAACTCCTAGTGAGAGCTAAAGATTTTCTTTTTACTTTTTTTGTTATAACTGAACCAGCACCAATGGTACTACCTTCCTCTAAAGTTAAAGGCGCTACCAATGATGAGTTTGATCCAATAAATACATTGTCTTTTATTAATGTTTTACTTTTTTTAGTGCCATCATAATTACAAGTAATAGTACCTGCTCCGACATTAACATTTTTACCAATATTTGTATCACCAATATACGTTAAATGATTAACTTTAGAATTTTTTCCAATTTTGCTTTTTTTAATTTCAACAAAGTTACCAACTTTTGAACCTTTTTCTAAAATAGTATTTGGTCTAATTCTTGCATAAGGTCCTATTTCAACTTTATCTTTAACAATGCAATTCTCTAAATGGCTAAATGATCTAATTAATACATTGCTTCCAATTTTTACTTTTGGGCCAAAAACTACGTAAGGTTCAATAGTTACATTTTTTCCAATTTTTATATCTTTAGAGAAATAAATTGTTTCTGGTCCAGACATTTTTACACCTGACCTTAAAAATTTATCCCTTAATCTATCTTGGTCTTTTTTTAAATTTCTCTGTTTCATCTAGGAAAATCTTTATATTAAGTATATATAATTCTTAATTCACAAAATATTTCTTAAAAATACTTTTAATTATGAAACAAAATTTTACAATTCTTTTCGATTTAGATGGTACTTTAGTTGATACAGCGCCAGATTTAATGCGAGCTCACAATCATGTAATGAAAAAATTTGGTTACCCAACAAAATCAACTGAGGAAATAAGAAATTTAGTTGGTCAAGGTGCTGGAGTAATGCTTGGAAGGTCAATATGGGGACAGGCTAAAAAAGAATTTGGTAAAGTACAAGATGAAAAAATTAAGAAAGAAATGGTTAAAGATTTTGTAGATTTTTACGGAAAAAATATTGTTAATGAGAGCACTCTTATAAACGGTGTTAAAGATTTTCTTATATGGTCTAGAGATAAAAATATTTCGATGGGTGTGTGCACAAATAAACAAGAACATCTAGCGGTTGATCTTTTAAAAAAAATTGGCATTTATGATTTTTTTGAATATGTAGCTGGACATAATACTTTCAACTACTGCAAACCTGATCCTAGACATCTAACATCAGTAATTGAAATTTTAGATGGAGACATAAAAAAATCCTTAATGATTGGTGATAGTGAAACTGATGCTAATGCAGCAAAAGAAGCAGGTATGCCTGTAATTCTATTAGAGGATGGTTATACTGAAAAAAATACTAGTGAAATATATCATAATCACTTGATAAGAGACTTTGTGGGTATTGAAAAAATTGTATTACAATATCTTTAAGATTGATTATTTTTTTTTAACTATTAAAAACAATTTCGTAAATTAGGAGTTATTTTGATAATACATAAAGTTAAAGTTTATCCATCTAAGATTCACCTCCCAAAAAAAAACCAGCTTGCCTGGAAAATTGCAGAGATTGCAAGTGATAATGCAAAATTAGATAAAAATGCAATTGAAATGGCAATTAATAGAATTATTGATAACGCTTCTGTTGCTATTGCTTCTTTGAACAGAAGACCTGTTATTTCTTCACGAGAAATGGCTTTAAAACACTCAAGAAAAAATGGGGCTTTATTATTTGGTGTAAACAACAAATTAAAATTTGATTGTGAGTGGGTAGCTTGGTCTAATGGAACTGCTGTAAGAGAACTAGATTTTCATGATACTTTTTTAGCTGCAGATTACAGTCATCCTGGAGATAATATTCCTCCATTGTTAAGTGTTGCTCAACAAAATAAAAAAAGTGGTTTAGATCTTCTAAGAGGAATTATAACTGCATATGAAGTCCAAGTAAATTTGGTTAAAGGTATTTGTCTACATAAACATAAAGTTGACCACATAGCTCATTTAGGGCCAAGCGTTGCTGCAGGTCTTGGTACAATGTTAAGATTAAATGCTGAAACAATTTATCAAGCAGTACAACAAGCATTGCATACGACGGTTTCTACAAGACAATCAAGAAAAGGTGAAATCTCAAGTTGGAAAGCTTACGCACCTGCTCATGCAGGAAAACTTGCTATTGAAGCTGTTGATAGAGTGATGAGAGGTGAAGGTGCACCAAGTCCAATCTATGAAGGTGAAGATAGTGTAATTGCTAGAATTCTAGATGGAAAAAAAGCTTTATATAAAGTTCCTTTACCAAAAAAAGGTCAAACAAAAAAAGCAATTCTTGAAACTTATACTAAAGAGTATTCTGCTGAATATCAGTCTCAAGCTTTGATTGACTTAGCAAAAAAACTTAAAAAAAAAGTTCAAAATTTAAATCAAATTAAAAAAATTGATATCTATACTAGTCATCACACCCATTATGTTATTGGAACTGGTGCAAATGATCCTCAAAAAATGGATCCTAATGCTAGCAGAGAAACGCTAGACCACTCTATAATGTACATATTTGCAGTAGCTTTAGAGGATGGTAGTTGGCACCATGTCAAATCTTATACAAAAGCCAGGGCTAAAAGAAAAAGTACTATTAAAATTTGGAGATCAATTAAAACTCATGAAGATAAAAAATGGACAAAAAAATATCATAATCCAAATCCAAGAAAAAAAGCATTTGGTGCTAAAGTAGTTATTACTCTAAAAAATGGGAAAAAAATAATTGAAGAGCAAGACAGAGCTGATGCTCATCCATATGGTTCTCGACCCTTTAAAAGACAAAATTACATCAATAAATTTCTATCTTTAACTGAAAATATTTTAGATAAAAAAGAAAGTGATAGATTTTTAAAGGCAGTACAAAATTTAAAAAAACTAAAACCTGGACAATTAGATAGATTAAATATTGAAGTCAAAAAAAGTAAACTTAAAAGAAATTTAAGGAAAGGTATTTTTTAATGCACTTTGTTGAAAAAGAACCTAAGCAAAAAAGATCTGATTTTGTTAAAAAATTAAAATCAAATAAAATCTTAAGAGTTCCAGGAGCTTATAATCCTTTAACAGCTAAATTAATTGAGGAAATAGGTTATGATGCTGTTTATGTTTCAGGAGGAGTAATGGCTAATGATCTTGGATTTCCAGATATTGGTCTAACTACTTTACAGGATGTTAGTACAAGATCTTATTTAATATCAAGAGTTACAAATCTTCCTACAATCGTTGATATAGATACAGGATTTAAATCTTGTAAAGAAACTGTTGAAACATTTGAAGAGTTTGGAATTACTGCTGTACATTTAGAAGATCAAATTGAAAGGAAAAGATGTGGGCACTTGGATAATAAGGAATTAATAACAACTGAAGCTATGGTTAAAAAAATTAAAGAATGTGTTGCTTCAAGAAAAGATGAGAATTTTAAGATTATTGCTAGATCAGATGCAAAGAGTGTTGAGGGTATCGATAAAATGATTGAAAGATGCAAAGCCTATGTAGACGCTGGAGCTGAAATAGTTTTTCCTGAGGCTTTACATGATGAAAAAGATTTTGAAAAAGTGAGAAAAGAGTTGTCGTGCTACTTACTCGCGAACATGACCGAATTTGGAAAAACCAAATTGTTCAACTATAAAGAATTAGAAACATTTGGTTATAATATTGTTATTTATCCAGTTACAACGCAACGTTTAGCAATGAAAAATGTTGAGGACGGATTACGAGACATTTATGCAAATGGACACCAAAACAATTTTATAGATAGAATGCAAACTAGAAAAAGACTTTACGAGCTTGTTGATTATGAAAAATATAATAGTTTAGATGAAAAAATTTATAATTTTAGTACTGAAGGACATGAGTGATGAGTGATGAAATTAAAAAAGGTTTGCTTGGAATAGTAGTAGATGAAACTGAAGTTTCAAAAGTTATGCCTGAAATTAATTCTTTAACTTATAGAGGATATGCTGCGCAAGATTTATGTGAATATTGTAGGTTTGAAGAAGTTGCCTATTTAATTTTAAATAAAGATTTACCAAATACAATAGAATTAAGAAAATTTGAAAAGGAAGAAAAAAACAATAGAGAGTTATCTAAAGATCTTTACTCAATCATCAAAAAAATGCCAAAGAAATCTCATCCAATGGATGTTGCTAGAACAGCTGTCAGCATAATGGGACTTGAGGATAAAGAAACCACTGACTCTTCTCAAGAAGCAAATACAAGAAAAGCAATACGAATTTTGGCAAAAACCCCAACTGCACTAGCTGCTTTTTACAGAGTAAGAAAAGGAAAAAATATTATTAAGCCTAAGAAAAATTTAACTATGGCTGAAAATTTTTTTTATATGTGTTTTGGTAAAGTTCCACAAAAAGAAATAGTAAAAGCTTTTGATGTTTCTTTAATTCTTTATGCTGAGCATAGTTTTAATGTGTCAACTTTTACAGCAAGAACTATTACAAGTAGCTTATCTGATATTCATGGGGCTATTACTGGTGCAATAGCAAGTTTAAAAGGTCCTCTTCATGGTGGAGCTAATGAGGAAGTAATGCATATGATGAATAAGATTAAGAAACCTGAAAATGCACTTAAATGGATAAATAAAGCCTTAGATAATAAAGATGTTGTAATGGGATTTGGTCATAGAGTTTATAAGTCTGGAGACTCTAGAGTCCCAACTATGAGAAAATATTTCGCAAAAGTAGCAAAAATCAAAAAGGATAAAAAATTTGAAAAAATTTACGATATTGTTGAAAAAGTAATGATTGAAAGAAAAAATATTCATCCTAATGTTGATTACCCTACTGGACCTACCTACCATTTAATGGGTTTTGATACAGATTTTTTCACACCAATATTTGTTATTTCTAGAATTACAGGTTGGTCAGCGCACATTATGGAACAACATGCGGCTAATAAATTAATAAGACCTTTAGCAAGTTACAAAGGAAATCAGCACAGAAAAGTTGTTCAGTTAAACCAAAGATAATTATTTCTCAATTTTTGCAAAACGTTCATCACATAGAATTTGACATTTAAAATTATTCGCTTCTACAAAATCATCAATTGCATTTTTTACATCTGGTAAATGACCAAAGTTATAATCATCACACATGACTGTTCCATTTGCATTAATAACATCTAAGCAACATTCAAGATCATTTTTAACAGTATCATAAGTGTGACCTCCATCTAAAAATACATAGTCAACTTTTGACATATCTATCTTCTTTAAAACTAAATTTGAATTACCTTTTATTAAATCAATATTATCTTTGAATTTTTTTAAAAGATCTTCTACCGCCTCTTTGCTATAAGGGTTTTGTTTTTTAATATACTTAAAATAAAAAACTTTTAATGGATTATTGAAAACTGTATTTGGGATTACTTCAGATTTATTCTCATCATTCTCTTCAAACAAATCTAAACCAATATACCTAAAATCATCTTTATGAATTTTATGTAATAGTTCACAGATATTTCTTGCTGTTACACCATGAAAAACACCAACCTCTAAAAAAGTTTTTGGACTTTTTTTTTTTACTTCTTCCAGAAAAAAATCTCCAACCCCTTTTTGTTTAAGGCTAGTTTTTCTGAAATATTTTTTATATTTCAATTGGATTAACTAAATGCTTCTACCCAAGTTCCTTGAGTTGATGCTTTAGAATACTCTGTTGCTCTACCTTCAAAGAAATTCATGTGTTCTACGGCATTTAACATAGTATCTAGCCATCCTAATGGATTTTTTTGAACATCATAAATTGGTTCCAAACCTAACTGGACCAATCTACGGTTTCCAATAAATCTAATATAGTCTTTAACTTCTTTTGCAGTAAGACCTTCCATTGGTCCCATTTCAAATGCAAGATCTATAAAAGCATCTTCATGTTCAATAATAGTTCTACATGCTTCGTAAAGTTCTTTCTTTAGTTTTGCATTCCATATTTCTGGGTTCTCTTTAATGAATTCTTTGAAAATTCTTATCATAGAATTACAATGTAGAGTTTCATCTCTAACAGACCATGTAACTATTTGGCCCATACCTTTCATCTTATTATGTCTTGGAAAGTTCAAAAGAATAGCAAAACTTGCAAACAACTGTAGACCTTCTGTGAATGCACTAAAAACTGCAACTGTTTTAGCTATGTCTTCTTTCGAACTCATATCAAAATTTTGCATGTAATCGTATTTGTCTTTCATCTCTTTATACTTCATGAAAGCAGAGTACTCAGACTCGGGCATACCAATTGTATCTAAAAGATGTGAGTAAGCAGCAATATGGACTGTTTCCATAGATGCAAAAGCAGTCATCATCATCAAAACTTCTGTTGGTTTAAACACAGTTGTATAATGTCTCAAATAACAATTGCTAACTTCAACATCTGCTTGAGTAAAAAATCTAAATATTTGAGTTAATAAATTTTTTTCTGATTGAGACAAATTTTTCTGCCAATCTCTAACATCATCACCTAATGGGACCTCTTCTGGTAACCAATGAATTCTTTGTTGTGTTAGCCATGCATCGTAACACCATGGATATCTGAATGGTTTATAAACAGGATTTTCAACTAATAGTCCCATTTTTTTTGGTTGGATTATTTCTTTTTTTTCTGTTTTTATTTTTTCTGCTACTGACATGATAAACACTCCTCGTACTCTGGTTCTTGGTTAGTTTGTTGATTTTTAGATTTATATACATTGGCTGTAACATCAGTTGATTTTGAATCATTGATATTTTCAGCTCTTTGAATTGATTTTGATCTACAGTAGTAAAGGCTTTTTAAACCTTTTTTCCATGCATCAAAATGAATTCTATGTAATTCTTTTTTATGAACATCTGCTGGTAAAAATAAGTTAACTGATTGAGCTTGAGAAATAAACGGTGTTCGATCTCCACTTAATTCAATAATCCATTTTTGATTTAACTCAAATGCAGTTTTAAAAACATCTTTCTCTAAATCAGTCAAAAAATCTAGATGTGAAACTGAACCCTGATTAGTCGTTATAGTAGACCAAGTTTCATCATCATTTTTACCGTAACTTTCTAAGATTTCTTCAAGATATCTATTTCTTACATTAAAAGACCCTGATAAAGTTTTATGAGTATAGCTGTTAGCAGCAATAGGCTCAACACCTGGTGAAGCTCCACCACAAATAATTGAAATAGAAGCTGTAGGTGCAATTGCAGTTTTGTTTGAAAACCTTTCTTGAAAACCATATTCTGCTGCATCAGGACACGCACCTCTTTCTTCAGCTAAATTTTTTGATGCCATGTTAACCTGTTCATCAATTTGTTTAAATATTTTTTTATTCCAGGATTTTGCCATTACTGACTCAAGTGGAATTCTATTTTTTTGTAAAAAAGAATGAAAACCCATTACACCTAAACCAACACTTCTTTCTCTTTCAGCTGAGTATTTAGCATCTCTAAACTGGTCTGGAGCTTTATTAATAAAATCAGATAAAACATTATCCAAAAATCTCATTACATCTCCAATCATATCCGGGTCATCTTTCCACTCATCATATTTTTCTAAGTTTAAAGAGGATAAGCAACAAACGGCTGTTCTATCATTGCCATCTTTATCTATTCCTGTAGGTAAAGTTATTTCACTACATAAATTTGATGTTTTAACTGTTAAGTTTGCAAGTTTATGATGTTGAGGAATTAATCTGTTAACTGTATCAATATAAATAATATATGGTTCTCCGGTTTCAATTCTAGCTGTTAATAGTCTAATCCATAAATTTCTAGCTGAAACAGTTTGTTGAACTGTACCATCTGCAGGACTTTTTAATGCCCATTGCTCATCTGTTTCAACAGCACGCATAAATGCATCTGAAAGTAAAACACCATGGTGTAAGTTTAATGCTTTCCTATTTGGATCACCGCCTGTGGGTCTTCTCATCTCTATAAACTCTTCTATTTCAGGATGATCAACTGGAAGATAACAAGCTGCAGAACCTCTTCTTAATGAACCTTGGCTGATTGCCATTGTTAAAGAGTCCATCACTTTTATAAATGGAATTATTCCAGAAGTTTTTCCAACTTTACCAATTTTTTCTCCTATAGATCTTAGGTTACCCCAATAGCTTCCAATACCTCCACCTTTTGCAGCTAACCAAACATTTTCACTCCAAAGATCTAAAATGCCACCAAGACTATCTGACGCTTCATTTAAAAAACATGAAATTGGTAATCCCCTTTTAGTTCCACCGTTAGATAATACTGGTGTAGCTGGCATAAACCATAAATTACTTATGTAATTGTAAATTCTTTGAGCGTGTAAATTATCATCTGCGTAAGAGCTAGCGACACGGGCAAATAAATCTTGAAAAGATTCATTTTGACCGAGGTATCTATCTTTTAAAGTTGCTTTACCAAAATCAGTTAAGTTAGCATCTCTAGATCGGTCGATCTTGATAATTATACCTTTCTCATTTTGAAAAAGTTCTGTTTCACTATTTAGTGAAAAAAGGTCAGGTCTGTTATTTCTTTCTACTTCTTTGACTTCTGGGCTATATTCGGAGACAGCTTTCTTCAGGGCCTGCGATAGAATTTTATTCATATTTTAAGTATTATAATTTGTTATTTATACGAAAACAACTATATGTTGTATGCGCTTTTAGTTAATATACTATATAAACAGTAAATCAATAGAACATTTATAGAACATAACGAAAAAAATATCAATAAAAAAAACGAAAAAAAGGTAAGTAATTAACAATAATGTCAGAAAAATTAAAAATTGATCCTTATGGATTTAGAGAATATGACGCCCGATGGTTGTATGAAAAAGATATTAATCTCTCAGGAATTACGAATCTTGGTAAAGGGCTAGGTTCACAGATTATAAAACATACAAAAAAAAATAATCCAAGAATAATTGTGGGCCATGATTATAGATCATATAGTGAAGAAATTAAAAGTGCACTAATTAGTGGATTAATTTCAACTGGATGTTTTGTTGAAGATATAGGTTTATCTTTGTCACCAATGGTTTACTTCGCACAATTCAATTTAGATGCTGATGGAGTTGCAATGGTAACAGCCAGTCATAATGAAAATGGTTGGACAGGAGTAAAAATGGGAATCAAAAAGGGATTAACCCACGCACCAGATGAAATGAAAGAATTAAAAGAAATTACATTACAAGAAAAATTTACTCAAGGAAAGGGAAACAAAAAAGAAATTAAAGATTTTGATAAAATATATAAAGAAGATCTAATCAAAAAGAATAAAATTAAAAAAAAAATAAAAGCAGTAGTTGCTTGTGGTAATGGAACTGCAGGAATTTTTGCACCAGATATTTTAAGACAAATTGGTTGTGAAGTAATTGAATTGGACTGTAATCTAGATTGGACTTTTCCAAAATATAATCCAAATCCTGAAGATTTAGAAATGTTACATGAAATTGCAAAAGCTGTTAAAGTAAATAATGCTGATATTGGCTTTGGCTTCGATGGAGATGGTGACAGAGTTGGAGTAATAGATGACAAAGGAAATGAAATTTTTTCAGATAAAATAGGTTTACTAATTGCAAGAAATTTATCCAATAAACATAATAATTCTAAATTTGTTGTAGATGTTAAATCTACTGGTTTATATTCAAATGATAAAGTGCTGATTAAGAATAAATGTGAAACAATTTATTGGAAAACTGGTCATTCACACATTAAAAGGAAAGTAAACAATGAAAAAGCTTTAGCAGGATTTGAGAAAAGTGGACATTTTTTTTTCAACCAACCTTTAGGGTATGGATATGATGATGGGATAAACTCAGCAATCCAAGTTTGTCATTTAATAGATAATCAAGATAACAAATTAAGTGAAATTATAAATCAGCTTCCAAAAACTTATCAATCACCAACAATGGCACCTTTTTGTAAAGATAAAGAAAAATATGAAGTTGTTGAAGATATCAAAAAAGAGATTGAAAAAAGTAAAAAGGAAAAAATTAAGATTGATAACCAAGAAATAATTGAAATTTTAACTGTTAATGGTGTAAGATTTTCATTTAAAGATGGGTCTTGGGGATTAATTAGAGCTTCATCAAATAAACCATCATTAGTTATAGTAACTGAAAGTCCAACTTCTGATGAAAGAAAACTTAAAATATTTTATTTTATTGATGAATTACTAAAAAAAACAGGAAAAATTGGAGAATACGATCAAAAGATATAAATAATTAATTCTTATTACCTATATCACTTTCAGGAGTATTATCTATTTGAGAATCATTTTGACTTTGATTAGTAGATTGATCACTGTAAAATTTTTTTATTAACTCCTCCTCTTTCTTTTTTTGCTCTAAATCAAATTTTTGTTCCCATTCTTTAATTCTTTGATTTTCTTGTTTAATTCTCTCTTCTTCTTCAGTTTTTTGTTTTAAGGCTATTTCTTTTTCTTGTTCAGCTATTTTTTCTTCTTCTTGCTCTCTTTTAAGTGCTATATCTCGCTCTCTTTCCTCTTTTTCTCTTAAAAATTTCTCTTTTTCGTCAGCTTTAATCTTTTCTTCTTTCAATTTAAGTTCTTCCTCTTTTACCCTTTGTTCAGCTTTCTCTTTTAATAATTGTCTTTCTATTTCTTGTACTCTTTCAGTTTCCAATTGACGTAATCTATCTTCAGTTTCCCTTAATTTTTCCTCCTCATATTTCAACTTTCTGGCAGCTTCTCTTATTCTCTGTTCTTCATCTAATCTTTGCTGTCTTTCAGCTTCTTTAACTTCAAGATGTCTCTGTCTTTCAGCTTCTCTTAATTCTCTTAATTTTTCTGCCTCAATATCTTTAGCCTTAATAGCATCCTGTTTTGCTTTAATTTTTTTTTCTCTTATTCTCTGTCTTTCTAACATTTTAATTCTAAGCTCTTCTTCTCTAAGTTTTCGAGCATCTTCTCTGATTTTTTTAGCTTGTTCATCTTTTATTTTTTGGTTTTCAATTTTAAGTCTTTTGGCTTCAATTTTTTTTCGTTTTTCTTCATTTTTTTGAACTTGTCTTTCATTATCAAGAATTAATTTTTTTTGAGCTAATATTTGTTTTTTTTCTTCTCTAATTAAATCTAATCTTTCTTTTTGAGCTTGTTTTTTTTGATTTTCTAAATCTCTTTTTTCATCTAATTCTCTCTGTCTTTCCTGTCTTTTCTTTTGTTTCTCTCTTTCTTTTTTAAGATTATGATAAAAATTGCCTAATTTATTTTTAGTTTCCTCTATTACTTCAAAAGGATTAACTTTAATTTTATCTATTTTGATGTTGTTGTTTATTAGAGACTGAATATTCTTTAAATTTTTCTTTTTTTTCTTACTATTTTTTTTTAAACCCATAAAAAAAATTTAACAATTTTAAAATACATTAAATACATTGGATGTGTTTAAATTGAGTTAAAAATTTTAATTAAACTCCATATTATTAATAAATTAACAAAATACAATTTCTACGTGTAATTAAATGTCTATTTTTTTTTTAATAAATTAATTTTTTTGAAACAAGAATCATGTACTAGCAATTTAGATTTATGTTTAAAAATTTATTTATATTAGCTTGTATTTTACTCTTATCTAATTGCACTACTCCTACTTCTGCGTTTTTAGGGCCAATATTTACTGGAGCTAAAACTGGTAGTGTTTATCAAGCATCTTTATCTTATGGTGGTAATAGAATTATTGATAAAATGAGAAAAGAGAACCAAAATAATTTTCAGGAAATGAATTCATTAACATCTGATTTATCAACCAATGATAGAAATCCCCTAGTATTAGTTGCTTATAAAATTTCAAAAATTGAAATATCTGATGTAATAGAGCCAGAACCCTTACCTTAAAAATTTTAATTAAAATAATAAAACTTTCATTTTCAATTATTAAGAGTTTTGAATATTGACGAGAATCGCTTAAATTTTTAACTAAGGGTGGTAGAGGGAGACTGAAACCACCCCAACCCTCTTTCTAAAAGATATAGCTTTTTTAATGGCAGATAAAAAAATCAGATCAGTTGCTAAAACATTTTCTTGGAGATTTTTAATATTTTTATATTGGATGTTATTTGGCTATATTTTTACAGGATCTATTAAAATAGCAGGTATATTAGGTATTGGCTCTATAATCCCTCTTTTTTTTTACTACTTTCATGAAAGAGCGTGGAACAAAGTAAAATGGGGAACAGATAAAGAATAATTTTATAATTTTTTCTTTAATTGATCTGAAATAATTATTTTTTTGTTATTTATGTAGTCTTCATGATTTTTTTCAATATTTTTAAGTTCATAAAGATAATTTACCATTACACCAAAAGATCTATTTAATCCAACCTCTGAAACGTTTGCATTAATATTTATATCATCAATAATTGCTCCATTGCCTAAGTGAAACCTACAAACATCGTTAATTGGAAGACCCTTTTTATTTTTTTCATTAATTAAATAATGGGCAACTAATTTAATTATTGCATGTTTATTTGATACTATTCGTCCATCTCCAACTTTTAAGTCTGTAGATTTTAAAAACGCAACATTGCTGTAAGGTATTTTTCCTAGAATATTTTGAATTATTTTTTCATCTAAAGTAGTAAACCAGTCTCTAAAACCTGGAATTGGGGAAAGAGTTCCGAAATTTTTTATATTTGGTAATTCTTCCTGAATTTCGTAGACAACTCTTTTAATCAAAAAATTTCCAAGTGTAACCCTTGAAAGTCCTTCTTGACAATTACTTATAGAATAAAAAGTTGCTGTATCATATTTTTTTGCACCTTCTGTACTTGGTTTCATTATTTCTTGAATTGATTTTCCTAAACCATTAGTAAGTGCCACTTGTACAAATATTATCGGTTCGTCATCAAGCGCTGGATGAAAATAAGAAAAAAACCTTCTATCCTCTCCAAGCCTTCTTTTAAGTTCATTCATATCTTTTATTTTGTGAACTCTTTCATATTGAATTATTTTTTCTAATACTGCTGCTTTTGTATCCCAAGTAATCTTAGCAAGTTTTAAAAATCCAGGATTAAACCAAGATTTAAACAATTCTCTTAGATCATTATCTAATGATTTTAATTCTTTGTTCTCATTTAGTATTTTCAGAAGGTCTTCTCTTAGAGACACTATTGTTGAAATCCCATTAGGTGACATATTCATTCTTCTAAATAATTCTCTTCTTTGACCTTCAGATGTAATAAACAATTTAAATAGATTCTTATCATTTTGTTCTGCTTTATAAAGATCTATAGCTTCAGTTACTTTGGTGTGGTTAGGTCTAAATTTTTCATTTATCTTTTTAAAAAATAAAAGTTTTTTTTCAGGACTTAATGTTTGATATAAGTCAGTAATATCTCTTGCAACAGTAATACCAAATGCAGCTCCTTTATTTGAAATTAGATCGTCACATAATGAAATAATTGATTCTAAATCATTTTTTTTAACTACACTTTTTTTGAATAATTTTTGACCTACGTCAGCAATTGATGAAATAATTTCTTTTAAATTAAACATAAAAAATCTTTATCAAAATTATTAATTAATTGATAAGTATTCAAAAAAAGATCTTATTGAAACTATAATCAGAAAAGACCCAAATATCTTACTTAATAATTTTTTGTTAATTTTATACACTGCTTTAGCACCAATTCTAGCCATAATCATCGTCACAGGAACAAACACTATAAAACCTAATAAATTTATATATCCAACACTAAAAGGAGTATTAATATTATCAATTATTTTTCCTCCAGTGATCATTGTAATAGTTCCACTTACAGCAATCAAAAACCCTACTGCAGCAGCAGTACCTATTGATTTTCTTATGTCATATCCAAAAGTTCTCATAAAAGGAACCATCAAAGAACCACCACCAATTCCAAGTGGCACTGAAATAAAACCAATTATTATTCCAGAAATATTTTTTATTAAATCAGATATTTTTTTTGGATTTTCCATAAGTTTTTCTCTTACAAAAATAAAAAATAGACCTACAATAAATGCAAATATTGAAAAAAATAAAACCAAAGCTGGTGTTTTTAAATTTACTGCCAAAAAAGTTCCAGCAATTACACCAAGAAGAATAAAAATACCAAATGATTTTACCATTTTGAAATCAACTGCATCATATTCCATATGTGTTTTGGTTGAGATAATAGAAGTAGGTATAATAATTGCTAAAGATGTTCCAACCGATAGATGCATACGTGTTACAATATCAAAATCTAAAACTGTAAAAGCATAATACAATGCTGGCACCATTATAATTCCTCCTCCTACGCCAAGTAACCCTGCCATAAAACCAGCAACTGCTGCTGCAGATGCTAGAACAATTAATAAGTTAATTAATTCAGATGAATTTAATATTTCCATTTAAGAGCTAACTTGATTAGCTTTTTCGTTATTTTGAACAATTGTCATAATATGTTTTGCTTTTTGAAAATCTGAGTCTCTTGCCATCATATTATCACTTAAATATCTTTTCCATTCCTTTGATCCCACTTGACCATGATATAGTCCAACAGTATGTCTCATTATGTGATTTACCTTAGTCCCCAATTTAACTTCTTTATCTAAATATTCTAAAAGTTTTTCTGCTACTTGTTCCCGAGATGGATTGTCTGTGGTTTTAAATATTTCTTTTTCAATTTCAATTAAAGAATAAGGGTTTTGATAAATCGATCTACCTATCATAACCCCATCACAAAAATTTAAATGATTATTAATTTCATCAACTTTTGTGATACCACCGTTAATAATTATTTCTAAATCTGTGTTCTCTTTTTTAATATTGTAAACCATGTCATAATTTAATTTAGGTATATTTAAATTTTGTTTTGGAGATAAACCAGAAAGCATAGCTTTTCTTGCATGTAAAATGAATGTTTTTGATCCTGCATCTCGCATTTTATGAATAAAATTATTTAGATAGTCGAATTCTTCTGTGTCATCAAAACCAATTCTAGTTTTTGCTGTTACAGGAATTTTACATGCATTTACCATTGAATTTATACATTCAGCTACTAAGTCTGGCTCTTTCATTAAACATGCACCAAACATATTCTTTTGAACTTTTTTACTAGGACAGCCTAAATTAATATTAATTTCATCATATCCCATGTCCTCAGCAATTTTAGCCACTTCTGCTAATTCATTTTTATCTGATCCTCCTACTTGTAAGGCTAATGGTTTTTCTTCTGGACTGTAAGATAAAATTCTTTTTCTATCACCATGAATTGCAGATTTAGTAGCTACCATTTCAGAATAGAGCATCACATTTTTGCTCATTAATCTTAAAAAGAAACGATCGTGTCTATCAGTACAATCCATCATCGGAGCTACTGAAACTTTTCTATTAATTCTTTTTTTAGTATCCAAGAGGTTTACCCATTATTTTATCTGGAAGCCATGTCACTATTTCTGGAAAAATACACAGGATTAATATAGCTAAAGCCATGATAATCATGAACGGTATAGATCCTTTTAGAATTTCTGACAAACTTACATCTGGGGTAATTCCTTTAATTATATAAAGATTTAATCCCACAGGTGGTGTGATTAATCCTATCTCCATGTTGATAGTAAATACAATTGCAAACCAATAAGGGTCAAACCCTAAGGTTGTTATAACTGGTAATAATATTGCTGAGGTCATTACAATCACAGCAACTGGAGGTAAAAAGAAACCAGCTATTAAAAGAAATATGTTGATTAAAATAAATACAACCCACTTATTTGAGCTTAATTCTACCATGCTCTGAGCTAAAGACTGTGTTACGTAAAGTTGTGAAAGAGTAAATGCAAAAAGATAAGAAGCAGCAATGATGAACATAATCATTACACTTTCTTTCATTGAAACTTTAACAATGTTCCATATTTTTTTTGGTTGATAAATTTTGTAAACGACAGCGATTAATACGAAAACAAGAAATGCTCCAACACCTGAAGCTTCAGATGGTGTTGCGACACCTCCATATAAAACATATAAAACACCAACTATAATAGCTAGAAAAGGAAAAATTCTTGGTAATACTTCAAGTTTTTCTTTTAAAGTTGGAGGTGTTCTATTTTTTAATGCTTTAGCAGAGTCTTTATCAATAAAATAACTGTGTATGAGGGCCCATACAGCAAACATTCCTGCTAACATAAAGCCAGGTACAAGCCCACATAAGAATAATCTTCCAATTGAAGTACCCGTTGCAATACCATAAACAATTAAGACAATACTTGGAGGAATTAACACCCCCAATGTTCCTCCAGCAGCAATAGTACCTGTAGCTATTTGATCAGAGTATCCTCTTTTTCGCATCTCAGGAATTCCCATTGTTCCAATTGCTGCACAAGTCGCGGGACTAGAACCACTCAAAGCTGCAAAAATTGAACAAGCACCTATATTTGAAATAACCAACCCTCCTGGAACTCTCCAAAGCCACCTATCTAAACCTGTATATAAATCTTTTCCTGCTGGAGAATTGGCAACCGCCATCCCCATTAAAATGAACATTGGTATCGAAAGCAAAACAAATGAATTCAATCCAGCATAAAATGTTTCTGCAAACACATCTAACATTTGAAAACCTTCAAATGATACTAAAAGAACTATTGATACAAAACTTAGACCAAAAGCTATGGGTATTCCTGAAAAAAGGACTATCAAAGTAAAAACTGCTACTATTATTGCAATTATTAATGGATCCATTAATTAAAATCCTTTTCATCAGTTAATTTAATAATTTCAGCTATGTATTGTAATATCATCAATATAGCACCTAACATCATTGAGGAATAAGGTATCCACAATGGTGGATCCCAAACTGTTCCTGTTGAATAATTTTTTGTAAATGCCTCTTCAACCATTAAAAAACCAAAATAAAATAAAATCAAAAAAAATAATAAACTTAAAAGAGATGTAAAAATTTTTAATCTGACTACATTTTTTTTTGATAAAAAATCATATATCCATTCCATGCTAACATGAGCTTTTTCACTAAGAACGTAAGCGCTTCCTATAAAAGTGGAAGCCACTAAAAGCATTGTAACAAGTTCTGTTTGCCAAGTAATTGCTCTTTGAAAAAAATATCTTTCAAATACAAGTTCTACAATCACTAAAATTGATAAAAGCAAAGCTAAAACTGCAAATGCTCCGCAAGCTTTTGCAACATAATCACAAAATTTAAGATATCTTTTTTTCATAAAAAAACCCCTACTTAAAAGAATAAATAGGGGTTCTTTATATATTATTTTATTTAACTGCTAAAGCCATTTCCATTAGCTTATCGCCACCTGGAACTTTATCAGCAAATGCCTTGTGGGAAGATTTTTTAGCAATCTCAACCCATGCAGCATGATCTTTTTCATTCATATACACTAACTTAACACCAGCTGCTTTGTAAGCATCTTCAAACTTTTTATCTAAGTTTTCTACTTGTGCTGTCATGTATTTTTCAGCTACTTTTCCAGCTTTCATTAAAGCTTTTTGTTGCTTAGAATTTAATGCATCAAAAGACTTTTTAGACATTAGAATTGGTTCATACATAAACCATAAACCAAATTTTCCTGGAGGAGTTGCACATGAAACTTGTTCATATATTTTGTAACTAACAAAACTTCCTGAACTAGTATTTGCACCTGTTAATACACCAGTTTGTAACCCAGTATAAATTTCAGATGATGGCATACTTTGAATACCTGCTCCTGCAGCTTCTAACATTTGGTTAAATGCTTTTCCAGCAGCTCTCATGACTTGTCCTTTTGCATCGCTAGGATTTTTAATACATTTTGTTTTTGAGGCAAAACCACCACCTAACCAAGCATCAGATAAAACTACAACACCAGCATTATTAATTATATTTTTAATTTCAGTCATCATTGGACCTTTATTGAATCTTAATGCATGATCGTGGTTTTTAACAGTTCCTGGCATTAACGTAGCGTCAAACTCAGGATGAAACTTTGATGCATAAGCTAATGGGAATGCAGAAATGTCCAATTGACCAGTTGTCATTGGCTTCCACTGTTCTTTAGGTTTATACAAAGATTTAGCTGGATAAATTCTGATATCTATTCCAACATTTGCTTTTTTAACCTCGTCAGCAATGATTTGAACCATTTCGTGACGTGGGTCGAATGATCCATCAGCTCTTGGAGTTCCAGGCCATTGGTGACTAGCTTTTAGTGTAACCGCAAAAGCAGAACCAACAGTAGTAAAAACAAAAACTAATGAAGTTAAATATAAAGATATTTTTTTTAACATTATTTTTTCCCTCTATTGTTATTTTTAATATTTCAATTAAAGTGAACTTATTAATAAGAGTCAAGCCGGCAAAAGAACTTTTAATAAACAGAAATCTATGGATGGACCTTTAAAAAACCTTTTAGTTGTTGATTTAACGAGAGTATTAGTAGGTCCCTACTGCACGATGATATTGTCTGACCTTGGTGCAAGAGTAATAAAGGTTGAGGCACCAGAAATTGGAGACGACTCTAGAAAATTTGGTCCATTTATTAAAGATTATTCTGCTTACTTTATGTCTCTCAATAGAGGCAAAGAAAGCATTGCACTGAATTTAAAAAATGAAGATGATAAAAAAATATTTGATAAAATTTTATCTAAAGCAGATATTTTAGTTGAAAACTTTAAACCTGGTACTTTGGAAAAATGGGGATATGGTTGGGAAGATGTTAATAAGAAATATCCAAAATTAATTTATGCTTCTGCCTCTGGTTTTGGACAAACAGGTCCTTTAAAAGAATTACCTGCTTATGATATGGTTGTGCAAGGTATGGGTGGTTTAATGAGTGTAACAGGGCAACCTAACTCTGAACCCACAAGAGTTGGAACATCTATTGGAGATATTACAGCAGGTTTATTTACAACAATTGGAATTAATGCTGCACTTTATGATAGACAAAAAACAGGCAAAGGTATGTACATAGATGTTTCTATGCTTGATTGTCAGATAGCTATTTTAGAAAATGCTATAGCTCGTTATCTCGCAAAAAATGAAATTCCAAAGCCAATGGGGTCTCGACATCCATCAATTGCACCATTTGAGGCATTCAAAACTCAAGATAGCTATATAATTATTGCTGCTGGTAACGACAAACTATTTGAAAAACTTTGTACTCTTTTAAAATTAACAGAATTAATTCAAGATCCAAAATTTTCTGATAATTCCTCAAGAGCTCAAAATATGGATGAACTTAAAAAAATTTTAGAAAATAAATTATCTTCAAGAAAAACTAATGAATGGGTTAAAGATATGGAAAAAGAGAAAATTCCTTGTGGTCCAATATTTAATATCAAAGAAGCTGTTGAAAATCCTCAAATAGACTCAAGAAACATGATTGTTAAAGCTTACCATAAAATCATTGGAGATTTTAAATTAGCAGGTAATCCAATTAAAATGTCAACTTACAAAGATGAAAAAACTAGAGGTGATATTCCAGATTTAGATGAGCACAGAGAAAAAATTTTAAAAGAATTTAATTAATTTGTTTCTGTTTCGTCAGAGTTAGTTTCTGTAACTTGTTCTTCTGACTCAGAAATTTGATCTAGAGAAACATCTTCATCATTTTCAGATTCATCTGATACAGCATCTTCTACAGTTGGTTGAGCTGCCTCAGATAATTCTGCTAAGTCATCTTCAGATACTTGAATTTTTTCTGGAGCTTTTCTAGCTCTTTTAGATGGCAGAATTGGTGTTCCACTTTTTGAAATTTCACCTTTATATAAACTTTCAAAATCATCACCTATATCTTCATCAGCTTCTGCTCCGTCATCAACCTGTTCAACATGTTTTCTTAACTTGTAAACCGCAGTTTCAGTTAAGTCTGGAACTTTAATATTTTCCTGTGCAATTTCTCTTAATGCTATAACAGTATTTTTATCGTTATCTCTATCTAAAGTTGGTTCAATTCCAGTGTTAAGTTGAGTTGCTCTTTCTTTTGCAACAAGAACTAATTCATAAGGGCTGTCAACTTTATCGATACAATCTTCTACGGTAACTCTCGCCATGCGCAGTATCTATACAGTGAAGTTTAAAAAATCAAGGAGAATTTTTATATATATTTGGGATTTAGCTTATTTCTAACAAAAAAGAGAAGTAAAATTGAAATAAATATATAAACAAAAGATATAGAAGCAATCTGCTCAATAGAATATCCTTGATCAATTAAAAGACCAAATAAAGCGGTTCCAAAAGCAGTAGAAAAAACCATTAATGCAGTAGAAAGAGCTTTAATGGATCCAATATGCTTTACCCCATAAATTTCTGCCCAAGTAGAAGATCCCAAAACGTTAGCCAGTCCATTTGAAATACCAATTAAACCTAAAAATATAAATGATGTCATAGAGGAGTCAAAAAAAATTAGGACTACAGTAGACAACAGTAATGGAATATTCATGAAAATAAGTAACTTTCTACTGGTAAACTTATCAATTAAAAAGCCAGAGATTAATAAAGTCACCACAGATAAAATTGAGTAAACCATAAATGATTGGGCAATAACAAAAGTTCCCCAATCTTTAGACTCAGTAATAAATGATTGATATACGAATACTCCTGTAGCAATCCATGGCATTGCCAACATATTTAGACAAATAATGTAAAATCTATAATCTTTTAATACTTCAATTCTTTTCCACTGAAAAATATCTTTTTCTTTATGTTCTGTCTCTTTCACTTCTTCTCTTGAATCAAAATTCAAATTTTTAATTAGAGTATAAGAAGTTATTGGTAAAAATATTAAAACTAATATTGATACTGAAATCCAAATATTTTGCCAACTTGTGATGGTTAATAAGTATACAATTAAGATCGGTAAAATAAATTCTGCAGTTGAAAGACCAAACCAACCAGTGCTTAAAGCTTTGCCTCTAGATTTTGTAAAGTATCTTGAGATAGTAGTAGTTGCAGTATGAGACATCATCCCCTGCCCTGAAAATCTCATTAGAAATATAGCAACAAATAAAAATGTAACTGATGATATTTTAGAAAAGAAAAAACATGAAAAAGAAAGAAGTAATGTTACAAAAAAAGCAAATTTGAAAATATTAATATCATCAATTTTTTTTCCAACCCATATTAAAAGAAAGCTACTGAGTAATGTTGCAGTTGCATAAATTGATCCAAATTGTCCCTGTGTAATAGAAAGTGTATCACGTATGCTTGAATTAAATAGACCAAGAAAAAAACTCTGTCCAAAACTTGAAAAAAATGTAAATATAAAACCAAATATAATTACTTTTAAACTTAAACTCTTAAACATATAAAAAAATTATGACTTGTAATGTTGCTTTCATAGGTCTTGGTGTTATGGGCTATCCAATGGCTGGTTATATATCAAAAGCTGGACACAATGTAACTGTTTTTAATAGAACTAAATCTAAAGCTGAAAAATGGGTGGGTGAATACAAAGGCAAAATAGCTGAAACACCTGCTGAAGCTGCAAAAGATGCTGAATATATTTTTACCTGTGTTGGAAACGACAATGATTTAAGAGAAGTTACTTTTGGTGACAATGGTATTTTTAAAACTATTAAAAAAGGATCTGTTTATGTAGACAATACTACTGCCTCTGCAACAATAGCTAGAGAAATTCATGAATATGCAAAAAAAAATGGTTTTGGTTCTTTAGATGCCCCTGTATCTGGTGGACAAGCTGGTGCAGAAAATGGTGCCCTTACTGTTATGATTGGTGGAGATCAAGCTAACTTTGACAAAGCAAAAGATAAAATAGATTGTTACAGTAAAAAAATGAAATTACTAGGTGGTCCAGGTAACGGACAGCTAGCCAAAATGGTAAACCAAATTTGTATTGCAGGATTAGTTCAAGGTTTATCTGAAGCTATTAACTTTGGAATGAAGGCTGGATTGAACATGGAAGATGTCATTGAAGTAATTTCAAAAGGTGCTGCTCAATCCTGGCAGATGGAAAATAGATACAAAACTATGATTGATGATAAGTTTGATTTTGGTTTTGCTGTAGATTGGATGAGAAAAGATCTTAAGATTGCAATGGAAGAGGCTAAAAATAATGGTTCACTATTACCTGTAACTGAATTAGTTGATAAGTATTATGGTGAAGTTCAGGGTATGGGTGGAAATCGTTGGGATACATCTAGCTTGATCAAAAGATTTAGAAAGTAGACACGTATGCAGCCAGCATACTATGAAAATTTCAAAGAAATTCAGAACAAGTATTGGTCTATGTTAGATGATGCAATAACTAATAGAGGTTCACAGTTTAGAATACCTGTTTTCATTTGTGCTTATCAAGATAAAGTTGATGGTAGGATTGTTGTTTTGCGTAAATCAGATAGAGCAAATAATTTATTACAATTTCATACTGATTTAAGATCTCCAAAGGTGAACATTTTAAAAAAAAATAAGAATGCCTCTCTAGTTTTCTACGATAAAGAAGAAAAGATACAGCTTAGAGTAAAAGTAGAATGTGAAGTTAATAATCAAAATTCTACAACTGAAGAGTCTTGGAAAAAAACTCAACATATAAGCAGACGTTGTTATTTAACTGATAGTCCCCCAGGAACTGCATCAGAAAAACCAACTTCTGGAATGATATCTAAATTGGAAGATTTTGATTACACAATGGAACAAAGTGAAGATGGTTATAAAAATTTTACTGTAATTAAATGCAAAATAAAATCTATAGAATGGCTATATCTTGCTGCTAAAGGACATCGAAGAGCTAAGTTTGATTTAGAAACAAACAAAAGTGAATGGTTAGTTCCTTAAACTATTTTTCAATAGCTGCTAATTTTTTCTTTAATTTAACTGGTAAATTTGCGAACCACTCTTTCTCTTTGCCAGAGTCTGGTAAGACAGCCCCATATTCAATCATTTGAGATGGGGGAAGATCATTAATATAAACCCAAACTTGGGTTTCATCTAATTTGGAATTTTTTATTAATACATGTTTTAAATCTGAAATTAATTCGTCTTTGACCTCTTTTGATCGACCTGCTCTAATTTGACCAAGTAAAAATAATGAGGGTTCTCTTACTTTTTTTCCACCCATAAAATGATTATTTTTTTTTGTTTTATTAAATATTACTTGAGCAAAATAAGTATTCGCACCAGTTACTACATTATGAGCTTTAGTTATACCCTCTGCTAATTTTTTTTGTTGTCTTGAGGATAAATTAAAGTTTGAATTTGTGACTGTATATGTTGGCATATTAATTAAGAAGTTCCTTTTTAAAAAATTTTACAAATTGTGATTTAAAAATTTTACCTTTATCCCCTCCAACATGTGCACCCCATTTTATACAACTGTCCATCCACCATGCTTTGGCCCATTTATAATTGGGATCAGTTGAACTCGTTGTTCCATCATCATTAGTGAAAAAACCTGGACAATTAGTAAATACCATTCCGTCTTTTTCCCATTCTCTTTCATAGTTAGCTGTAAAACCATGATGCCAACCTTTTTTAACTGTAACTTCTATATTTCCACCATTAGCTTTAATTTTTTTACCAAGTTCAACACATGGTTCTGCTGCTGTATAATTGTCAGCACCACCTAATACCATCCAAGTTTTTGTTTCTGGTGTTGGTGTGGGATTTTTAAACATTCCGATGCTCCAACATGGTGGCGACCTTGGTTGAGCAGCAGCAAAAAATAAATTTTTATCAATAAGTGCATCTCTTAACTTTTTTTCTGAAGCCATAATAGAGATTGCACCTCCTCTTGACCAACCTGTTATTCCCACTTTATTAATATTTATTTTAGGATCTTTAGATACGTGTTCAAGAGCCATAAAAGTATCAATAAAAGTAGACCAATGTGGGACCTTTTGTTGATTTGCATGAGTTGTATAAGTTCCTCGAGGGGCAAAATTATCTATAAACATAACTGCAATTCCTTTTCTCTGTAAAGATTTGGCAGCTAGTCTATTGAACTGAAACCATTTATTAGTAAATAAAAGTGGACCACCACTCGCATGAGCAAACATTACTAAAGGGAAAGGTCCTTCGCCTTTTTTTGGATATGCTATAAATGCTTCTATTTCTAACGGTGATTTTTTATAAGTCCCATCTTTAATCTCCATGTAATTTTTTGCGTTATATGAATTTATTTTAATCATTTGGCCATTTTTAAAATATTTGAATAATTTATCTAAAGGAGATTCTATTGGAGCAGCAAAAAGTGATGAAGTAAATAAAGTTATCAGTAATGTAAGAAAAATTTTTTTCATTAAATTAAAATATAGATTTAGAATATTTTTTCCAATTATCTTGATAGTGTTTAGTATTTTCAAATACAGCTTTTTTTTCTTCTTCTGTAATTTCTCTTACAACTTTACCAGGAGCACCAATAACTAACGAGTTATCGGGAATTTCTTTATTTTCAGTGATTAAGGCTTTAGCACCAATGATACAGTTTTTTCCTATCTTGGCGTTATTTAAAATTACAGCACCAATCCCTATTAAACTATTGTCTCCTATAGTGCAGCCATGGAGCATAACCATATGTCCAACAGTTACATCTTTTCCTACTTTAATAGGATAACCTGGATCAGTGTGCAAAACACATCCATCTTGCACATTTGACCCCTCGCCTATATGGATATTTTCAATATCTCCTCTAAGAGTAGCATTAAACCAAATACTAGTATTTTTATCTAATGTTATATCTCCTATAACAACTGCATTTGGCGCTACCCAATTTTCGCCAGAGTTTTTTGGTTTTTTATCTTTTAAATCATAAAACATAATTTATATATTAATACATTATGCCAATAAAAACTCCAATATGTGATTTTGGGCAAAATGCCTACTACTTCAAGCTTAAATCAACAGAGAATAAATTTGTTTCATTAAATGATGTAAAGGGAGAAAAAGGAACTTTGATTATGTTTATCTGCAATCATTGTCCATATGTTAAAGCCGTAACAAAAGACTTTGTTGAGGATTGTAATGAATTAAGTAAAATCGGAGTAAATTCTGTAGCTATATGCGCCAATGATGCTGAAAATTATCCAGAAGACTCTTTTGATAATATGATTGAATTTGCGAAAAAAAATCATTTTGGTTTTCCTTACTTAAATGATGAAACTCAAGAAATTGCTAAAATATATGATGCGGTATGTACACCAGATTTTTTTGGTTATAATAAAGATTTAGAGCTTCAGTACAGGGGTAGATTAAGAGAACTTAAAAACTTAGTTCCAGTTAGAAGTGGAGAGAGTGATTTATTAAAGGCCATGAAATTAATTGCAGAAACTGGAAAAGGACCTGAAAATCAAATACCTAGTGTTGGTTGTGGTATTAAGTGGAAACAATAGTTAATGTACCTTATTGTAACTAGAGCCTTTCCACCCGAGTTAGGTGGAATGCAAAGTTTAATGTGGGGCTTAACAAAAGAAATGTCTAAAAACTTTATGATAAAAGTTTTTGCAGACTATCAAGAAAACCATAAAGAATTTGATAATAAAGAAAACTTTTCAATTGAGAGAGTTGGGGGTATTAAATTTTTAAGAAAAATAAGAAAAGCACAATTAATAAACGAATTTTTAAAAAAAAATAAGATTAAAGGAATTATAGCTGATCACTGGAAGAGTTTAGAATTAGTAAAAACAGATAAAAAAAAATACTGTTTAATTCATGGAAAGGAAATTAATCATCCTAAAGGCTCCTCTTTAAACAATAGAGCTCTTAAAGTTCTTAATAATGTTGAAAAAGTGATAGCTAATTCAACGTATACAAAAAACCTCGCTATAAATAATGGAGTAATAGCGGATAGAGTTTTAGTGATTAATCCAGGTGTAAAACCTACTGAGGAGTTAAATAAAAAATCTTTAGAAAAAGTTGAGAGCTTACTCAAAACAAAGACACCACGTTTAATCACTGTTTCTAGATTTGATAAAAGAAAAAATCACGAAAAAGTAATGATGGCGCTTAGAAATTTAAAACAGTTGTACCCTGATATTGTTTATATTTGTATTGGTTATGGTGATGAGGAGGAAAATTTAAAAAAATTAGTTCAAGAACTTGATTTAGGTTCTCAAGTTATGTTTTTCAAAGATATTAGTAATGATCTTAAAAATGCATTAGTAGCAAAGTCAAATATATTTGTTATGCCTTCAGTAATTCACAAAGCTTCTGTTGAAGGTTTCGGTATAGCTTATGTAGAAGCTGCACAATATGGAATTCCCTCATTGGGTGGAAAAGATGGAGGTGCTTCTGATGCAATTAAGCATGATGAAACAGGATTGATTTGTGACGGTAATAATCTAGATCAAATTTATTCATCTTTAAATTCAATGATTGATAATAAAAAATATCTGGAAATGGGTAAAAATGCAAAAAAATATGTCTCTAAATTTGACTGGGAAAAAATATTAAAAGAATATGAAAAAATTCTTAATTAAGATCTCTTTTTTTAAAAACTAAGTTAAAGAATTAGTTAATCTTTCAAAAACTTTTTCAGCACTTAAATTATTTAAATCCCCTACTTCTATTGCTTTAAAGTTTTCTCTTTCAATACTAACTTTATAGGCTGTTGTATGTTTTCCAAATAAAGTTAAACCTTTAGCTCCTACGTGAGCTGCAATGTGGGCAGGCCCTGTATCATTTGCTATAACGAAAGAGCTAGCTTTAATTATTGAAGTTAATTGAGAAATATCAAGAGCTCTACCATTATCTAATAAAGTTTGTGCATTAATTTCTTTAGCATCATTTATTTCTGAAGAACCTGGAGCAGTAACAATTTTATACTCATCACCAAATTTATCTAAAATAAGTTTTATAAGATCATTATAATAAGGCCATTTTTTAATATTTAAATGAGGTGAGCAAAAAGGAAATAACAAAATAAATTTATTTAACCTGAAATAATTTTTGATTTCACTAGCATCAGAACAAGCCCAACTAAAATCTGGATTTAATGTATGGGAAGTTTTTAATCCTGAGGTTTGTAATTGATGATTAAATCTATCTAAAACAGAATGTTTATCAAATTCTTTTTTATTTATCACTTCAGGTAAAGTTGTAATAGAGCTTGACCATGTTTCTTTTTTTGCTTTTGGAAAAAGAATATTTTTATAAAAATTTGTTCTAGATGAATTTTGAAGATCAAAAATTTTGGAAAACTTATATTTTTTAATTTCTCTCATTAAAAAATACAAATAAATCAAATTATATTTAGGTAACCTTTTGTCTATAATTACTTCATGAATGAAAGGATTCTTCTTAAATAATTCACTATAAGGTTTCGTTGTTAATAAATAAATTTGATCATTTTTATGGTTTTCAGATATATCTTGAATTGCCCCACTTGCTTGAGCTATATCTCCTAAAGAGCCATGTTTAATAATTAAAATATTAGACATATTTGTAACAAGATAACACAGTATTATATTTTATGAATAAAATTATAGTAGAGGTATCTATTGGAGAGCTTTTAGATAAGATTTCAATTTTGGAAATCAAACAAGAAAAAATTAAAGATCCAGAAAAACTTAGATTTATATCAAACGAACATTCAATATTAAAAAAACAATTGGATGATAATGTAAAATCTGACGATAAGATTAAGGATTTATTTCAGTCATTAAAAGATATAAATGCTAAACTATGGGTTATTGAAGATGATAAGAGACAATGTGAAAAAGTTAAAGATTTTGGGGAAAAATTTATTAAACTTTCAAGAGATGTTCATTTTTTAAATGATGACCGTGCTAAAATTAAATTAGAAATTAACAATTACACAGGTTCTGCAATCAAAGAAATTAAAGAATATACTACTTATTAATCAATAGATCTTAAGATATCAAAGAGGGTTGTTTTTTCATATCCTCTTTTTTAATGCCTGCTACCTTAACTGGTTTCTTCATTGCGTCTCTTCTAAATGGCTCACCAAGCTCTTGATTCAAAATTACTTCGATAAATGTAGTAATTCCTTTTTTTTGATCTTCACAAGATTGTTTTATAGCTGCTGTTGTTTCTTCCATAGTTTTAACTGTTACTCCCTTTAAACCACAAGCATCAGCCACTTTTGCATAACTTAATTCAGGATCGAGCTCTGTCCCCACAAAATTATCTTCAAACCATAAAGTAGTATTTCTTTTTTCTGCACCCCATTGATAATTTCTAAAGATAACCATAGATATTGCAGGCCACTCTTCTCTTGCACAAGAACTCATTTCATTCATGCTTATTCCAAAAGCACCATCTCCTGCAAAACCAATAACTGGAGTATCAGGACATCCAATTTTAGCACCCAAAATAGATGGAAAGCCATAACCACAAGGACCGAATAAACCTGGAGCTAAATATTTTCTTGGCTTTTCAAAAGTTGGATATGCATTACCTATTGCACAATTATTTCCAATGTCGCTTGAAATAATAACATCATCTGGCATACCAGCTTGAATTGCTCTCCATGCTTGTCTTGGGGACATTCTGTCAGAGTCTCTTTCTCTAGCTTCTTTGTTCCAAACAGTACCTTCGTCATCATCTTCATGATCAAGACTTGATAATTTTTGTAACCAAGCCGACTTAGTTTGATGAATAATATCTTTTCTTTTTTGTCTATCAGTATCACCTGCTGTTGGAGAAAGTTGGTCTAGAATTTGTTGAGCAACTAATTTTGCATCTCCACATATTCCTACTGTAACTTTCTTTGTTAAACCAATTCTATCAGAATTCATATCTACTTGAATAATACTGGCATTCTTCGGCCAATAATCTATTCCATATCCGGGTAAAGTTGAAAAAGGATTTAATCTTGTACCTAGTGCTAAAACAACATCTGCTTTTGAAATTAATTCCATCCCAGCTTTTGATCCGTTATATCCTAATGGTCCTGCAGCTAATGGATGACTTCCTGGGAAACTGTCGTTGTGTTGATATCCTGAACACACTGGTGCATCTAATTTTTCTGCCAATTTTTTACATTCTTCAATAGCCCCACCTATTACAACACCTGCCCCAGATAATATTACTGGAAACTTTGCCTTAGATAATAAGTCTGCAGCTTTTTTAATTGCATCAACTCCACCTGCTTGTCTTTCTAATCTTACGATTGGAGGAAGTTCAATATCAATTACTTGTGTCCAATAATCTCTAGGAACATTAATTTGTGCAGGGGCAGAACCTCTAATCGCTTTTTCAATAACTCTATTTAAAACTTCAGCCATTCTTGATGGATCCCTTACTTCTTCTTGATAGCAAACCATATCTTTAAATAAATTCATTTGTTCAACTTCTTGAAAACCACCTTGTCCCATAGTTTTGTTTGCAGCTTGAGGTGTCACTAATAATAATGGAGTGTGGTTCCAGTAAGCAGTTTTAATTGGAGTAACTAAACCTGTAATACCAGGTCCATTTTGAGCTATAACCATACACATTTTACCAGTGGCTCTAGTATATCCATCAGCAATTAGACCACCATTTGTTTCGTGGGCCACGTCCCAAAATGTAATTCCTGCATCAGGAAAAATATCTGAAATTGGCATAAAAGCAGATCCTATAATTCCAAATGAATGCTCAATACCATGCATTTGTAAAACTTTTACAAAAGCTTCCTCTGTTGTCATTTTTGTCATTAATAGAACCTTTCTAAATTAGTAAGTATTATAATATTTTTAAAAATTAATTGTTAATTTTTTGGATTAATATATAAGTTTTGAAAAATTTCAAACAAACAAATCGACACCATATGGCTACAGACATCATAATCCACGATCAAAAGGATAATGTGGGAGTAGTTGTTATTGAAAAAATCACACCTAAACAGGATTGTAGTTGCTGGATCATGGAAAATGATAGCTCTACAAATATTCAATCAATGGATGAAATTCCTCTAGGTCACAAAATTGCTATGGTTGACTTAAAAGAAGGAGACACAATACTTAAATATGGACATGATATTGGTAAAGTAGTTAAATCAATCAAAAAAGGTGAACATGTTCATGTTCATAATGTTAAAACAAAAAAGTGGTAATTGTATGGAAATACCAAAAAGTTTTTTAGGTTATAAAAGAGAGAATGGTAGAGCAGGAACTAGAAATCACGTAATTATTCTTCCTGTAGATGATATCTCTAATGCATGCGCTGAAGCAGTGGCTAACAATATTAAAGGTACTATTGCACTCCCTCATTCTTATGGCAGACTTCAGTTTGGTGCAGACTTAGAACTACACTTTAGAACAATGATAGGCACAGGAAGTAATCCAAATGTTGCTGCTGTAATTGTAATAGGAATTGAACCTAAATGGACAAAAAAGATTGTTGATGGAATTGCAAAAACTGGAAAACCAGTCGAAGGTTTTCATATAGAACGAACAGGAGATATTGGAACTGTAATGAAGGCCTCCAAAAAAGCACAGGAGTTTGTAATGTGGGCTTCTGAAAAACAAAGAGAAGAATGTCCTATAAGTGATTTATGGATTTCAGTTAAATGTGGAGAATCTGATACCACATCTGGATTAGCGTCAAACCCGACTGTTGGAAACTTGATGGATAAACTTGAGCCATTAGGAGTTCATTTATGCTTTGGTGAAACCTCAGAACTTACGGGAGCAGAAAAAGTTTGCGCAACGAGAGGAGCAACAAAAGAAGCTTCAGATAAATTTATGAAAACTTGGAGTTCTTACAATGATTTTATTTTAAAAGAAGCAACAGATGATTTATCTGAAAGTCAACCAACAGCTGGAAATATTGCTGGTGGTCTAACTACAATTGAAGAAAAAGCATTTGGTAATTTTCAAAAAATTGGTAGTTGTAAATTTGTAGATGTATTAGAGCCAGCAGAAGAACCAAAAAAAGGTAAAGGTTTATATTTTATGGATACATCATCAGCAGCAGCAGAATGTGTGACACTTCAAGCTGCAGCAGGATTTAATATTCATTTATTTCCAACTGGACAAGGAAACATTGTTGGTAACCCAATTGAACCTGTTGTAAAATTAACTGCAAACCCTTTAACAGTTAAAGGAATGGGTGAACATATAGATTGTGATGTGTCTAAAATTCTTTCAAGAGAGATGAACTTATCTGAGGCGGGAGATAGACTTATCGAAACAACTTTAAGAGTTGCTAATGGAAGACTAACCTGCGCTGAAGCTTTAGGTCATAAAGAATTCGTAATGACTAAACTTTATAGAAGTGCTTAATCATTAATACATATAATGTTTTTAAAAAAATATTTGGTAATTTTACCAGGTATAATTCTTGCTTTTGTTCTTTATTCTCTTTCACAAGGGTTCAACAATATTATTGGGATTGAAATTTTAGGTTACAGTAAAAGTCCTATTTCAACTGCAATGATAGCAATACTTCTTGGAATTTTTTTTGGAAACTTTTTTAAAATTCGTGAAAGTTTTCAAAAAGGTTTAGATTTTTGCAAAGAATATATATTAAAGCTTGGAATTATTTGTCTTGGTATTCAATTAAAACCATTTGAATTTATAGAATTTGGAAAAATTGCAATTCCATTAATAATAATTTGTATCATAAGTGTTTTAGTTATTATCAAACTTTTAATAAAAAAATTCAAAATACCTACAAGGATGGCTTATTTAATATCAATAGGAAGTACAGTTTGTGGAACAACCGCAATCATGGCAACAGCACCTGTAATTAAAGCGAATAAAAATGAAGTATCCTATGCAGTAGCTAACATTACCTTATTTGGAATATTGTCTATGTTGTTGTATCCATATTTTGCAAATTTTTATTTTGAGGGAAATTCTTTATTTGCTGGTCTTTTTTTAGGGACTGCAATTCATGAAACTTCTCAAGTTGCTGCAGCAGGTTTAATATACGACCAACAATTCAATAGTCCTGAAACTTTAAATATAGCAACAGTAACTAAACTCATTAGAAACACTTTTTTAATTGTGATGATTCCTCTTTTTGCTTTTTTGTATAATAGAGGTTTAGTTAAAGAAAAGAATTACTCTATCATAAACATTTTTCCTTATTTTGTTTTAGGTTTTGTAGGAATGATTATTTTTAGAAATATAGGTGATCAACTCTTTACTGAATATAATAAAGATATATGGGTTGAAACAATCAACTTTATTAAATTTTTTTCTAAGGTTTTTTTAACTATGGCTATGGCAGCTATTGGATTGTCAACAGATCTTAAAGATGTAAAAAGTATGGGTTACAAACCTTTTGTAGTTGGATTTATTGCAATGTTGACTGTAGGTATTGTTTGTATTCTCACAATAGAAATTTATTTAAAAATATTTATTTAGTCTGCTTTGCAGATTGATTGAAATATTTATTTCTAAATTTTGAGATAGATCTTCTAATAAAAGCTGCAGCAATACCAAGAGAAACTGCAAACAATATTGAAAATAATCCATAAAAGAATGGCATATCTTTAGAAAATTCTTTAATAAATTTAGAAAAGAAGTTTAGATCCTGATCTATTACTTTGATTGTTTCTTTTTGAATTTCCTCAGCAAAAAAAGTGTCATATGCAATAACTATTCCAACGACTAATAATAAAATTGCTAATAATGCTTTTAATCCTGAACTATCAATTTGTTCTCCAAGTTTTTGACCAACCTGAACTCCAACAATTGACCCTACTACCAACATGACAACTAACATTAAATCTATTGAACCATAATTAATAGAGTGTAAGAAAGTAACAATCACACTTACAAAGATTGTTACGAATAGAGATGTGCCTGGAACTAATCTTGTTGGCATCTTAATAATATAGATCATTGCAGGAACTAAGATGAAAGCACCACCTATGCCCATTATTGCAGCAATAAATCCAACTACTAATCCTATTAGGATTGGTGTAAATACACTTTCATATAATTTTGATTTAGGAAATCTCATTCTTAAAGGAAGACCATGTATCCAATAATGAACATGTAATTTTTTTCTTTCTACAATATTTTTTTTTGCTTTATCAATTTCACCTAAACTTTCTACAAGCATTAATGTACCAATAATTGCAAGTATATACATATAAGCTAAAGAAATTACGGTATCTATTTTTCCAATATCTTGAAAATAAGTAAAAGTATAAATACCTAATGCAGTTCCTATTGAGCCACCAATTACAATCATGAATCCCATTTTATAATCTAAAGTATTTTTTAAATAATGCGTGGTGGATCCTGAGACAGATGTTGCTAAAATATTATTTGCTTCATTGGCAACTGCATACGCTGGGGGTACACCCATAAAAATTAAAAATGGTGTCATTAAAAAACCACCACCAACACCAAACAATCCTGACAGAACTCCAACAATTGCACTTAATAAAAGTATTTCAACAGGATTTATAAATACTTGAGCTATTGGTAAAAAAACTTCCATTTAAAAATAAAAACTTAAGATATAGCTTATTTAAAAGTTATAAAAGTTCCGACTAAGATTAAACCCCAACAAGCTGCTATAGCTGATAAAATCCCAGTTTTAATAAAAGTTGTTTTTTTGTTTATAATTTTTTGAGGGATTTTTATATTTGGAAGTTGCATCTATCTTCCTGAA
>CACEEW010000009.1 GCA_902558705.1 uncultured Pelagibacteraceae bacterium
TGACAAGAAAGTCACAACCGTTGTAAATAATTCATATGAATTAGCAAAAAATTATGTTGATGAAATGAGAAACAAGATTGAGGCTGATATAGTCTTAATTGCATTTGATACAAATAAAAGTGCCAATTTTTTAAATGATAATTCTAAAGAATATTTAAGATTTTTAAGAACTCAAAAAATTATTAGAGACGTTGATGAAATACACATAATTGATAAAAATAAAAAGTTATTATACTCAACAGAGAAAAAAAATAGATATATCCCACCAGTCGATAGGGCATTAAATCTAGTATTAGATGATGATAGACCTTTAAAGATTATAAATACTCAAGCAAATATGTCAGCTGCTATTATGAAATTAAAGTCTTCAGAAGGAAGATTTTTGTATGTGGTAAAATTTTTAGATGAAAATATTTCAAATTATTTAACTGAATCTCAAGAGGCAATTAATTTTTATTATACTGTTGAAGAAAAAAGCACAGGTATCAAGATATCATTTATCATTATATATATAATAATTGTTTCATTATTATTGTTTATATCAATTTCTATTGCTATTAGATTTTCTTCAAGATTTTTTAGATCTATAAATAATTTGATTTTAGCATCAACGGAAATTGGTCAAGGAAATTTAAATTCAAAAGTTCCTGAAATTAAAACTGATAAAGATATGGAAATTTTGAATAAAAATTTTAATTCAATGATTAGTAGACTTAAAAATCAACAACAAAAATTAATTATTAATGAAAGATATGAAGCTTGGGGAAGTTTAGCGAGAAAACTTGCTCATGAAATTAAAAACCCTCTTACTCCAATTCAGTTGACGATTGATAGAATTAAAGAAAAATACATAAATCAAATTACACAAGCAGATCAAGACTCTTTTAAAGATAATTTAAAAATTATAAATACTCAGATAAAGCAAATTGAAAATTTAGTTAACGAATTTTCTGACTTTGCTAGGATGCCCAAACCGACTTTAAAAGATAATGATTTGATTAAGATTTTAAATGATAATATAAATTTATTAAAGGAAGTTAACAAATCAATAGAAATTAAATTAATAAAAGATAGTGAAAATATTATATTTAATTGTGACAAAGAACAAATTGCTCGAGTTTTTTTTAATTTAATTAAGAATTCAATAGAAAGTATCGAGCAAAAATCTAAAAAAAACACTGATTTTAAAAAGAAAATTTTAATTGAAATTTTAGATTTAAATGACCATATTAAAATAGTATTTATAGATAATGGTGTAGGCTTTAATGAAAAAAATAATATAAAAGAAATATTGAAACCATATTACACTACTAAAAAAAACGGTACAGGATTAGGTTTAGCAATAGTAAACAAAATAATTAATGATCATAAGGGTGAACTTGAATTTAACTCTATCTCTGATGGTGCAAAAATAGAAATTAATTTTAAATTAGATGGCAACAGAAATTCTAATAGTAGATGATAATGCGGATATTAGAAATATCCTCAATGAATTAATTTTAGACGCTGGATATAAAACAAGAGTAGCAGCTAATTACAATCAAGCACTGAGTGAAATAGATAAAAAAATGCCAGATGTGGCAATTCTAGATGTTAAATTAGATAAGGGTGATAATGATGGTATAGAATTATTATCTCACATTAAATCAATAAATAAAGATATTCCAGTAATTGTAATTACTGGTCATGCTAATATTGAGATGGCTGTTAATTCATTAAAAAAAGGTGCATTTGAATTTGTCGAAAAGCCATTTGATCAAAATAGATTATTAAATTTTATAAGTAGAGCTGTTGAAAATTTAAATTTGAAAAATCAAAATAAAGAATTTGAAAATAAATTATTTTCATCTTACGATCTAATTGGTGAAAGTAAAAATATACTAACAATAAGAGATCAAATTGATAAGATTTCTTTAACTGAAAGTAGAATATTATTAAATGGTCCTTCAGGTTCGGGAAAAGAACTAGTAGCAAGAAAAATTCATAAAAATTCTAAAAGAAATAATAAACCATTTGTTGTTTTAAATGGAGCTTTACTAGACTCAAACAAATATGAATTAGAATTATTTGGTGAAGAAAAAGATAATGGTGCAATTTCTTATGGTGCTTTGGAAAAAGCAAACAAAGGAACTTTACTAATAGATCAGGTTTCTGAAATACCTCTAGATATACAGTCTAAAATTTTGAGAGTTTTAACTGATCAAAAATTCAAAAGATTAAATGGAAATAATGATGTGAATGTTGATGTTCGATTAATTTGTTCTTCTAGTAAAGATCTAAAAGAGGAAATAAAAATAGGAAATTTTAGAGAAGATCTTTATCATAGATTAAATGTATTTGAGATTAACATTAAATCTTTAAATGAAAGAGTTTCAGATATTCCTTTACTAATTAAATATTTTTCAAAAAAAATTTCACAGAGTTATAATATAAAAGAATTAGATATAGATGAGAATGACAGTTATATTCTTAATCATAACTGGCAAGGTAATGTTCGAGAATTAAGGAATTTAATTGAAAGAATTGCAATTTTACAGCCAGATACAAAAGATAAAATTTCTAATATAGTGAAAGAATCGTTAAAAAATAAAAATTTTGATGAAAAAATTACAGAAAATAGCCTTTCTATACCATTAAAAGAAGCTAGAGAAAATTTTGAAAAAGAGTATTTAACTACTCAATTAAAGAAATTTAATGGAAATATATCAAAAACTGCAAACTTCGTTGGTATGGAGAGAAGTGCTCTTCATAGAAAGCTTAAGGGCTTAGGAATAAAAGAATTTAACTAAAATGAATATAATTATTTGTGGCGCTGGGAGAGTAGGATTTACTATCGCCAAATTATTAAGTGAACAAGGACACTCTATAACCGTGATTGATCAATCAAGTGAGGATATTCAAAAAATTAATGATAGTTTAGACGTAAAAGCTATAGTTGGAAAAGCTACTTATCCTTCAATTCTTGAAAAAGCTAATGCGTCAGAAACAGATATGATTATTGCTGTTACTAGAAATGATGAAATAAATATGTTGATTTGTCAGATATCATTTTCTATTTTTAATATCCAAAAAAAAATTGCCAGAATTCGCTCACAAGACTATTTAAATCCAAAATTCAGCAGCGTTTATAATAAAGAAAATTTACCTATTGATGTAATTATTTCACCTGAACTTGAAATATCAAAATCAATTCAAAGAAAATTAGAAGCCCCAGGTGCTCTTGATAGTGTTCCATTTGCAGATAATAAAATAAGATTATTAGAAATCTTAATTAAAGATGAATGTAAATCTATTGATGTGAAATTTAATGATCTAACAAAAAGATACCCCAAACTTGAAGCAAATGTAATAGGAATAAATAGAGATGATAAATTTTTTATTCCAAAAAAAACTGATTCTGTTAAAAAAAATGACAAAGTTTATTTAATTATTAATTCTTCACAAATGCCAGAAACACTAGAAGCTTTTGGCAACTTAGAGAAAATTTCAAAAAAAATCTTAATAATTGGTGGTGGAAATATTGGGTTCAATTTGGCGAAGAATATTGAAGAAACTTTAGAAACGACAAGGGTCAAGATTGTAGAAAAAGATAAAGAAAGAGCCGAATATCTTGCAAGCGAACTAAATGACTCAATTATAATCAATGGTGATGGATTAGATGAAGAAGTATTAGTTGAGGCAAATTTAGATGAAGCCGAAACAGTTCTAGCACTAACTAATGATGATGAAGATAACTTAATGGTAAGTGTTCTTGTTGAAAAATTTGCTAAAGATAAAAAAAAAACTGATGATAAAAGAACAATGGCTTTAATCAATAAACCAAATTATTCTTTACTTCAATCATCTCTAAAGATTGATGACTTGATTGACCCTAGAATGACAACTGTTTCAAGTATTTTAAAACATATTCATAAAGGAACAATTGAAAACGCTTATACTATTTCAAATGGTGAGTATGAGGTTATAGAAGCTGAAATTATCGAAACTTCCGAACTTATTAATAAAGAAATAAAAAATTCAAATCTTCCCGATGAATTAAGGATAGGTGCAATACTTAGAGATAAAAAGGTAATCATTCCACGATCAGACTTTACTTTTAAAAAAGATGATCGAGTTGTTTTTATAGTTAAGAAAGAGTCAATTTCATTTGTTGAAAATATTTTCAGATTAAGTTCTGTTTAAACAAATGTTGAGTTTACAAATAAAATACTTAAGTTTTTTTTTTGGTTTAATTTCAGTTTTATCATTTTTTAATATAATTTATTCATATTATCTAAATCTATACCTTAATTTAGATACTTATTATTTAAGTTTGATGATCTCATTTATAATATCGGTATTGTTTTATAAAATAAAAACTTCTGAGAAAAAGTCATCAATTTTTGATAAAATATTAACTGTTTTTTTTGGATATCTTTTGATTCCTTTAGTCTTAAGTATCCCTTTTTATTTTAGTATTTATAATCTAACTTTTTTAGATTCTTATTTTGAAACAATATCTGGTTTTACTTCAACTGGTTTTACTATTTTTGAAAATATAAAACACATAGATCAAAGCCTAATTTTGTGGAGGTCTACAACTCAATGGATAGGGGGTCTTTACTTTCTTTTTTCAATAATATTTTTAATTGATATTTATGATGAAAGTTTTAAAAAAACACTAACTAATTTTTTCTCATTTAATAGCTCAGAAGTATTAAAACAAGCTTTTAAAATTTTTTTATTATATTCTGGTATAACACTTATAATTTTCATAATTCTTAATATCTTTTCTATAAGATCTTTTGACTCATTAAATTTAGCTTTTTCATTAATCTCCTCCGGGGGTTTTTTACCTGTAAATGATCTGTCTAGTATTATTAAAGATAAAACTCAGGTAATTATTTTATCTATTCTAATGTTAACATCTTTTTTTAGTATATTTTTTAGTTTTAATATTATTTTTTTTAAAAATAAGAATATTAATTTTTTCTATGAAGATTTGCATTTAATTATTTATTACATTGTTGTAGTGACAATTTTTTTTCTTTTTTTTAGTTTTAATAACGAATTTTCCTCAAATCTCTTATCTATATCAACTAGTATGTCAAATATTGGTTTTTCCTTAGATACAAATCAATCTAATTTAAACTTAGTATATTTAGTATTAGTAATAATTGGTGGATCTTTTTTTTCTACAAGTTCAGGATTAAGATTTATAAAGATTTATTCATTGTTTAAATTTTCTATTAATCAAATTTTATCATTTAGCAGACCAAAAAATATATTTATGAATAAATTAATCTTCACTAAAATTAATTTTGATTTTAACGAAATAAATAAATATTTTTTAACTGTATTAATTTTTATTCTATCTTTTTTCATACTAACTACACTTTTGAGTATTAGTGGCATAAATTTTGAGAATTCTTTTAAATTATCTATTTTAACTTTAATGAATACTGTTAATTCATCATCATACGGATTAGCTGATTTTAATTTTAATAATCTTAATTTTTTTATAAAATATAGTCTTATTTTCTTTATGATTATAGGTAGAATTGAACTGTTAACAATTCTACTTATCATTAAAAAATTCCTTTTAAAAAATTAATTAATTAATATATACGTATCTAGTAATGCGCCCTTAGCTCAGCTGGATAGAGCATCGGTTTTCTAAACCGAGGGTCGGAGGTTCGAATCCTCCAGGGCGCGCCATTCTCAGACCAAAATGGGTTTCCTATGCGATAATATCAACACTGTTGTGAATTAATTTTTCCTTGAAGAGTTATTTCTTACATGTTTAAATTATGAATATTCAAAAGTTATTTTGAATTATTTGTTAACAAATAAATAAACAATAGGAAGAAATATGTTTAAATACTTAAAACAATTAACTTCTTTAGTTGCTATGGTAGCTGTGTTGTTCACTTTTACAACAGAGTCTATGGCTGCTAAAAAATCTAAAACACTTAAAAACACTCAAAAAAAGGGTTTTGTAAGATGTGGAGTATCTCAAGGTCTTCCAGGATTTTCTAATGCTGATGCAGCAGGAAATTGGACTGGTGTTGATGTTGATGTATGTAGAGCGGTAGCTGCTGCAGTTCTAGGTGATGCAAATAAAGTTAAGTTTACACCACTAAGTGCTAAAGAAAGATTTACAGCTTTAACTTCTGGTGAGATTGATATCTTATCAAGAAACACAACTTGGACTCTCTCAAGAGATGCTGATATCGGACTTACTTTTGTAGGTGTGAACTTTTACGATGGACAAGGTTTCATGGTAAGAAAAAGTTCAGGTATTACTTCAACTAGTCAATTTAAAAATGGTATTTCAGCTTGTACAAACATTGGTACAACAACTGAGTTAAACATGAGAGACTTCTTTAATTCTAGAGGAATTTCTTATGAGCCAGTTGCTTTTGAAAAAGCTGATGAAGTTGTAGCTGCATACGATGCAGGTAGATGTGATACTTACACTACTGATAAATCTGGTTTAGCTGCTCAAAGAACTAAAATGAAAAACCCTGATGAACACATTGTTCTACCAGAAACTATTTCTAAAGAACCTTTAGGACCAGTTGTAAGACAAGGTGACTCAGTTTGGGAAGATATCGTAAGATGGTCTTTGAACACTATGATTGAAGCAGAAGAATACGGTATTACTTCAGCTAATGCAGACTCAATGAAAACTTCAGACAATCCACAAATTAAAAGACTTGTTGGTGCTGAGGGTGAAATGGGTGCAGCATTCGGTCTAGATAACGAATGGAACCTAAGAATTATCAAACAAGTTGGAAACTATGGTGAAAGTTATAAAAGAAATATAGCTGACACTGGTATTTTACCAGACAGAGGTCCAAATGAATTATGGACTAAAGGTGGTATTTTATACGTTCCACCATCAAGATAATTTAATTCATAAATTACTTAAAAAGGGCTAGATTTTTCTAGCCCTTTTTTTTTAAACTCATATATTATCCACACTGTGAATTTTAAACTTAAAGATATAGGTCCACAATTAATGACAGTTATAGCTGTTGTTCTAGTCTTTGGTTTTTTTACTTACAACGCCCAAGTCAATATGGAAAATAGAGGTATTGATTTTGGATATGGATTTTTATCACAAGAGTCTTCATTTGATGTTCAATTTTCTTTAATTGAGTACGATGGTTCACATTCATATTTTAGAGCTTATTTAGTTGGTTTATTAAATACTATACTTGTTTCTGTTATTGGGATTATTCTTGCTACAATACTCGGAGTATTAGTTGGTATTGCGAGATTATCTCCTAATTATTTAATTAATAAATTTGCTGCTTTTTACGTAGAATTTTTTAGAAATATACCATTACTCTTGCAAATATTTTTTTGGTATTTTGCGGCATTAAGAGCTTTACCACTCCCTCAAGACGCTGAAGCAATGTTTGGAATTTCATTTCTAACCATAAAAGGTCTGTTTGTTCCTGCTTTTATTTGGGAAAATTTTAATATTTTCTTTTATTCAATAGTTGCAGCAATTGTTGCAATAATCGTTATTCGTACTCACGCTAAGAAGTTACAAGAAACCCAAGGTAAACAAACACCAGTTTTGTTAATATCAATTGGTTTAATTTTTATCTTACCTCTTTTAAGTTTTTTAATTGGTGGTGTAAGATTATCATTCGAAGTCCCTGTTTTAAAACAATTAGCAACAACATCATTTATTTATGAAGGTGGTGTCAGCTTACCACCAGAACTAATTGCCTTAGCATTATCTTTATCTTTATATACTGCAACTTTTATAGCCGAATGTGTAAGAGCTGGAATTCAAGGTGTCGGTAAAGGCCAAAAAGAAGCTGCAGCATCTATTGGTCTTACTCAAAATCAAGTGCTTAAACTGGTAGTAATGCCCCAGGCTTTAAGAATAATAATTCCGCCTACAACAAACCAGTACCTAAATCTAACAAAAAATTCTTCATTAGCTGCTGCTATTGCATACCCTGATTTAGTATTGGTTTTCGCTGGAACAGCTTTAATGCAGACTGGTAAAGCAATTGAAATAGTATCTATTACAATGTTTACTTACTTATCCTTAAGTATTTCAATTTCATTATTTATGAATTGGTACAATAATAAAATAGCAATAACTGAAAAATAATGTCTAAAATTAATTTTTTAAAACCAGATAAATCTAACCTTTATACTTTTTTATATTTAGGTTCTTGTTTGTTTTTTGTTAGTGTTTTGGATGTTCTTTTAAACTCTTTTTTTAGTTTAAATTTAACGGGTTTTTTACCTGGTTTTCTAAGTTTTTTATTGCCTTTAATTCTTGGCTTTATTGGTCTTTATTTTATAAGAATTGAATTAAGTGGTATTAAGCAATTAGATTTATTAAATAAGCATATTAACACTAACAATTTTAATGCTGTTTTATCTTTATTAATCATATTCATAATTCTAAAATCAATTCCACCTATATTAAATTGGTTTGTTATAGATGCTAGTTTTGCTGGCGACTCAAAAGATGTTTGTACCGGTTCAGGTGCTTGTTGGACTTATATTAAAGTTTGGATGAGAAGATTCATGTATGGAATGTATCCAAATGGAGAACAATGGAGAATAAATTTGTCTTTTATAGCTTTAGCTTTACTTGGTTCGGTTGGTTATTTCGCAACTGACAGATTTAAAAAATACTTAACTCTTTATTATGTTGTAATTTATCCTTTTATTGCATTCCTGTTTATATTTTTCTTTATTTCAGGTGGCCCAGTATTTTTCGATTTTTCATATGGGATAATAGCAGCAATTTTATCTATTATTATTGGCTTCTTTATTCCTAGTAAATTTAAGTTTTATTACTTCCTAATAGTTCCTTTTGCTCTTTACGTTTTATTAAAATATTTTATTTTTTATGAAGAATTGATTGAATTAGGAAAATTAGATGGTTTAAACTGGGTTGAAACTGGAGCTTGGGGCGGTTTATCATTAACTTTTATAATTTCTTTCTTCTGTTTAATTTTTTGCTTTCCAATAGGTATGGCTTTTGCACTTGGAAGAAGATCTGGATTTCCTTTAATAAGATACATATCCATAGGCTTTATTGAATTTTGGAGAGGTGTTCCTTTAATTACAGTTTTATTCATGTCAGCTGTTATGTTTCCAATGTTTTTACCAGCAGACTTTTTTATTGATAAATTAGTGAGATGTATAATTGCTATTTCATTGTTTGAGGCAGCATATGTTGCTGAAGTTATAAGAGGTGGTTTGCAAGCTCTTCCTAGAGGACAATACGAGGCTGCAAAATCATTGGGAATGGGATATTGGAGAATGCATATATTTGTAATTTTACCTCAAGCTTTAAAACTTGTAATTCCAGGGATAGCCAATACATTTTTAGCATTAGTTAAAGATACACCACTAATTTTTGTTGTAGGACTTTTAGAGATAGTAGGAATGTTAAATTTAGCTAAAACTAATCCAGAATGGTTAGGTTTTGCAATGGAAGGCTATGTATTTGCAGCAATAATTTTCTGGATTATTTGTTACGCAATGAGTAAATATAGCTATAATTTAGAACAAAAATATAAAACAGACCGTTAAAATATGTCAGATAATATAATCCAGATAAATAATATGAATAAATGGTTTGGAGATTTCCAAGTTTTAAAAGGTATTAACTTAGAAGTAAAACCAAAACAAAAAATTGTTGTTTGTGGTCCTTCTGGTTCAGGTAAGTCTACATTAATAAGATGTATAAATAGATTAGAAGAACATCAAGAAGGTGATATCATAGTTGATGGAACTGAATTAACAGAGGATACAAAAAATATAGAACAAATAAGAGCAGAAGTTGGAATGGTGTTTCAACAATTTAATTTATTTCCACATTTATCAATTCTTGATAATTGCACATTGGCTCCAATTTGGGTTAAAAAAATGCCAAAGAAAGAAGCTGAGGAATTAGCGCTTAAACACTTAGAAAGAGTACAAATATTAGATCAAGCTCAAAAATATCCAGGACAATTATCTGGCGGGCAACAACAAAGAGTAGCTATAGCTAGAGCTTTATGTATGGAGCCAAAAATAATGCTTTTTGATGAACCAACATCAGCACTAGATCCTGAAATGATTAAAGAGGTGCTAGATGTAATGGTTAATTTAGCGAAACAAGGAATGACTATGATAGTAGTTACTCATGAAATGGGTTTTGCTAAAGAAGTTGCTGATCAAATGATATTCATGGATGAAGGAATGATAGTAGAAAAGGCTGATACCAAGGAATTTTTTGCTAATCCAAAGAGCGATAGAACCAAACTTTTTCTCAGCCAGATACTATAGTCAATAGTAATTTTAAGGAATATTTCTCAAATTAGGACCTAAGTATTACTTGACATATTTCTCGTATAACTGGTTTTTCCTTAAAAAATAAAAAATAATATAGTTGCAGGAGGTATTAAAAACTAGTTGAATAAGTCTTTAAAAATAAAATTAAGAGGGGTCTTAATGGAAGATAATTTCAACAAGCATCTAGGCAATAAGCTTAAGCTTAGAAGATTGGCTTTAGGTTTAACTCAAACTAAGGTAGCAAAAGCAATTAATGTAACGTTTCAACAAATTCAGAAGTATGAAAAAGGGACAAATGGAGTTAGCTCTATTAGATTACTTCAACTTTCAAATTACTTGAAAGTTCCAATAAATTACTTTTTTGAAGATTTTTCAGAATACTTAATAAACCTGGAAAAATCTCAAGAAGGCCATATGAATGTAAATTATAACTTTTTAGTTAAATTATATTCAGAGTTAAATGCAGACCAAAAATTAAAATTTAATAAATCTTTACAAGTATCTGGTAATATTTCTAAAGTCGGATAATTTTTTTTGGCTCCTCGGGCAGGACTCGAACCTGCGACCAATTGATTAACAGTCAACTGCTCTACCAACTGAGCTACCGAGGAATATTAAAAATCTCAACTTACTTTCTTTTAAGACTAAAACAAGAATTTTTTTGGAGGCAACGCCCGGAATCGAACCGGGATACAAGGATTTGCAATCCTCTGCGTAACCATTCCGCCACGTTGCCGGATGTTTTAGTAGATAGCTACAATGAGTTTTATATAAAATATTTGTAATTAGTCTATCAAATAACGATCTAATTTGATTATTGTTAATTTAGATTAATAAATTATAAACTACATAATCCATGAATAGTGATAAATATATACATTCTGAAGTAGAAGATAATATTTATTCATATTGGGAAAAAAATGAATTATTTAAACCCAAAAAAAATTCAAAAACATACTCAATAGTTATTCCTCCACCTAATGTAACAGGAAGCTTGCATATGGGACATGCTTTAAATAATTCCATTCAAGATCTTTTAGTTCGTTATCATCGAATGAATAATTATGAAACTTTGTGGCAACCAGGAACAGATCATGCAGGAATTGCCACACAAGCTCTTGTTGAAAAAAAACTTGAAAAAGACAATTTAAATAAAAATGATTTAGGTAGAGAAAAATTTATTGAAAAAGTATGGGAATGGAAAAATCAATATGGGGATATTATTATTAATCAACTTAAAAAACTTGGATGTTCATGTGATTGGTCTAGAAACGCTTTTACAATGGATAAAAATTTATCAAAATCAGTGGTTAAAGTTTTTGTTGAACTACATAAAAAAAAATTAATTTATAAAGCAGAAAAATTGGTCAATTGGGACACAGTTTTAAAAACAGCAATATCCGATCTAGAGGTTGATCAAAGGGAAATGAACTCAAAGATCTACTATATTAGATACCCAATAGAAAATTCATCAGATTTTATAACTATTGCAACTACAAGACCTGAAACAATGCTTGGAGATACAGCTATTGCTGTTAATCCAAAAGACAAGCGGTTTAAAAAATATGTGGGCAAAACTGTCACTATCCCAATTGTAGGTAGAAAAATAAAAATTATAAAAGACAATTACGCAGATCCAGAACAAGGAACTGGTGCGTTAAAGATTACCCCAGCTCATGACTTCAATGATTATGATGTTGGTCAAAGAAATAAGCTAGAAATTATTAATGTGTTCACTGAGGATGGAAAAATTAATAATAATGCACCTAGTGATTTTATTGGATTAGATAGATTTGATGCACGTAAAAAAATTTTAAAAGAATTAAAAGAAAAAAATTTTTTTGTTAAAGAAGAAAACATTAAAAATAAAGTACCATATGGGGATAGATCAAATTCAGTTATTGAACCTTTTTTAACAGAGCAATGGTTTGTGAATGCAAAAAAATTATCTGTTAAAGCTAAGCAAATAGTTAAATCAAAAAAAACAAATTTCTTTCCAGAAAATTGGTCAAAGACTTATTTTCAGTGGATGAATAATATTGAGCCTTGGTGTATTTCTCGACAACTTTGGTGGGGCCATCAAATACCAGCTTGGTATGGTCCTGATAAAAAAATCTTTGTTGCAACAAATGAAATAGATGCAAAAAAACAAGCAAAAAAATTTTATAAAAAAGACGTAATAATTACCAGAGATCCTGATGTTTTAGATACATGGTTTTCATCTGGTTTATGGCCTTTTGCAACATTAGGTTGGCCTGATAAAAAAGATTTTGTTAAAAAATTTTATCCAACAACTGTTTTAGTCACTGGCTTTGATATTATATTTTTCTGGGTTGCTAGAATGATGATGTTTGGAATGGAATTTTTAAATAAAGAACCATTTAAAGATATTTACGTTCATGCTTTAGTTAGAGATGAAAAAGGACAAAAAATGTCTAAGTCAAAAGGTAATGTAATTGACCCATTAGATTTAATTGAAAAATATAGTGCAGATGCTTTAAGATTTACTCTTCTTTCTATGGCGTCACCAGGAACAGATGTCAAACTTTCGGAGGATAGAGTTAAGGGGTATAGGAATTTTCTAAATAAATTATGGAATGCTAATAATTTTTTAATTACCAATAAATGTGATTTTAATAAAACTGATAAAGTTCCTAAAACTACACTAAATATTAATAAATGGATTTATTCAGAACTAATTCAGACCAAAGATAAAATTGAGAAAAATCTTAAAGATTATCGATTTGATGAAGCAGCTAAAAATGCCTACCAGTTTGCTTGGCACTCTTATTGCGACTGGTATATTGAGCTTTCAAAAACTATTCTATTTTCAGACGATGAAAAATCTAAAAAAGAGGTAAAAGAAGTATCAGCTTATATATTTAAACAAATACTTGTTATTCTTCATCCATTCATTCCATTTGTTACTGAGAAAATCTGGTTAAAAAATAAATTTGATAAATCAGATAAGAATTTCCTAATGCATGCAAATTGGCCATCAGGAAAAGCCAAAAAAGACCAATCTATGAGAGATGTAGAGAGTATCATTAATGTTATTTCTGAACTTAGATCCTTTAAAAATGAGCTAAATGTTAGCCCAGGTTCATTTATTGATATTTCAATTAACAAAATTGCAAAAAAAAATAAAACATTAATGACCAATAATGAAATTATTCTCAAAAAGCTTGGTCGTATCAATAATTTCTATGATAAAGATCAAGAAAAACCCTCAGCTACATTGGTTATATCTGGCGACATATTTAAGATCTATTTTGATGAAAATGTGGATTTAAATCTAATAAAAGAAAACTTAGTTAAAAGACAGAACAAATATCAAGAGGAAATGGACAAAATATCTCAACGATTATCTAACAAAGGATTTACTGATAGAGCTCCAAAAAATATTGTTGAACAAGAAAAAACTAACTATAGTAATTTAAAAAATGATATCAAAAAAATATCATTAACAATTGAAAGTTTATAATGCGGAAGTTTAACAAAAAGAAATTACCCAGCAGACATACATCTTTAGGAGCTGATAGAGCTCCACATAGATCATTTTATTATGCGATGGGTGAAACTGAAAAAGATGTCTCAAAACCATTTGTTGGTGTTGTATCTACGTGGAATGAAGCAGCTCCGTGTAATATTGCATTAATGAGACAAGCTAAATCTGTTAAAAAAGGTGTTAGAGCCTTTGGTGGAACACCAAGAGAATTTTGTACAATTACTGTTACTGACGGTATTGCTATGGGTCATGAAGGAATGAAATCCTCATTAATCTCCAGAGAAGTAATAGCAGATAGTGCTGAACTTACTGTTAGAGGTCATTGCTATGATGCATTAGTAGGTATAGCAGGTTGTGATAAATCTTTACCAGGTTTGATGATGTCTATGGTTCGATTAAATGTTCCAAGTGTTTTTATTTATGGAGGATCAATACTACCTGGAAGATATAAAGGTAAAGATGTAACTGTTGTAGATGTTTTTGAAGCAGTTGGAAAACATTCATCAGGGCAAATGTCTGCAAAAGAATTAAGAAAATTAGAATTAGTTGCATGTCCAAGTGCAGGTGCTTGTGGTGGTCAATTTACTGCAAATACAATGGCCTGCGTATCAGAGGCTATTGGTTTAGCCTTACCGTACTCAGCAGGAACACCAGCGCCATATGAGGAAAGAGATAAGTATGCAAAATTAAGTGGTAAAATGGTAATGGAACTTTTAGCAAAAAAAATTAAACCAAGAGATATTGTTACAAAAAAAGCTTTAGAAAATGCTGCAACAATTGTTGCTGCAACTGGTGGTTCAACAAATGCAGCGTTACACTTACCAGCTATTGCAAATGAAGCAGGAATTAAATTTGATTTAATGGATGTTGCAAAAATATTTAAAAAAACTCCCTATCTCGCTGATTTAAAACCAGGTGGAAAATATGTTGCAAAAGACATGTGGTTAGCTGGTGGAGTTCCAATGCTTTTAAAAACTCTTTACGATGGTGGTTACATTCATGGTGATTGTATGACTGTTACAGGTAAAACTATGAAAGAAAATTTAAGAGGAATTAAGTTTAACCCAAAACAAAAAGTTTTAAGAGCTTATAATAAACCATTATCACCAGATGGTGGTGTGGTTGGATTAAAAGGGAATTTAGCTCCTGAAGGTGGAATTGTTAAAATTGCTGGACTTAAAAAATTACAGTTTACCGGAAGAGCAAGATGTTTTGATAATGAAGAAAGTGCAATGACAGCAGTTCAAAGCAGAAAATACAAAGATGGTGATGTAATTATTATTAGATATGAAGGACCAGTAGGTGGACCAGGTATGAGAGAAATGCTTTCAACAACAGGTGCTATTTATGGACAAGGTAAAGGAGAGAAGGTTGCTTTAATAACTGATGGAAGATTTTCAGGAGCTACTAGAGGATTTTGTGTAGGCCATGTTGGACCCGAAGCTGCATTAGGTGGACCTATCGCTTTGTTACGTAATGGAGATATGATTGATATCGATGCTAAGAAGGGAACTATTAATGTTCGATTAACTAGGGCTCAATTAGCGTCAAGAAAAAGAAAATGGAAGGCTAGAAAATCTGATTTTGGATCAGGTACACTTTGGAAATACGCTCAAACAGTTGGACCTGCATATTTAGGAGCACCAACTCATCCAGGTAAGAAAAAAGAAGTTAAGGATTATTCAAAAATTTAATGAAAATTCGCCCAGTCATTTTATGTGGTGGAGCAGGAACAAGACTTTGGCCAAAAGCTAAAAAACATCAAGCTAAACAGTTTATAGATTTTGGTAATTGGACTTTATTTGGAAAAACACTTGAGAGAGTTAAAGCATCTATATTTGATGCACCAATTATAAGCACTAATGCAAAATATTTAAGACAAGTAAAACAACACCTAAAGAAACATAAAATAAAGAAATTTAAGATAATTTTAGAGCCAGCTAAAAGAAATACTGCACCAGCCATCTTAAGTACGGCATTAATAAACGATATTCCTAATGAACAACCTTTAATGTTCTTGGCTGCTGATCATTTGATAGAAAAGGTTGGTTTATTCAATAAAGCTATCAAAAAAAATCAAAAAAATTTAACTGAAAACAATATCTTTATATTTGGTATTAAACCTACAGTACCATCTAGTGAATTTGGATATTTTTTATCTAAAAAGATTAAAGGAAATATCAATAAAGTATCAAGATTTCTAGAAAAACCTAACGAAACTAAAGCAAAAAAAATTATTCAAAAAAAAGGTTACTGGAATTCAGGAATGTTTTATCTTAGAAAAGATTCTATTATTAATAATTTTAAGAAATACCAGCCAAATATTTACCGAAACTGCATCAAAGCTGTAACAAAAGCAAAATATAAAAGTAATGTGTATTATCTAAACAAACCTTCTTTTGTTAAAGCCACTGCAAAGTCATTTGATTATGCAATCTTAGAAAAAACCAAAGATATAAATGCTATCAAGTTAGATATTCCTTGGTCTGATTTAGGATCATGGAAAGAAATTTGTAAAATGTATGGACGAAATAAGAGACATTATTTTAAAAAGAAGAATGTATTTCATAGACCTTGGGGCAGCTATGTTAATTTATTTAATGGTAAGGAATTCTTAATTAAAGAATTGTATGTAAAATCAAAAGGTATACTAAGTCTACAGAAACATCATCATAGAGCTGAACATTGGGTAGTTACTCAAGGCAAACCAAAAATTACCTTGAATAAAAAATATTTTAATATGAAACCTGACGAAACTATTTTTATACCTCTAGGATCTGTTCATAGAATTGAAAACCCATACAAGAAACCAGTAAAAATTATTGAAGCTCAGGTTGGTTCTATATTAAAAGAAACTGACATTGTTAGATATAAAGATATATATGGAAGGGTTAAGTCAAAATAATTTAAATTTAACTACTGAAGAATTACCAAAAAAAGTAATAAAAAAAATTCAAAGTATAGTTGTTAATAGATAATAATTTATTTATTAAACCAAGGTTTAATATCATCTATAGTTTTAAACAAATTTTGTTTTGAAAGCATTGAAAGTTGATAAAGTCTATCACCCGATATTCTTCCCCCTAGTCTTAATATAAGTAATTTCCCTTTTTGATTGAAATAATGTTTTAAATTTGGCTTTATATATAATGAGTCACCTGGGTAAATTTTTATTTTTTTTTTGTTTATAATTGCTTGAACATTCGTATGTCCAATATTGTAAATATATTGATGTGATGGAACCTCTAAAGTTCGATTTATTTTATGATTACTTAAAATATGGAATTCATAACCTCTAGAATAAGGTAATTGGGGAATATTTGTTAATTCAACAAATAGATAATCCTTTTTTTTATTAGAAGGAAAATACCAGTTTCTATTTTGAGAATATTTTTGAATTTTTACTTCAATTTTTTCTTTTGGAGGTAGCAAATCTCTTAAACCAATATTTAAAAAATTAGATATTTTTTTTAGAGTATTTAAATTTGGAACATTTTTTTTTTTTCTTAGTTTGTTTAAATCTATGTTAGTTTTTTTTTTAAATTCATCTAAAGAAATAGATGAATTATTAAAAAAAATATCTAAATTTCCCCAGAAAGCTCTATTTTCATTCGTAAGATCAATTCTATACTTATTTGCGATATCAAAACCTAATACATTTAATTCATTTAATGTTTCATTATCGATTTGGTCAGAATATGTAAGAGCTAAAATCTTACCTAATTCATTTTTTTTATTTTTTCTTGTTGTAAATGAATGAGGAACATAAGGTGATATATACATGGAGTCACCAGTATTCATCCTAGCTATTTTTTTTTTATTATTTTTTAGATAGTAAAAATTAACGGGTCCAATAAAGTATGTAAATTGGTGTAGAAAATGTCCATTATTAAATTTTACTTTAGGATTATTTGGATTATCATTTTCAACAACAACTAATTCTGTAATTAGCTCAGGTTTAAAAGGTGAGACTTTGCTCATTACTGTATCTTTGTAAAGATAATATGGTTTTTTTCCTCTAATCATTATTCTTTTAGATTTGTTAGATTTATCTGATCTCATTATTTTGAAACCATTTTGAGTATCATCAGAAAATGAAAAAAAATCTCCATGATTAACTGGCCAAACTTTTGTAGCTTGATTTAGTATCTTATGAGATATTTCTTTTTTATTATTTAAAAATTTTAGAATTTCTTTTTTAGTAATATTAAGATCTTTTGCTGCATCCTCAGGTCTTCTCTTTAGATCATTTAGTAATTTCCTAAATTTAATATTTGAAATCATATAATTTACGTATTATGAACAGTTATAAATTAACATATATATATAAAAATTATAACTTCAACAAATGTATTTATCATTGAACAAATATAGACCATTAGTATTTGTACCAATGGCTGCTGATATATTACATTATGGTCATATCAATATTTTACTAAAAGCAAATAGACACGGTAATGTAATAGTTGGCTTAATGACTGACTCTGGCATAAAAAGTTATAAAAGAAAAAAACCGATTGTTAATTATAAAAATAGAAAAAGGGTTTTAGATCAAATAAAATGTATTAAAAAGATTATTCCATTAAATGGTTTAAAATATGTTGAATTTGCAAAAAAGTATAAATTTGAATACTTTGTTCATGGTGATGATTGGAAAAAAAATATTCAATCTAAAGTTAGAAGTGATTTGATTAAAACTATGAAAAAATGGAATGGTAAAGTATTGGAATTTGAATATACAAAAAATATTTCTTCGTCAAAAATAAAATCATTACTTAACAAAATATGAAAAAAATAATAGTTTACGTTCCTCTGGCTGTAGATTTTTTACACGAAGGTCACATTAATATACTTAGAATAGCAAAAAAGTACGGTGATGTCATAGTCGGGCTTTTAACTGATGAAGCTATATCCAATTATAAATCTATTCCTTTACTTGATTATAAAAATAGAGAGTTATTGGTTAAAAATTTAAAATATGTGTCAAAAGTTGTTCCTCAAAAAACAGAGGACTACAGTAATAATTTAAACAAGATTAAACCAAATTTTTTCGTACATGGTGATGATTGGAAATATGATAACAGGAAAAAAACTAGAGCTAAAGTTATTAAAACGTTAAAAAAATGGTCTGGGAAGTTAATTGAACCAAAATACACAAAAGATATCTCTTCTTTTAAAATTAAAAAAAAGATTTTAGAATTAGCTTCTTTACCTGAAAATCGGGTTTCAAGATTAAAAAGATTATTATCTTCTAAAAAGATAGTTAGAATTTTAGAGTCCCACAATTCATTGACAGGTCTTATCATTGAAAATCTTAAAGTTTATGATAAAAATAAATTTCTGGAATTTGATGGTATGTGGTCGTCAAGTTTGACAGACTCTGCTACTAAGGGTAAGCCTGATAATTCTTCATTAGATTTTTCATCTCGAATTTCGTCTTTAAATGACATGATGGATGTAACAACTAAACCTTTAGTTTTTGATGCTGATAACGGAGGTCAAATCGAGCATTTATCTTTTTTGATTAGATCATTGGAAAGATCTGGCGTTTCTGCAATTATAATGGAAGATAAAATTGGATTAAAGAAAAATTCACTATTCAAAGATCAATCTGGTACTCAACAAGATAAACCAAAAACTTTTGTAAACAAGATTAAAAGAATTTGTTCATCAAGACGATCAAAAGATTTTCTTGTAATAGCAAGAATAGAAAGTTTTATTGTTGGCAAAGGATTAAAAGATGCATTAAATAGAGCTGAAATCTATTCAAAAGCAGGAGCTGATGCTATATTAATTCACAGTAAAGAGAAAACTCCATCTGAAATTTTTACTTTTGCAAAAGCATTTAAAAAAAGCAGAAACTATATTCCTTTAGTTTCAGTTCCATCAACTTATTCAAAAGTTTATGAAAAAGATTTAATTAAAAATGGTTTTAAATTGGTGATTTATGCAAATCAACTTTTAAGGGCTGCTTATCCTGCTATGCAAAATGTTGCAAAAACTATTTTACAAAAAGGAAGAGCTCTTGAAGTTGATAAAAAGATAATTCCAATTAAAGAAATCATCAATTTGATTAAAAATGATTAAAATTAGTTCTTTAATTAGTGTATTAAAGAAAAATAATAGTAATTTTTTTACTGGTGTTCCTGATAGTGTGCTCAAAGAACTTTCATTTGAATTACAAAGTAAAAGTAAAAAAAGTCATATCATAGCATCGAATGAAGGATCTGCTGTATCAATTGGTATTGGTCATTATTTATCTACTAAAAAAATTCCATGTATTTATATGCAGAATTCTGGCTTATCAAATGCATTAAATCCTTTGATTTCTATAGCTCATCCAAAAGTTTACGCAATCCCATTAATTTTGATAATCGGATGGAGGGGATCACCAAAAATTAAAGATGAACCACAACACAATGTGAAGGGTAAAATTACAGAAAAGCTTCTTAAGCTTTTGAATATCAAATACACAATTATTAGAAATAATAAAGATCTTAAAAAATTTGATAAACAAATAAAAAATGCAAAAAAAAATAAAGTTATTGTAGCGTGTTTAATCGAACAAGGTACTTTAGAAAAAAATAACAAAAAAATTAACAAAAAAGATTTTTTTAAAATCGATAAAGAAAACTTTTTTAAAACTCTACTTGAAATTTTAGATAATAAATCAAAAATTGTTTCTAGTACTGGATATAATTCTAGAGAAATAATGTACATAAGGAACAAATATCAACTTAAGAAATCCAAAGATTTTTATATGGTTGGTGGTATGGGTCACACCTCTTCTGTAGCTCTAGGATACTCTTTATCAACCAATAAAAAAACGATTTGTATTGATGGGGATGGTTCATTTTTGATGCATTTAGGCTCTATTAAAACAGCTGGTAATTTTGCAAATAAAAACTTTAAATATATATTATTAAATAACAATACTCATGACTCAGTAGGTGGTCAAAGCACCTATGTTAAAAACATAGATCTCGAAAAGTTATCTAAAAGTCTGGGGTTTAAAAAATTTTATAGCATTAAAGATAATAAAAATTTAAGAAAAAGTCTTAAAAAGTTTCTATCTGGGAATAGTTTAAATTTTTTAGAAGTTAAGGTCACAAATAGTAAAATTAAAAATTTACCAAGACCCGAAAATCTGATTTATATTAAAAACGAATTTATGAAATAATGGTTAATTCTATTGAAGATATTAAAAAATTTATTAGTGATACTAGCTTTAAAAGAATATTTATTATATGTGGAAAAAAATCTTTTATAACATCTGGTGCTGAAAAATTTTTTAAAAAAGATACAAATAACAAAGAAATAAGATTTTTTTATAAAAATTCTGATCTTCCAATCTTAGAAGAACTTATCGAAATAATTAAAGAAATAAGAAATTTTAAACCAAATTTAATTCTTGCGATAGGCGGTGGTGCAGTAATTGACTATGCCAAGATAGCTAATGTTGTTGAAATAAGATCTGATTTAGCAGATTTAATTGTTAATTATTCTTATCCGTTTAAAAATAAATATACTAAATTAGCTGTCATACCCACTACCGCTGGTTCTGGAGCTGAAGTAACCTCAAATGCAGTTATTTATGTCGATGGAATTAAACATTCTTTTGAAAGCCAATTATTAATACCAGATAATTTTTTTTTAATTCCTGAATTTTTGATTTCTGCACCTGAAAAGATTAAAGCATCAGCAGGTTTTGATGCTATCGCGCAAGCTTTAGAGTCTTTAGTTTCTAAAAAATCAAATGATCAAAGTGTTGACTATGCTTCTAAATCTTTAAGAGTATCAATAAATAGTTATATATCTTTTTTAAATGATCCTAACTTAAAGAATGCAACTGAAATGGCTATTGCATCAAATTTAGCTGGTAAGGCAATCAACATATCAAAAACTACTGCACCTCATGCTGTTTCATATCCTTTTACCTCTTTATTTAATGTAAGCCATGGTCACGCTGTAGGCTTATTTTTTGAGAGTTTTTTTAAATTTAGTTACGAAAACAAAGATAAATCAGAAACTTCTTTTGACTTAAAAAAAAGATTTGATTTAATATTTAATCTGTTTGATGTTCAAGGAATTAATGATTTTAGTTCCAAAATATCATTAATAAAAAAACAAGCTAAATTAGAGGATAATCTTCAAACACTAAATATCAATATTAAACAAAGCTCAGATGATATTATAAAAGGTATAAATTTATTAAGACTTGGTAATAATCCTGTAAAAATTGGAGAAAAAGATATTTATAATATTATTTCGCAGTAATTATTTCACAAGAAAATTGACTTTTTTATTTGTTAGATTTAATTGGATTTTTTTATATGAACCAAAATTATCTCCATCAATTTGAACAGGTATCAAATCATTTCCATCAATAGTAATGTTTTGTGAATAAGTAGTAATAACATTTTTATTTTTACTTAAATCACCATTAAGAATTATTAAAAATATAGAATATAATAAATTGATCCTAGTTAAATCCTTAAATATATATGTGACTATTTTATTTTCAAAAATATTTGTTTTATTTATTTTATGATGTCCAGCGTAATATTTGGTATTTGAGGATAATATCCAGTCTGCTTGATAAAATTGTCCATCAAAAGTAACATTTAATTTTTTATTATTCATAAATAAGAAATATTGAAAACCCTTGATACCAAATATCACTTTTCCAAGAATTTTTTTAATTTTTGAATTAATTGAATGAACAATTTTTGCATCCCACCCTATACCAGCCATTAAAAAGAAATAATTCTCGTTAATTTTTACAAGATTAGAGGATTTATAATTATTAGAAATCAATACATTGACTATATCATCAATCTTTTTATTCATTGATAATTCAGCTTGCAGTAAATTTGCAGTACCAGCAGGTATATAGCCTATAGCAAAATCGTCTTTAAAATTAAAATCATTCTTTATTAATTCATTAATTGCAAAAGAAACAGATCCATCTCCACCAGCAACTATTAATCGATCATAATTTTTTTGATTAAAGTTTTTAAAAATTTTCTTAGCTTGATTTATTGTTTTGGTCTCAAAGTATTCTACTGAATTATTTTCTTTTAACTTAGATAAAACCCTATTTATGAATTTTGATTTTCTTCCAGAGGAAGAGTTTTGATTGTAAATTAAACAATACAACATAATTAATCCTTAAAAAATTTTTAACAAATTTGTAACATTTAAATGAAATAAGAAATACATGATTCGTGTTACAGTTGTATTAAAATATAGGTCTTTAAATGCCTAACATACTTAAATACAAAAGCATTTTTATTTCTGATGTGCATTTGGGTACCAAGGGTTGTCAGGCGAAAAAACTTTTAGAGTTTTTTAAAAACTCAAGATCTGAAAATCTTTATCTTGTAGGAGACATTATAGATGTCTGGGAAATGCAAAAAAGTTTTTTTTGGCCTCAAGAACATAATGATGTAATCCAAAAAATTTTAAGAAAAGCAAGACATGGCACTAAAGTTTTCTATATTATGGGCAACCATGATGAAATGTTAAGAAAATTTATTCCAATGAATTTTGGTGACATCCATATGGTTAATAGAGTTATTCATGAGACAAATGCTGGAAAAAAATATGTTGTTGTTCATGGTGATGCTTGGGATGGTGTTATGAAACATGCTAAATGGCTATCTAAACTTGGATCAATAGCTTACAATTTATTGTTACAAATAAATGTAATAATTAATTTCTTTAGAAGGTTGAGAGGAAAAGAATATTGGTCTCTTGCAAAATATTTAAAATATAAGGTTAAGAACGCCGTCAAATATATTGGTGAATATGAAAAAACACTCTCAGATTATGCAAAAAGAAAAAAATTTGATGGAATAATTTGTGGCCATATCCATCATGCTGAGGATAGAGATTTTAATGGGGTCAATTATTTAAATTGTGGAGACTGGGTAGAATCTTGCACTGCATTAGCCGAAAATTACGATGGTAGCTTTGAAATATTATATTGGGATAAAATAAGAGAACAATATTTAGACACTCAAGAAATAATTAAACCTATTAAAAATGAAGACTTAAAAAAAGCTTCGTAATTAATGAAAATTTTAATCGCAACAGATGCATATTTTCCACAAGTAAATGGTGTTGTAAGAACCTTGCATGAAACAGGTAAAATTTTAAAAGAACAAGGTCATAGAATAGAATATATCACACCAGAATTATTTTTAACTTTTCCGATGCCAAAATATAATGAAATTAGAATATCTATTAATGTTTGGCCAAGAGTTGGTAGCTTAATAAAGAAAATAAAACCTGATGCAATTCATATAGCTACTGAAGGTCCTATAGGGACTATGGCAAGAAGATATTGTTTGAAGAATAAACTAAAGTTTACCACAAGTTTTCATACAAGATTTGATAAATATCTTAAGCTTTACTTTCCTATTATACCTGCAAAATGGGCTGAAAAATTCTTAGCAAACTTTCATAACAAGGCTGAGAGAATCTTAGTAACAACAGAATCTATGAGAAAAGAATTAATCGATATAGGTATAGATAATAATAAAATGATTACTTGGACAAGAGGAGGCAATCATGGAGCTTTTAAGAGTCCGAAAAAAATTGATTTACCACATAAAAGACCAATTTGGATTTATGTTGGAAGAGTTGCAGTTGAAAAAAACATAAGAGCTTTTTTAGAATGTGATTTAGAGGGTACAAAAATGATAATAGGAAAGGGACCTGATTTAAAAAAATTAAAAAAAGAATTTCCTAAAGATATTTTTTTAGGAGAAAAAACAAACGGTGAATTAGCGTCTCATTTTGCATCTTCCGATGTTTTTGTATTTCCAAGTAAAACAGATACATTTGGAATTGTAGTTTGTGAGTCTTTAAATTGCGGAACACCTGTAGCTGCTTATCCTGTTCCAGGTCCTAAAGATATATTTGAGGGTTCCAAAATAAATTGTTTAGATAATGATCTTAAAGTTTCAGCTCATAAAGCTTTGAAAGTTAATAGAAATGATTGTCTTGAATTTGCAAAAAAATTCACTTGGGAAGAAACAGCAAAAATATTTTTTAACAATATTTCACCAAATCATTAGTTAATTTTTCCTTAATTTATTTGCATTAAAAAGTGTAATGATGCAAAATTAAGCCGTCTAAATTTATGGAATATTTCATCATTCTACTTATAGTTGTTATAATTTATCTCCTCTATTTACTTAATCAAAAAAAAAACAAATCAATAAATACTGCTACAATAATTAATAAAAGAGAGGAAAAAACCAAAAGAGTAATTATTGATGAACTTGAGGATCAGTTTTTTGCATTAAATAAATTTAACATAATTAAATATGCTAATCCAAGTGCATTAAAAAGATTTGGAAGTAATTTAATTGATAAAAACATATCCTCTGTAATTCGAAAACCAGAATTAATAGATAATATTGAAAAAGCTATCTTAGAAAATAAAACCAAAAATATTGATGTTGAAATAGACCTGCCATCATATCAGTTTTATAAAATTTATATTATTCCTGGTCCAACTCATTTATTTACTGAACCAGATTCTGTTGTGTTATTTTTAAAAGATTTTACTGAAATTACAAAAGCACAAAAATTTAAAACTGATTTCGTAGCAAATGTAAGCCATGAATTAAGAACACCTTTAATGGCAATCAAAGGATCACTAGAAACAATTGAGGGCCCAGCGTCTGATGATGAAAAGGCTAAAAAAAAATTTATGAAAATAATGACTGATCAATCAAATAGAATGGAAAATTTAATTAATGATCTTTTAATACTAACAAGAATTGAATTAGAAGAACACATAAGGCCAAACTCTTTAGTTGATATAAATGATCTTTTCAAAACAATCATCAGTAATTTTGAGATTGTTTTAAAAAGAAAGAAATTAAATATTAATTTATCTCTCGCCAATCCAACAATTGTTATTGGAGATGAAAAAAAATTACAAACTGTTTTTTCTAATCTTTTAGATAATGCAATTAAGTATTCAAAGGAAAATAAGTCTATTTTTATATCAAGCAAAATTAGCGACGGTAAATTGTTAGAAAAAAATTTTATGATCAGTGTTAAAGACGAAGGTGTTGGTATTCCTCAAAGATATATTTCTAGAATTACAGAAAGATTTTTTAGAGTAGATCTCGAACAAAGTAATAAAGTAGGTGGAACCGGTTTAGGATTAGCTATAGTTAAACATATAGTTACTCAACATCGTGGACATTATGAGATTCTAAGTGAGGAAAACCAAGGAACTGAAATTCAAATTTATTTACCAGCGAAAACTTAAATTTAAAAAGTGTTATATTGTAATAGTTTTAGAAGATTTTTTTAACAATTCTTTACTTGATTAATGTTAATCTTTTAATTAATTTTTTATATGGTTAAAATATTCAAAAATATTTTGATTTTTGCTTTTTTATTAAGCTCTATAACAACAAGTGTTTTTTCTAAAGATATCACAACATTATTAAGAAATCAGCAACTTACAGTTTTTGATATTGGAATTTTTAGATTAGAAGCAGATTTAAAAACTTCATATCCTTCTATAAAAGATCATTTAGAAGTTACTGAAGCTGAATTTTATACAGACGTAGTTACCTCGTATTCTAAAAATTCAATTGATTTAATTGTTTCTGTTCCTATGAATAGAAATCTCAAGAAGGAAAATTATTTTTCAGATTCTTTTAGATGTAGGAATATTTTTAATTCTGTAAGAGATTTTTTATTGAGGAATGAAAATTTGAGTAATTATAGATATACTATGGCTACAAGCTATTTAACCTCTATATTTTCAACCCCAAGTTCATGGCCAAGCTGGAGATATGATGAAGAAATTAGAGAGGAATTAGTAAACTTAGTAAAACTAGAAATAACTTTACGTCCAACCAAAGAACTAGCTCTTAATGAACAGGTATACCCTGTTTCATGTATTGGTGGCCTAGAAACTGATATTGATCAGATAATTATTTCAAAAAAATACAACTAAAAAGTTACCTTTTTAACAAAAGTGTAACAATTCTGTAATATTAAAGATTCAATAAATTTATACGAGTCAGTCATCTTTTAATTAATAAATAACGAAAGGATTAAAGATAATGAAAAAACTAACTATAGTAATTGCTTCTTTAGTTGCACTTTCAATTGCAACTGTTGCTCAAGCAAGAGATCAAATTAAGATAGTTGGTTCTTCTACGGTATTCCCTTATGCAACAGTTGTTGCTGAAAGATTTGGTGGTTCAGGATTTAAAACTCCTGTAATCGAGTCTACTGGTACTGGTGGTGGAGCTAAACTATTCTGTGCTGGTGTAGGTGAACAACATCCAGATATTACAAACGCATCAAGAGCTATGAAAGATAAAGAAAAAGCTCTATGTAAGAAAAATGGTGTAAATGAAATCGTTGAGATCGTAATTGGTAACGATGGTATTACATTAGCTTACAGCAAAGATGCAAAACCAGTAAACTTTACTAAAGAACATTTGTATTTAGCACTAGCTGCTCATACAGTTGTTGATGGTAAATTAGTTCCAAATATTTATAAAACTTGGGACCAAATTGACTCTAGTTTACCAAAACAAAAAATTTCAGTGATGATCCCACCAGGAACATCAGGAACTAGAGATGCTTGGAATTCTTTAGTAATGAAAAAAGGTATGACTAAAGAAGCTAAAGCTCTTTATAAAGCTGGTTTTGAAGCTGGAAATAAAAAATACAAAAAACCTCAAAAACTTTACAGAGAAGATGGTGCTGCTATTGAAGTAGGAGAAAACGATAGTTTAATCATCCAAAAGTTAACTCAAGATAAAGATATGTTTGGTTTCTTTGGTTTCAGTTATTTCTTAGCTGCAAAAGATAAATTGCAAGCAGCAAGTATTGATGGTGGACAACCATCATTGAAGTCTATTCAAGACTACAGTTATGCTGTTGCTAGACCTTTATTCTTCTACGTGAAAAAAGCTCACGTTGGAGTAATTCCAGGCTTACATGAGTTTGTGAAAGAATTCACAACGAAGAAAGCTATTGGAAAAGGTGGTTACCTAGCGGACATTGGTTTAGTGCCATTAGACTCTAAGTTGTATAAAACAACTAGAACTAATGCTACCAAACTAGTTGCTATGGGTAATTAATTATTCCTCAGTTAACAAATGATAAAAAAGGGGGTCTTTTTAGACCCCTTTTTTTTAAATTAAGAGTACAGTCCTCAATAAAGGAGATTCTTTGAACTTAATATTATTTACATTTATTGTTCTTCTAGGTTTCACAAGTTATTATTTTGGACGCAAAAAAGCATATACAATTCAATCTACAAAAAAAAGATTAACTGCATTACCACAATTTTATGGTTATTATCTTTCAATCTGGTGTGCAATACCAGCCTTTATAATTTTTTCTTTATGGGCAATTTTCGAGCCCACAATTGTAAAACTATTAATCTTAAGTGATTATTCAAATCAAGGTTATCTTGATGATGAATTAAATTTAATATACGAAAAAACAAAAGCATTGTCTCGAGGCCAATTCACTGGAGAAATTACACCTTTTATTGAGGCTTCAGCTGAAAAATATTTAAGTCTTCGATCAATAGCTCAAAGTTCAAAAGTTGTTATAGTATTATCTGCAATTATTGCCTCTGTTGCTTACGCATATAAAAGAATTTCATCTAATTCTAGAACAAGAGAACCAGTTGAAAAATTTTTAAACGCAGTTTTATTTACAGCTTCTTTAGCTGCAATATTAACTACTGTTGGAATAGTTTTCTCACTTATATTTCAAACTATAGATTTTTTTAAAGTAATTCCATTATTTGATTTTGTCTTTGGAACTCACTGGTATCCAGCAAAAGCTTTTGTTAGAGATTCTTCTGAGGCTTTAGATCCGACAATGTATTCCGATACTTTTGGAGCAGTCCCTATTTTTGCAGGTACTTTTTTTATTGCATTTATTGCTATGTGCGTTGCTATCCCAATTGGATTAATGAGTGGAATTTATTTAGCTGAATATGCATCATATAAAGTTAGACAATACGCAAAACCTTTAATTGAAATTTTAGCTGGTATACCAACAGTTGTTTATGGTTTTTTTGCTGCCCTAACTGTTGGCCCATTTTTAAAAGAATTAGGAACCTCTATGGGTCTTGAAGTTTCAGCTGAAAGTGCTTTAGCAGCAGGAGGGGTAATGGGCATTATGATCATACCATTTATTTCAAGTTTAAGTGACGATGTAATTACAAGTGTACCTCAAAGTTTAAGAGATGGAAGTTATGCTATGGGAGCAACTAAATCAGAAACAATCAAGAGAGTTATTTTTCCTGCGGCATTGCCGGGGATAGTTGGATCTATTTTGCTTGGTGTTTCAAGAGCTATAGGAGAAACAATGATAGTTGTTATGGCCTCAGGTTTAGCTGCCAATTTAACTTTAAATCCATTAGAATCTACTTCAACAATTACAGCTCAAATTGTAGTTATTCTAATTGGTGACCAAGCTTTTGGTGATCCAAAAACGCAAGCTGCTTTTGCATTAGGTATGTCATTATTTTTAGTAACGCTTTGTTTAAATATTGTGGCCTTAAGAGTAGTTAAAAAATATAGAGAGAAATATGAATAAAAATAAAGAACAATTATTAAATAAAAGATACAAGGCTGAGCAGAGATTTCGCTTATACGGTCAAAGTGCAATTTTTATGGCACTTTTATTTTTAACAATTTTTATTTTCAAAATTTTTTCAACTGGCTATTCAGCTTTTCAAAAAACTTGGCTCATTGTTCCAGTAACTTTTGATGCTGAATTAATGATGTTAGAACAAAACCCTTCTAAAGAGGACATACAAGACGCTGATTATTACGATATAGCATTAAAATCAATGGCTGATTTAGATCTAAATGCCAATGAGGATCAAGAAAATGAATTGAAGAGAATGGTTTCTTATTTCTTTGAAAAAGAAATTAAAAATGAACTTTTAAATGACCCTAGTTTAATAGGAAAAACAAAAGAGGTTTATTTAACTGCTTCAGATGATCTAGATCAAGTTTTTAAAGGAAATTATCCAAGAGATTTACCTGAAGATCAAAGAAGAGTAAGCGATTATCAATTAAAAATTTTTGATCAACTTGTTGCAAATGGTAAGGTTGAAAGTAAATTTAATATTAGCTTTTTTACAAATGCTGACTCAAGAGAAGCAGAACTAGCTGGAATAGCAAGTTCATTTATGGGCTCAATTTTTTCTATACTTGTTTGTTTAATGATAGCTTTTCCTGTAGCGGTTCTAGCAGCAATCTATCTTGAAGAATTTGCCCCTAAAAATAGATTTACTGATTTTATTGAAGTAAATATAAATAACTTAGCAGCAGTTCCATCTATAGTTTTTGGTCTATTAGGGTTAGGAGTTTTATTGGCTATATTTCAACTACCAAGGTCTACCCCATTAGTTGGAGGTATTACTTTGTCCTTAATGACCTTACCAACAATAATCATAGCTGCCAGAGCATCTTTAAAAGCAGTTCCGCCAAGTATAAGAGAGGCAGCACTTGCTATGGGAGCAAGTCGAATGCAAACCACAATGCATCATACTGTTCCTCTTTCAATGCCTGGCACGTTATCAGGAACAATAATTGGTTTAGCTCAAGCTTTAGGAGAAACTGCACCCCTCATTTTAATTGGAATGGTTGCTTTTGTTAACACGATACCTGGATCACCTATGGATCCTGCTGCAAGTTTACCAGTTCAAATTTATATTTGGGCTGAAAGTGCTGAAAGAGGATTTGTAGAAAAAGTTTCGGCATGTATAATGGTCCTTCTTGGCTTTTTAATAACAATGAACTTATTTGCCCAAATAATAAGACATAAGTTTGAGAAAAAATGGAGTTAAAATGATAAAGATTAAAGCAAAAGATGTTGATGTTTTTTATGGAAAAAAACAAGCGCTCTTTAATATAAGTTTAGATATTGAGGAAAATCAAGTAACAGCATTAATTGGTCCATCTGGTTGTGGTAAATCAACTTTCCTAAGATGTCTTAATAGGATGAATGATGTAATTGATATCTGCAGTGTTAAAGGAGAAATTTTAATTAATGACTTCAATATCAATGATAAAAGTTGTGATGTTGTAAGACTAAGAGAAAAAATTGGTATGGTTTTTCAAAAACCTAATCCTTTCCCAAAAACTTTATATGAAAATGTATCTTACGGTCCAACAATTCATGGTATGGCTCAATCAAAACAAGAAATGGATGAAATTGTTGAAACTAGCTTAAAAAAAGCTGCACTATGGGAAGAAGTAAAAGATAGATTGCATGAACCTGGAACTGGATTATCTGGAGGACAACAGCAAAGACTTTGTATTGCTAGAGCGATTTCTGTAAGACCAGAAGTTATATTAATGGATGAGCCTTGTTCAGCATTAGATCCAATAGCAACAGCACAAATTGAAGAATTGATTGATGAGTTAAAAAAAGAGCACACAATAATAATTGTAACTCATTCTATGGCTCAAGCGGCACGTGTATCTCAAAATACAGGTTTTTTTCACTTAGGACAATTGATAGAACATGGATCTACTGATAAAATATTTAAGAATCCTGATAATACAAAAACCCAGGACTATATAACCGGGAGGTTTGGATAATGTCTGAAGCACCACATACAGTTAAATCTTACGAAGAAGAACTAAAAAACCTGAATGCTAATATAATTAAAATGGGAAGTGCATGTGAGGATGCTTTAGGTAAAGCAATTCAAGCCATCACAACAAGAAATAGCGATATTGCAGAAAATGTAATTCAAGATGATGAAAAAATAGATAAATATGAAGCCTTGATTGAACAACAAGTTGTAAATTTAATTGCTTTAAGACAACCTATGGCAATTGATTTAAGAGAGACAGTAACGGCTTTGAAAATGTCTTCAGATTTAGAAAGAATAGGTGATTTAGCAAAAAATATATCCAAGAGAACACTTTTGCTAAATGAAAATCTTCCAAAGAATTTGGTAGATTCACTAAATAGAGTATCTACCAATGTTCAAAAACAATTAAAATCAACATTAGACGCTTATTTAGAAAGATCTGCGCCAATGGCAGTAAATGTTTGGGAAGGTGATGAGCAAATAGATGATCTAACAAATCTTTGTATGCAAGAAGTTATAAAATATCTTAAAGAAAATGAAAAAAATTTAGACGATGGAACTCACTTGTTGTTTGTGACCAAAAATGTTGAGCGTATTGGTGATCATACTACAAATGTTGCAGAACAAATTTATTATTTAGTTAAAGGTGAATATTTAGAAGGTGACAGACCTAAGGGCACTGAGCCAATTGTAACTGGAGAAAAATGATTTATGTCAGCTCATGTTTTCATAGCTGAAGATGAAGCATCAATTGTTAGTTTGTTAAAGTATAATCTTGAAAAAGAAGGTTATAAAGTCAGTCATTCAGAAAATGGAGAAGATGCTCTTAAACAAATAAAATCAAAACAGCCAGATTTGATATTAATGGATTGGATGTTACCTGAATTATCTGGTGTTGAAATTTGTAAAAACTTAAAAAAAGATAATAAGTTTAATGATATTCCTGTCATTATGTTAACTGCAAAAGGGGAGGAAGAAGACAAATTAAAAGCATTTGATACAGGTGCAGATGATTATGTAACTAAACCTTTTAGTCAAAAAGAATTAAATGCTAGAATTAAATCTTTATTGAGAAGATCTAAGCCTCAATCATCATCAGACATTGTAGAATTTACTGATTTAAAAATAGATCGGATTACAAAAAGAGTTTATAGAAAAGATAAGGAAATTACTTTAGGTCCAACTGAATTTAAACTATTAGATTTTTTTATCAAAAATCCAAAAAGAGTTTATTCAAGAGAACAACTTCTAAATAATGTTTGGGGGGAAGATATATATGTTGAGTCTAGAACAGTAGATGTTCATATTAGAAGATTAAGACAAGCAATTAATATACAAAATACAAAACCTTTAATTAGAACAGTGAGATCAGCTGGTTATTCTTTAGAATCTTGAAGATCTTTGGGCCTTATAAATTCTTTTAATACTCCTTTTTTCTCAACTTCATTCCAGGATTTAATATCAAACTCAATTTTTGCAAATGCTGCTGTTGGGAATTTATAATTCATTAGTTTAAAATTATTCGTATTATGATTTTTTGTAAGATTTCGTACTAAATTTTTCACTGATGGTTCATGGTTTATAATCAAAATTGATTTATATTCACTGGATATTTCTTTAATTTTTTTTATAATTGCATTCTCATCAACTAAATATAAATCTTTTGAAAAATTAACTTTTTTTGGTTTATTAATTTTCTTGGACAAAATTTGAAAAGTTTTTTTTGTTCTTTTTGATGATGAAATTAATGCATAATCAAATTTAAATTTTTTTTTAACAAAAAATTCACAAATCATTTTTGCATTTCTCTTGCCTCTTTTACTAAGTGGTCTATCAAAATCATTAATACTTAAATCATCCCAACTAGATTTTGCGTGTCTCATGACGTATAATTGATACATAAAATTTAAATATATGACTGCTTTAAAAAAACAACATAAAGAAGAGCTGAAATCTAGATATATAAATAGAGAGCTTTCTTGGTTAAAATTCAACGATAGAGTACTTTTAGAGGCACAAAATATCGAAAATCCTCTTTATGAAAGAGTAAAGTTTTTATCAATTGCTGGGTCTAATCTAGATGAATTTTTTATGGTCCGAGTTGCTGGATTATATAGTCAAATAAAACAAGAAGTTGACTCATTAAGTTCTGATGGTTTGACACCTGAAGAGCAAATGGATGAGGTAGTGCTTGAAACTAAGAATCTATTAAAAAAACAGAACAAAATTTTTATTCAACTGATTATGGAATTAAAAAAAAATAATATCAGTTTAGTTAAACCAGTTAATTTAAATACTAAGGATAAAAAAAAACTTCTAGAAATATTTAAAGAAGAGATTTACCCTTTACTAACACCATCAGCAATTGATCCTGCACACCCATTTCCTTTTATAATCAATCAAGGAAGAGCAATTGTAATGAAGTTAAGAAAAAAAAATAAAAAAAGGATTTTAAACTCAATAATTGTAATACCAAAAGCATTATCTAGATTTATTGAAATAGAGTCTTCTAAAAATCATAAGAAGTTTGTTATTCTAGATGACATAATAAGTTTTTTTGCTAATGAAATTTTTCCAGATCATGATTTAGAAAAAAAAATGATTTTTAGAGTAATAAGAGACAGCGATGTAGAGATTCAAGAGGAAGCAGAAGATTTAGTTAGATCTTTTGAATTGGCTTTAAAAAGACGTAGAACGGGTGATATTGTTCGTTTAGAGGTTCTTGAAAATAGTGATAATGAATTGGTAAGATTTATAACTAATAAATTAGACATAAATCCTGACTATATTTATGATGTTGCTGGCCTTGTTGGAATTCAAGATATAGATCAAATATGTAAAGTAAAAAATCCAAAATTAAGATTTAAACATTTTACACCTAGAGAAGTTGAAAGATTAAAAGAATATAATGATAATTTTTTTGAAACTATTAAAAAGAAAGATTTAGTTGTTCATCATCCTTTTGAAACATTTGACTCAGTAATTGAATTTTTAAACCAAGCAGCAAATGATAAAAAAGTTATAGCTATAAAACAAACTCTATATAGAACAACTCTAGACTCACTAATTGTTAAAGCTTTAATAACAGCAGCAGAAAACGGAAAAACAGTTACCGCTTTAATTGAAATTAAAGCTAGATTTGATGAGGAAGCTAATATTCAACTATCAAGAAGTTTAGAAAAAGTAGGTGTCCAAATTGTTTATGGTTTTGCTAAATATAAAACCCATGCAAAATCATCATTAGTTTTAAGAAGAGAACAAGGAAAAATACAAACTTATTTTCATTTAGGAACCGGCAATTATCATCCTGTAAATGCTAAAATTTATACTGATTTATCTTTATTTAGTTGTGATAAGAAAATGGCGTCAGATGTTGAAAAGTTTTTTAATTATGTAACAGGATACGCAAAACCAAAAAATCTTAATAAAATTTCTATTTCGCCAGTAAATATGAGGCAAACTTTAAATGAAAATATTGATGCTGAAATTAGAAATTCTAAAAATGGAAAATTTGCAGTTATTTGGGCAAAAATGAACTCTTTAGTAGATCCAGAAATTATTGATAAATTTTATGAAGCTTCAAATGCTGGTGTAAAAATTCATTTATTTGTGAGAGGTGTTTGTTGTTTAAGACCAGGAGTTAAAGATAGATCAGAAAACATAGTTGTAAAAAGTATCATAGGAAGATTTTTAGAGCATTCTAGAATTTATTGTTTTAGTAACGGCACTAAAAACATGCCTAATAGAAATGCAAAAGTATATATTTCTTCAGCTGATTTAATGCCGAGAAATTTAAATAGAAGAGTAGAACTTCTAGTTCCAATTGAAAATGAAACTGTTCATGAACAGATTTTAGATCAAATAATGTTAGCAAATTATCTTGATACTAATCAGAGCTGGGAGCTCAATGCTGATGGTAATTATAAAAAAATTAAATATAGTAAGAACGATTCTTTTTCAGCTCATGAATATTTTATGAATAATCCGAGCTTATCTGGAAGAGGTAAGGCTAAATTAAAAATGCAGCCTAAACAACTGCACTTAAGATTGATTAAAAGTGGAAGTAATTAAAAGTAAAAATAGTTTAAAATTTAAACAGACAAAATTAGCTATAATAGACATTGGATCAAACTCTATAAGAATGCTAATTTATGAAGATTTCAGTTCTTCTCGTGTGCCTTTTTTTAATGAAAAAGCTGTTTGTGAACTTGGAAAAAATTTAGATAAATCGAAAAAACTTCACAGATCTGGTACTGAATATGCTTTAAAAGTTTTAAAAAGATTTTCTGAAATTTTAAATGTTTCAAAAATCACAAATCTAAAGATTATTGCAACAGCAGTTATAAGAGAAGCAACTGATACAAAACCTTTTATTGATGAAGTTGAAAAACTTTTTAAAACTAAGATTAATATATTATCAGGCGAAGAAGAAGCTACATACTCAGCTGAGGGAGTAAAAATAGGTTTTGAAAATGTTGATGGATTAGTTGCTGATCTAGGTGGGGGTAGTTTGGAGTTAGCCCGAGTTGAAAACAATATAGTAACAAATAAGACCTCTTTACCCGTTGGTGTCTTAAGATTAATGAATAATCCTATTGTTAAAAAAAGAAATTTAGCAAAATATATTAAAAAATTATTAAGAGATGAAAAATGGATCTCAAAAAAGAAGTTTAATAATTTATATTTAGTTGGAGGTACTTGGCGTGCATTATTTAAGTTACATCTTTTTCAAAATAATCATCCAGTACATATAATCCATCAATATAGTATTGATAATAACGTTTTATCTAAGTTTGTTGAAAAAATTTCTTCTTTTAATAAATCCAAACTTAAAACAGTTGAGTATATTTCAAAATCTAGAACACCGTATTTACCTTATAGCTGTATTATACTTGATGAAATTATGAAAGTTTCAAATCCAAAAAATATAATTTGTTCTATCAGTGGTTTGCGAGAAGGATCTTTATCAATTGATTATTTTAAAGATGTAAAAGAATCTGAAATCTTTTATAAAGCACTTGAGAAGGTTGCGCAAAAAAGAGGTGATCTAGGATCAAATTATAAAAAATATTATGAATTTATTCAGCCAGTTTTTGAGGGTAATGAGCACTTTAATAAGAAATTATTATATCTGGCATGTGTATTAAGTCATATGGACTGGGGATTAGGAGCATTTCAAAAAGCTGAATTGGTATTTCAAGAAACGATAAATACTCCGTTACTCAGATTGACTCATAAAGAAAGAATACAATTAGCTTTGTCATGCTATTGGCGGTACTGTAGTATCAAGTATAATCCAAAGATGGAGTATCTAACTTTTTTGAATAATAATGAAATTTTTTCAAGCAAACAAGTTGGAGCAGCATTGAGATTTTCACAATCATTGACCTCGATATCTACGATATTTCTTGAAGAGTTTAAATTGTATAAAAGAGGTAATGCTGTATTTTTAAAAATTCCATCACAACATCAAGAAATAATCTCAAAACAAGTTACCAAAAGATTTAAAGCTCTTGCTAGAGAATTATTTTTAGAACCAAGAGTAATTTATTCTAATAATTCAAAATAAACTTAAGTTAATTAAACTTTAACAATAAGTAAATAATTTTGTAACTTAGTTAATCTATAAAGACTTAACAAAATTTGAAATAAAATCATTATTTTTCCCCGTTAAATTTTGTTAATTAACTACTTTCTCCCTTCTCTTAAACTAAGAAGGGGGAAAGACGATTTTTTTGATATTAATTATTTATAGATGCAGGAGACTGCTTTGCATTTTTCTTAGCAAGCTTTTTTGCTTTTTTTTCTGCAACCTTTTTTTCTAAACCAGCAATTTTAATATTAACTTTTGACAATTTTTTTTCTTTAGCCGTAATTTTGTTTTTCAGTCTATCAATTGCTTTTAAAATTTTTGTTTTTTTCTTCTCATTTTTTTTTAATTTTTTTCCCATCTCTACCTCCAAATTTTTAGATGATTAATTTAATCACATAATTTATAAATCTGAAAGTTAATTTAATACAACCTGTAGTTTATTGATTTTTAAGATTTGTTATTAGATATAAAAACATTGCTATATGAGAACTATTATTAAATTTTTGATTTAATATTAATTTAAATATGTCTCTTTGATTAAAAAGATGAATTCTAATACCTTGTTCTGGTTTCGAAATTTTAATTAAGTCTTCTGTGTAATAACCAGTAATTTTAGTAGTTAGTCTTCCAGGTTCAGTATAAAAAGTTATTATTTTACTCAATTTTGATCTTGATCTATATCCTGTTTCTTCTCTTAATTCCTTATATGCTGATTGCAGAGTTGTTTCCTTTTTTTCCACTATGCCAGAAGGAAACTCGTAATTAATTTTATTAATTGGAACTCTTTTTTGGGAAACTACTACATATTTGTCTTTAATCTTAGGTATTACTAATGAAAGATTAGAAGTTTTAAGATAATGATAAAACTCTTTTTTTTTAAATTTTTTGTTAATTAAACTTATTCGATTGGTAAGTTTTATATTTTTCAATTTTTTTCTAAAAATAACTTTTTAACAATAAGTACAGCAATTAACATTCCAATAAGCTCAGCTAAAATATAATAAGGAGTATTTAAATAACTAATACCAGTAAATGACTCTGTAAATGTTCTAGCAATTGCAACAGCTGGATTTGCAAAAGAAGTTGAAGAAGTAAACCAATAACCAGCAGTAATATAAAGACCAACACTAGCAGCAACAGTAATTTTACCTGACTTCATTGAACCAAAAATTATCACTATAAGTCCTAATGTTGCTATTACCTCAGATGTAAATATATAAATTCCATCTCTTGATTTAGTAGATAATTCATAAATTTCATGTTCAAAAAAGAAATTGGCTAAACCAACACCAATTAAGCAACCAACCAATTGAGCAATAATATAGTAGGGTAATAGTTTCTTTTTTAATTTGCCTGTTATTGCCATTGCGATACTTACAAATGGATTAAAGTGAGCTCCTGATACATCAGCAAATACTGTAATAAGGACAAATAAACCTGCTCCTGTTGCTATTGTGTTTGCAATTAACATCACAGCAACGTCATTGGTTAAGTTTTCAGCCATTAAACCTGAACCAACAATAATCATTACTAAAAAACAACTGCCTAATAGTTCAGCAAGAAAATAACGACTTTTATTTTTCATTAAGTAATTCCTTTATATTTTTATTAATATGGTTAAAAACTTTTTCAATTATTTCATCTTTTTTATTTAAATCATTTGTTTCATTAAGTAATTTAACAGGATCCTCTATGTCCCAATGAATTATCTGATCTTTATTTGGCCAAATAGGGCAGACTTCGTTATTGGCATTATTACAAACTGTAATCACGTAATCCATTTTAATTTGATTATTAACGAACTCATTAAAATTTTTAGATCTATAATTTGAAAGATCATAATGTTTTGATAATAAATAATTCTTCACATCTTCATTAATTTTTCCTGTTGGATTACTCCCAGCACTAAAACCTTTATACATATCGTCATACTCGTTATTTATTATACTTTCAGCAATAATACTTCTTGCTGAATTACCTGTACATACGAACAAAACATTCTTCATTTAAAAAATAACTTTATAAATACCAATTACAAACAATGGAATTTGTAATCCAAAGTTAGTTAATATCGCTTTATCTTTGCTAACAAATCCTGCAATGGTCCATCCAACAACTCCCAATCCATGAAAATATATATTTAATGGATATATATTTAAATTTGTAAGAAGTATTCCTACTAAAACTAAAAACGTACTGATCCACTTTAGATATTTTTTTATAAACATAAAATTTCCCTTTATTTGATATTATTTCAGTTATGTTAAGAATTTATTACAGTTTAAAGGAAAAATAATCTTATTTTTTGTCTTCCCAATCAAATCTTGGAAAAGAATCAAAAATTTTAAATATGCCGTCCGACCATTGATCACAGACCTTAGAATATTCAGTATCGGTAATATTCAGGCACTTTTGTGAGGCAATTTTATATTCATCTTTTTTATAGACAGCAAAATCAATAGGAGGGCCAACTGTTAAATCACTTTTTAAAGTTGAGTCCATTGAAATCAAAGCACATCTTGATGCATCACCAATAGACACACTCGGTTTTATAACTCTATCTAAAATAGGTTTACCGTATTTTACTTCACCAATAACTAGATAAGGTTTGCTATCAGCTGGCTTAATATAATTTCCTTGCGAATATATTAAGTACAATTCTAATGGTTGGCCTTTAATTTGACCACCAACTAAGAATGAGGAACCTAATAAAACTGTATCGGTATTTATTCCTTTAGGAGCTGAATGTTCTATATTTAAAGATCCTATATATGATGCAATTTGATCAAAATCTTTACAGGTATTTAAATTCATTATCCCACTATCGCTTTTAAGATCTTTTTCAATAGATTTATATACTGCTTGAGATGTACCTAAGTTTCCAGAAGTAACTATAATGACACTTCTATCACCAACATCATGAACAAACATTTTTGAATATATATTGACATTATCTAATCCAGCATTTGTTCTAGAGTCTGAGGCAAATACAATTCCGTCTTGAGCTTTAATGCCAACACAATAAGTCATAATACTATTAATAATTATTAATTAATTAACATATAATTAAATTCAAGCATAGCTGATATAACTATATCGCAATTGATTGTTTACCTTAATTATTAAACAATCTTTAGATGAGCGGGAAACTTTGGGATAATTACAATGCCACTAAAGCATATGATGGTTATTTTACCAATGAAAATAAATTAAGAAAACATGCCGTTATAATTTCAAATATTTTAGAAAGATATGGAAAAGATAAACTTCAAGAAATTGAAAAAAATTGCCAAAGCACAATAAGCGCTAGAGGTATAAATTTTAGAGTTTATGCTGCTAATAATAGGGCAGAGGAAAAGAAGTGGCCATTAGATATTATTCCAAGAATCATTCCTAAATCACAATGGAACAAGGTAACTAAAGGTCTAAAGCAAAGAGTTAAAGCCTTAAATTTATTTATTGATGACGTTTATAATCAAAAAAAAATTTTTAAAGATAATGTCATACCTAGAGAAATTATTTTTGACTCACCATATTATGTAAAAGAATGTGAAGGATTTTCACCTAAATATAAATCCTGGGCAAATATATCTGGAGTAGATTTAATTAGGAATAAAAATGGAGACTATTTGGTACTTGAAGATAATCTTAGAGTACCCTCAGGTGTTTCTTATATGCTTGAGAACAGAATGGTTATGAGAGATGTCTTTCCTGAACTTTTTACAAGATATAAAGTTGCATCAATACATCAATACACCAACAAACTTTTTAATTGTATGAACGAATGTATACCTAAAAAAACTGCTCATCCCCACATGGTAGTATTAACGCCAGGTATTTATAATTCTGCTTATTTTGAACATTCTTTTTTAGCTGAACAAATGGGTATTGCATTAGTAGAGGGAAAAGATCTTTTTGTTGAAAATGATAACGTTTATATGAAAACTGTAAAAGGTCCTTTGAAAGTTGATTGTATTTACAGAAGACTAGACGATAATTTCTTAGACCCAAAAGCCTTCAATAAAGACTCCGTTATTGGTGTTCCAGGTTTGTTTAAATGCTGGTTGAAAAAAAATGTGGGTATTATTAATGCAGTGGGTACAGGTGTAGCCGATGACAAGGTTGTTTATTCATACGTAAATAGAATGATAGTTTATTATTTAGGAGAACAACCCATCTTAAATCAAGTCGAGACTTATTTGTGTCATGATGAAAGTCAAAAGAAATATGTTTTAGAAAATCTATCTAAATTAGTTGTAAAGCCTGCTAATGCATCTGGTGGATATGGAATAATGATTGGTCCAAAAGCTTCTTCAAAGGAAAGAGAGGAGGTGGCGGAGAAGATTAAGAAAAGCCCAAGAGAATATATTGCTCAACCTTTAGAAACATTATCAACAGCTCCAACAATTACAGAAAAAAATATAGAGCCTAGACACTTAGATTTAAGACCATTTGTTTTAAGTGGTAAAACTAATTATGTAACAACTGGCGGTCTAACTAGGGTTGCTCTTAGAAAAGGAAGTACAATTGTAAATAGTTCACAAGGTGGTGGATCGAAAGATACTTTAATAGTTGATTAACTTTTATTAAATATTATTTGCATGAGTTTATTAGAGAGTAACTATATTAAAGAAAATTAGTTATGTATTTATGAATAAAAAAACCAATAATTAACAAACCTAATCCCGCACCATATATCAAGAAAAAATTCATATTTAAAGATTTTGAAAAAAAGAAAGGTAAAAAAAATAAATAACTTACAGGTACTGCAATTAATATACTTTTGGTGAAAAGAACTGTTTTTTCAATATCATTATGCTCGTAGTACGACAAAGCAATAGCTATTAGTGATACAAGAGGTAAAGCAATAATAAAACCTGCAAGCCTTGGATTTTGACCTGAAAGCCAGCTAGCAAAGGCTATTATTATTGCAGCTAGCAATATTTTTAAAGAAAAAAATATCATTAATGATATGACTTTATTTGAGCGTACACTTTTTGCATAAACCAAAAAACTCAAGATTGTATTTACTATATTTCATACCATCTTTGTCTTTGAAATTAGCTAAGTATTTGGAAAGACCTGCGCTACTTATTTCTGTTACTTTTTCACAAATTTCGCATATTGAAAAGGCAGTAGCTTTAGCTACCTGACAACTTGAATTATGACAGGCAATAAAGGCATTTCGACTTTCAATTTTGTGAATTTTTCCTATCTCAACTAATTTATCTAGTGCCCGATAAACTTGTAGTGGAGCCTTAATACCTTTTTTTTGAACGTTAAAAAGTATTGAATAAGCTTTCATTGGTTCAGAAGATTTATCAATTAAATCAAAAATAATTTGCTGATTTTTTGTAAGAGCGTGTTCTTTATGCATTTTACTCATTCTACTGATTCTCCATTAGTTTTTCAATTTAATCGTTTGTTTTATTTTAAATAATGAAATCACAAATAAAAATAAAGCAGCAGCTATAATTGAAGGTCCAGACGGGGTATTAAATTCTAATGAAGAAAATAATCCAATGATAACTGATAATAATCCTCCGATAATTGAATAAATTATCATTTTTTGTGGGCTGTCAGAAATATTTCGTGCCATTGCTGCTGGTATGATTAACATTCCAGTAATTAACAATAATCCAACCATTTTGATTGATATAGCAATTATGGCCGCCATTAATATTGTGAAAATAGCTTTTGCTCTATCAGGATTTAAACCTTCTGCTTCAGCTAATTCGTAATTAACTGTTGATGCAAATAATCCTTTCCATATTAATCTTAATATTAATAAAATTAATGCTCCACCAATCCATATAATATATAAATCATCTATTGTTACAGCCAGGATATCTCCAAATAACAATCCCATCACATCAAACCTAATAAATGTTAAAAAACCAATAACAACAAGTCCAACAGCTAGTGATGAGTGTGCTAAAAGACCAAGCAAAGCATCACCTGGTAGATTAGTTCGATTTTGGAGTTGAACTAAAATTAATGCTATTAAAGATGAAATTATAAATACGGATAAAGCAATATTAAATTCTATTGAATATGCAATAGTCACACCCAGTAAGGCTGAATGAGCTAGTGTATCACCAAAATAAGATAATCTTCTCCAAACCACAAAACAACCAATAGGTCCTGTAACAAACGCAACTCCAAGTCCTGCAACAAGTGCTCTTATAAAAAAATCATCAAACATTTAATTTTTCTTTATTTCACCTTCTATAGTATGAACATGATCATGTTTATGTTCATATCTTGTAAGTATTTGAGAAGCTTGTTCACCAAATAAAGCTTTGTATTCAGTATTCTTTGCTACATCTAAAGGTGTTCCAGAACAACATACATGCCCATTTAAACAAACAACATGATCAGTAGCACTCATTACTGTATGTAAATCATGTGAGATTAGCAAAATTCCACAATTCAATTCATCGGATATTTTCTTTATCAATTCATACAAAGCTATTTCTCCTGTAAAATCTACACCTTGAACTGGTTCATCTAGCACTAATAATTCTGGTTTTTTAGAAATAGCTCTCGCTAATAAAACCCTTTGAAACTCCCCACCAGATAAGTTCCCTAAACTTTTATCTTTTAAATGTATAACGCCAGTTAAAGATAAAGCCTCATCGATAGTTTTTTCATCTAAATTTTCTGTTAATATCATGAAATCGTAAACACGAAGTGGTAATGTCCAATCAACAGATATTTTTTGAGGTACATAACCAATTTTGTTTGTATATTTTTCTACATGACCATCAATTTTTTTCAAAATACCTAAAGCAATTTTGGCAGTTGTACTTTTACCAGATCCATTTGGCCCAATAAGAGTTACAATTTTTCCTCTTTCAACAGTTAGAGATACACC
>CACEEW010000010.1 GCA_902558705.1 uncultured Pelagibacteraceae bacterium
TTTAAACTCAATTTTGGTTTTTTATTGACGCTAGAGTCTTTGAAGGATTTACCACTATATCTTTTTGACATTTTATTATTTTACTAGACCTAAAAAAAAAGGCCATCAAAAGATGGCCTTTAAATTTCATTTTAGAATAGGGCTTTACATTCCCATGCCACCCATTCCTCCCATGCCACCCATGCCGCCCATTCCACCAGGCATCGCAGGAGCACCACCAGCATCTTTTTCATCTGGTTTGTCTGCTATCATTGCTTCTGTAGTTACTAATAATCCAGAAATAGAAGCTGCATCTTGTAGAGCAGTTCTAACAACCTTTACAGGATCGATAATACCTTTAGCAAACATGTCACAATATTCCTCATTTTGTGCATCATAACCGTGTGATTTTTTATTTTGTTCTAACAATTTACCGACTACTACTGAACCATCTACCCCAGCATTTTTAGTAATTTGTCTTATAGGAGCCTCTAAAGCTCTTCTTACAAGATCAACACCAGCTTTTTGATCTTCACCTTTAGCTTTTACTTTTTCAAGATCTTGTGCTGCATATAGTAATGCACATCCACCACCTGTTACAATACCCTCTTCAACAGCTGCTCTTGTTGCATTTAAAGCATCCTCAACTCTGTCTTTTCTTTCTTTAACTTCAACTTCAGTCGCACCACCAACTTTAATTACAGCAACACCACCAGCCAGTTTAGCTAATCTTTCTTGAAGTTTTTCTTTATCGTAATCAGATGTTGTTTCATCGATTTGTTGTTTTATAGATGAACATCTAGCTTCAATATCAGATTTTTTACCACTTCCATTTACTATAGTGCTATTATCTTTATCAACTTTAACTTTCTTACAAGAACCAAGATCTTCAAGTTTAACATTTTCAAGTTTAATTCCTAAGTCTTCAGAAATAACTTGGCCACCTGTTAATATTGCAATATCCTCAAGCATTGCTTTTCTTCTGTCCCCAAAACCTGGAGCTTTAACAGCAACAACTTTTAATCCACCTCTAAGCTTATTGACAACTAACGTAGCTAATGCTTCTCCTTCAACATCCTCAGAAATTATCATTAATGGCCTACCTGCTTGAACAACAGCCTCTAAAAGTGGAACCATTGGTTGTAGGTTTGTTAATTTTTTTTCATGTAATAGAATGAAAGGATTTTCTAGTTCTGTAGTCATCTTATCGCTATTAGTAATAAAATATGGAGATAGGTATCCTCTATCGAATTGCATACCTTCAACTACATCTAACTCAGTTTCAATTCCTTTGTTTTCTTCAACAGTAATAACACCCTCGTTACCAACTTTTTGCATAGCTTTAGCTATCATTGTTCCAATTTCTTTATCACCATTAGCAGAAATTGTTCCAACTTGAGCAATCTCATCACTGTCTTTTACTTTTTTCGCAGATGAAACAAGGTTTTGTTTTACCACATCTACTGCTGCATCAATCCCTCTTTTTACATCCATTGGGTTCATACCTGCAGTTACATATTTTACACCTTCTCTTACAATTGCTTGAGCTAAAATAGTTGCTGTAGTTGTTCCATCACCAGCCTCATCATTAGTTTTGCTTGCAACTTCTTTTACCATTTGAGCACCCATATTTTCAAATTTATCTTCAAGATCAATTTCTTTAGCTACAGACACACCATCTTTAGTTATTCTTGGAGCTCCATAAGATTTATCCATAACTACATTCCTGCCTTTTGGACCCAAGGTAACCTTAACTGTGTCAGCTAAGATATTTACCCCTCTTATCATTGCTGCTCTTGCTTCAGCGTCAAACTTTACAATTTTTGCCATTTTATTTTCTCCTTTAAATTAAATTATTTGCTTGAAATACCCATAATGTCTGACTCTTTCATTATGCTATATTCTTTACCATCAATTTTAACTTCTGTTCCCGACCATTTGCCAAATAAAACTTTATCACCAACCTTAACATCCATTGGAATTTTTTTTCCATCTTCAGTTTTTGCACCACCACCAATAGCAACAACTTTTCCTTCTTGGGGTTTTTCCTGCGCCGTATCTGGGATAATTATTCCTCCTGCAGTTTTTTCACTACTGTCTAAAACTTCTATTAAAACTCTATCGTGTAACGGTCTAAATTTCATAAATTCTCCTTTATAATATGGACTTCATATAGAGATTGGCATTACTATTTCAAGATATAGTTCAAAATAAGTTAGTTAAAAAATATAGGAAATTAAGGATTTTATGGTTTATAGATTATTTTAATGGCTAAAAATTTAGACAAAGAAGGGCTAAGCTCTATTGCTGACAATTATCAGTTGTTTTATATAGATTTATGGGGCGTTGTTCATAATGGGATTAAACTTCATGACGAAGCTATCAAAGTTTTACAAGAGATTAATAAAAAAAATAAAGATTATGTCTTGCTCACAAATGCACCAAGACCAAATAGTACTGTAAAATCATTTTTGGAAAAACTAGGTATGGACAAAGAGGTTAGAGAACATGTTTTTTCATCAGGACAAGCAGCCTTAAATTATTTAAAAAAAAATTTAATAGACAAATTTTTTTTTCATATTGGTCCTCCTAGAGATTTTGATTTATTCAATGATTTTAAAAAAATGAAATCAGATGATATAGAAAATAGTGAATATTTTTTATGTACAGGTTTATTTGATGAATATGATAAAGATCTTAAATACTATAAAAAATTATTTGAAGATAACTTGAAAAAAAAGATGATCTGCACAAACCCTGATTTAATTGTAGATAGAGGCAATGTAAGAGAGCTATGTGCTGGATCTGTGGCAATGATTTTTGAAAAAATGGGTGGTGAGGTTGTATACTTTGGCAAACCTTACCCAGAAGTTTATCATCAAGCCACTAATAATAAAAATAAGAAAGTATTATCAATAGGTGATAATTTAAACACTGATATTAAGGGGGCAAATCTTTTAAATTTTGACTCTCTTATAATTTCAAATGGAATTCATAAAAATGAAATTAAAGAAAAAGGAATAGATGAAACTTCGAAGTCTTATGAGTCTATATGTAACTATATTCAATCAGAATTAAGATGGTAAAAAATATTAATTTTTATAATAATTTTAATATCAAATCTCATCACAAAGGTTCAATAATCTTAATTGGCAATTTTGATGGACTTCATTTGGGTCATCGAAAGTTATTTAATTTAGCAAAGAGATACAAAAAGAAATATTCATTAAAAATTGGAGTTATGACTTTTGAACCAATGCCAAAGATGTATTTTAAAAAAGATATTAAAAATTTTAGGATTTCTAGTCAAAAACAAAAAATGGGACTTTTAAATAAATTTAATGTCGATTTTGTGATTACAAAAAAGTTTAACAGAGCTTTTTCAAAAACAAAATCAATTCACTTTATTGAAAAAATATTAGCAAAAAAATTAAATGCAAAATTTATATTTGTTAGTAACAATTTTAGGTTTGGTAACAAAAGAGAAGGAGATGTTTATCAACTTATTAAATATGAAAATAAATTTCATTACAAGATAATCAATCCAAAACCTTTATTAATAAAAAAAAAAGTAATCTCTTCATCTCTTATTAGAAATTACTTACAAAAAGGCAAATTAGATAGAGCCAACAAACTTTTAAATAGAAAATGGTCAATAGAAGGTAAAGTTCAAAAGGGGAGGCAATTAGGAAAAAAAATAGGTTTTCCAACCGCGAATATTGATATCAAAGATTATATTTTAGCTTGTCCTGGAGTTTATGCAGTAAAAGCTAAAGTCAAAAAAAACTCCAAATACATTAAAGGTATAGCTAATTTAGGTTACAGACCGACATTTAATGGAAAAAAAATCTTATTAGAAGTTCATTTATTTAATTTCTCTGGAAATTTATATAATAAGTATTTAACTGTTGAATTCTTTAGATTTATCAGAAAAGAAAAAAAATTCAAAAATGTAGAACAATTAAAAAAACAAATTAAAGTAGACTTAATAAAAGCAAAAAAAATAAAATGAGTAAAGCACAAATAAATCTTCCAAAAACAACCTTTACTATGAAGGCTAATTTGCCCACCAGAGAACCTGAAATTTTGGAATTATGGAAAAAAATTGATCTTTATAATGAGTTAAGAAATTCAAGAAAGGGTGCTGAAAAATTTGTTCTTCATGATGGTCCTCCATATGCAAATGGAAATATTCACATGGGAACAGCTCTAAATAAAATTCTTAAAGATATTATTGTTAAATTTCATCAAATGGATGGTAAAGACTCTGTTTATGTTCCAGGATGGGATTGTCATGGATTACCAATTGAGTGGAAAATAGAAGAACAATATAAAAGAAATAAAAAAAACAAGAACGAGGTTCCTATCGTTGAATTTAGAAAAGAGTGTAGATCATTTGCTGAAAAGTGGATAGGGGTTCACAAAGAACAATTTAAAAGACTTGGTGTTGTAGGAGATTGGGAAAATTATTATTCTACAATGAGCTATGACGCTGAAGCACAAATTGTCAGGGAGCTTGGAAAGTTTTTAAAAGAGGGAAGTCTATACCGAGGATTTAAACCTGTTTTATGGTCTACTGTAGAAAAAACTGCTTTAGCAGACGCTGAGGTAGAATATCAAGATCATAAATCTGATACTATTTATGTAAATTTTCCAGTTAAGTCATCAAATATTAAAGAGCTTGAAAATAGTAATATTGTTATATGGACCACTACTCCTTGGACAATACCTGCAAATAAAGCTTTAGCTTATAATGAGAGTTTAGATTATTTATTAATTCAGATTAATGATAATGGTGAATTTAAAGATAAAAAAATTGTCATTGCAGAATCATTATTAGAGACAGTTATCAAGGATTGCGAAATTCAAAAATATAAAAATTTAAAAAGTTTTAAAGGTAAAGATTTTAAAAATACAATTTGTAATCACCCTTTTTTAGATTTGGGCTATGATTATGATATACCTATGTTAGAGGCACGTTTTGTAACTACTGAACAAGGTACTGGAATTGTGCATTGTGCACCAAGCCATGGACCAGATGATTTTAATCTTTGTATTAATAATGGAATCAAAGCAATTGAAACAGTAGATGGAGATGGAAAATATACAAAAAATGTTTCATTATTTGAGGGTATTCATATTTTTAAAGCAAATCCCATTGTAATAGAAAAATTAAAAGAGCAAAAAAAACTATTGAAAAATGGTGAGCTAATTCATTCTTACCCTCACTCATGGAGATCGAAAGCACCCTTGGTTCACAGGGCAACTCCACAATGGTTTATTTCAATGGATAGTCACAAACTTAGAAAAAAAGCTTTGAAAGCAATCGATGAAACAACTTTTTACCCAAGCAAAGGTAAAGAAAGATTAAAATCGATGATTGAAACTAGACCAGATTGGTGTGTATCAAGACAAAGGGTTTGGGGAGTTCCATTACCGATATTTGTAAACAAAAAAACTAAAGAAATATTAGTAGATGAGGATGTTTTTGAGACAATAGCTAAAATTTATGAAAAAGAGGGTTCTGACTGTTGGTTTTCTGATGATCCTCAAAAATTTTTAGGAAAAAAATATAAATCAGAAGATTTTGAAAAGCTAAGCGATATAGTAGAGGTGTGGTTTGATAGTGGTTCAACACATTCTTTTGTTTTGGAAAAAAGAAAAGATTTAAAGTGGCCTGCATCAATGTATCTAGAAGGATCTGATCAACATAGAGGATGGTTTCACTCATCACTTTTACAATCATGTGGAACAAGAGGTAAAGCACCATTTGAGTCCATTCTTTCTCATGGTTTTGTGGTTGATGGAAAAGGTCTTAAAATGTCTAAATCTTTAGGCAATGTAATTGCACCAGAAGATATTTTAAAAAAGTACGGGGCAGATATATTAAGAATTTGGGTTGCTTCATCAAACTATGCTGAGGATCTAAGAATAGATTACTCAATATTAGACCAACATTCAGAGTCTTATAGAAAAATTAGAAATACATTTAGATATTTACTCGGAAATTTAAATGATAATTTTGAAGAAAAAAAAATGGAAGATATTGATATTAATCAATTACCAGAATTAGAGCAATTCATGCTTCACAAAATTTATTCATTAAATATTAAGTTTAATAAGTATTTTAGAGATTATGATTTTCATAATCTTTATAAGGAACTGTTAAACTTTTGTACTGTAGATTTGTCAGCATTCTATTTTGATATTAGGAAAGATGTTTTATATTGTGATCCTAAAGACTCTGAAAAAAGAAAATCTACATTATTATTATTAAATATAATTTTAAATTCATTATTAAAATGGTTTGCTCCTATACTTTCATTTACTACAGAGGAAATTTACCAATTAATTTCTAAAAAAAATAAAAGTATTCATTTAGAAAATTTCTTAGATTTCCCAAAAAAATTTGAAAATGAAAAAATTGAGAGAAAATGGGATGAGTTAATAAAGATAAGAGATATTTGTAATATTAGTATTGAAGAAAAAAGAGCAAGTAAAGAAATAGGTTCAAGTCTTGAAGCAGAGCTTCAAATAAAATTAAATAACAAATTTAAACAAATTGTAAATGGGATAGATTTATCTGAGCTTTGTATTACCTCTAAAGCAGAGGTTTATTTTGATGGTCAAGTTGACATAGATGTTGTAACAAAAAAATCATCAGGAAAAAAATGTTCTATTTGTTGGAAGATAAGACTTGATCCATGTGAGAGACACCCCAAATGTCAGATTATTTAAATAAGAAATCTATTATCAACTTATTTACAGTAATCGTAATTTTTTCTTTAGATAGAGTATCGAAATTTTATGTAATTTCACGAAGTGAAAAAAATTTATCTTATGATTTATTTGAGTCAAAATTTTTAAATATAAATTTGGTTTGGAACGAGGGAATTGCTTTCGGTCTACTTTCATTTGGTAAAAACCATCTATATAACTTATTAACAATTTTAATAATAGTTTTGATTATCATAATTTTTTTTATGATTTTAAAAAGTAAAGGTTTAAAAAAATACTCATTATTAATGGTTTTAGGTGGTGCTCTAGGAAATCTTTATGATCGAATATATTTTAAAGCTGTACCAGACTTTATAGACTTTCATATTGGAAATTTTCATTGGTTTATTTTCAATGTATCAGATATATTCATCTCCTTAGGGGTACTATTATTGATTTCCTTAGAATTAATTATTAATAAAAAAGAAAAATAGAATGGAAAAAATTAGTAAATTATTAATACTTTCAATTTTTATTATAACGTTCAATTCTTGTGGATCTATCAGGGAGGGTTTTACTAATTCAAAAAAAAAAAGTACTGATGAATTTTTAGTAAAAAAAAAATCTCCACTAGTAATGCCACCTGAATATAGTGAATTACCTATTCCTGGAAACGATAATCGAGAACAGAAAAGCGATGAAAATTCACAAATAAAATCTTTAATCACAGGCTCAGAAAATGAAACTTCTAAGTCTCAAAATAGTTCAAATCAAGATACTAATTTTGAAAACTCAATCTTAGAAAAAATAAAAAATAATTAATGATAACATCTGGAATTTTTTTTAAAAATTTTGAATTAAAAAAAAAATCACCTAAAATTAAGAAAAAATTGGAAAAATTCATAGCAGAAAATAATTCTATAACACAATCTTTAAAAAAAAATTATCAAGATTTCTTTAAAAAAAAAGATCTCAAAAAATACAAAAGTTTTAAAAATATTAGAGTTATAGGAATGGGAGGTTCTTCATTAGGTACTGAAGCGATTTATGATTTTTTAAAATATAAGATTACAAAAAATTTTACTTTTATCAATAATTTGAATCCTAAATTTAAAAAAGAAAATAATAAAAAAATTTTAAATTTGGTTGTCTCAAAATCTGGAAATACAATTGAAACAATAGTTAATGCTAATATTCTTATAAAAAAAAAGGACAAAAATATTTTTATAACTGAAAATAAAAAAAACTACCTTTATTTATTGGGTCAAAAACTTAAAGCAGATATTATTCATCACAATAATTATATTGGTGGTAGGTATTCAGTTTTATCAGAAGTAGGAATGTTACCTGCAGAGTTAATGGGACTTGATTCAAAAAAATTTAGACAATTTAACAATCTTATAAAAAATAAAAAATATTTAAATGCCTTAATTTCTAATGTCAGCTCCACACTTTATTTCATTAAGAAAGAAAAATTTAATTCAATAATTATTAATTATGACAAACAATCAGAAAATTTATTTAATTGGTACCAGCAATTAATTGCTGAAAGTTTGGGTAAAAAAAGTAAGGGATTATTACCGATTATATCAAATATGCCCAGGGATAATCATAGTGTGATGCAACTTTATTTAGATGGTTTTAAAAAAAATTTTTTTACTTTCTTTTATGTTGATGAAAAAAATTCTACAAAGATAATTAATAAGGATGTTTTAAGTCCGTATAATTTTATCAAAAATAAAAGTGTAGGTAATATCGCTTTAGCACAAAAAAAAGCTTCTGAAAATATTTTTAAAAAAAAAAATATACCCTTTAGAAGTTTTGAAATAAAAAAAAGAGATGAAAGAACCTTGGGCGAATTGTTTTGTTTTTTTATGCTAGAAACAATTTTATTAAGTAAAGCTTTAAAAGTTAACCCTTATGATCAACCAGCTGTTGAGACAATAAAAAAAGAGACAAGAAATATACTAATCTAACTTACAAAATAAAATTTTAGATATTCCATATTTTTTTTCAACTAAAATTCTTAATTTTTTTGTAAACTGATCTTCTTCTTTTTTATGCCTATGAATTATCACAATCCCACCGTCACTAAGAATTTTGTCCTTAGAAATTCGATCAATAATAACTGGTAATTTCTTTTCTTTGTATGGTGGATCTAAAAAAATGATATCACATTTATTTATTATTTTTTTAAAATCTATCTTATTTAATATATTATCGTTAATTATCTGATACTTCCCTTCAATTTTTAGATTTGATAAATTTCTCTTTAATATCGGCAAAACACCATTATAGTTCTCTACAAAAGTCACATATTTAGCTCCTCTAGATAGACACTCAAGACCAAAAGTTCCAACACCAGAAAATAAGTCTAAAATTATTGAGTTCTCAATATTTATCGAAAATTTATTTGAATGCTTTAATACATTAAAAATTGACTCTTTAGCCAAATCCTTCAAAGGTCTTGTTTCCTTATCTTGTGGGTCTAAAATTTTTTTACCCTTAAAATTTCCACCTATAATTCTCATTCATCAATAACTTTGTATCCAATATCTTTTCTATAAAATCCACCTGGCCAATTGAGATTATTTATTAGTCTGTAAATATTATTTCTAGCATCTGAAAAATTATCAGATTGTGAGACAAAATTAAGCACTCTACCTCCATTTGATAAAACTGAATTATTTTTTAATACAGTACCTGCATGAAATAAAAAATCATTTGGCTGAAGATCAATTTGATCCATATTTTTAATTTCAATGTTTTTTTTGTATGTATCTGGATAACCTTTTGAACACATTACAATACATAAACTTTTTTTATTATTCCATCTAATTTCAGTTTTATTTAACTTATTATCACAGCAAGAATTTAAAATTTCAAATAAGTCAGTATCCAGTTTCGGAAGTAAAGTTTGACACTCTGGATCTCCCATTCGAACGTTATATTCAATTAAAAAAGGCTCATTATTTATTATCATTAGTCCAGCATATAAAAAACCTTTATAGACCGTTCCAAGATCTTTAATCGCTTTTAAAGTTGGATTTATAATTTTAGTTAAAATTTTTTTTTCTAATTCTTTATTTATCAATCTTGATGGGGAATATGCCCCCATGCCACCAGTATTCTTCCCTTTATCTCCTTCCATAACTCTCTTGTGATCTTGAGCTGTTCCGAAATTTTGATAGGTATAACCATCACTTATGATAAAAAAACTCATTTCTTCACCTTTCAAAAATTCTTCAATAAGAACATTTTCTGCTATACCAAATTTACCATCAAATATTTCTTTTATTGCTTCGTATGATTGTTCTTTATTTTCACATATGTAGACTCCTTTACCAGAAGCTAAATTATCTGCTTTTATCACAATAGGAAATTCTGATTTGTCTAAAAATTTATTTGAATCAGTTTGATTCTTAAAAACTCCAAAACTAGCAGTAGGTATATTATATTTTTTACAAATATTTTTTGTAAAAATTTTAGAACCTTCTAATTGTGAAGCTATTTTATTTGGACCAAATACTCTTATTTTAAACTTTTCTAAGTAGTCTGTTATACCATCTACTAGTGGTTGCTCTGGCCCAACCACAACAAGATTTATATTTTTTTCTAAAATAAAATCCTTTAATTTTTTAAAATTATTTAACTCTAAATCTATGTTGTAAGCAATCAAGGAAGTACCAGCATTTCCAGGAAAACAGTATATTTCATCAACCTTTTTTGATTTGTTTAAAGTTAGACAAATCGAGTGTTCTCTTCCACCACTTCCTATAATCCCAACATTCATGTATAAATATATAAACTATAAATGAATAGAAAATTAGCAAAAATAAAATATTTACCCAATAATTTTAAAATTATAGAGCAAGGTGATTACGTGATATGTGCTGTTTCAGGGAAAAAGATAAGTCTTGAAAATTTAAATTATTGGAATGTTGATTTACAAGAACCTTATTATTCGTACGTTGAGGCCTCAAAAAAAAAGGAGGATTCGGAGGGCAAATAGGTTTATTTCCATCGGTTATGTGTCCATATCCAGTGATCTGGATTTTCTAAAATCATTTCTTCAAGAATTTTATTTAATTGCAGTGTAATACTCTCCATAGTTTCATTATCTGAAAAATGTATTGGCTCATAAACTTTCATTTTAAATTTTAGTGATTGTTGTCTCTCAATAAATATTGGAACGATAGGAATATCAAATTTTTTAGACAATTGTGCTGGAATGGTTGTTGTAAAAGCTTCTGTATCAAAAAAATTTGATTTAATTCCTTGAGATACTCTTTGGTCGATCATTAAGGCAGTTGAAAAATCATCTTTATTTAATTTTATTAATTCTTTTAAACCACCTAAACCTTTTTTAATTTGATTTTTGCAAATATATTTTTTTCTAATTCTCTCCATAATTCGATTTAAAAAAAAATTATTTAAAGGCCTATAAATTGCTGCAACTTTTAACTCTAACTTATCAATTTGCATTGCCATTAACTCAAAATTACTAAAATGACCTGAAATAAAAATAACTTTTTGTTTATCATTTTTTATTTTTTGAAGTACTTCTATACCATCAATAATTATATTTTCACTGAGGTTTCCATTTCTAAAATTCTTCATAAAAATATATTCTGCAAATACTCTCCCGTAATTATTCCACATCGAAGATTTAATTTTATTCAATTTTTTTTGATCTATATCAGGAAATGCTCTTTTGATATTTTTATTGATAATTTTATTTGATCTAAAAACAGGACCAATTAATTCAAATAATTTTCCACCAAGAAATGATGAAATTTTGGCACCTAAAATCTTAAAAATGAAAAATATAATCATTATCAATATAAATTGAAAAAAATATTTTATCTTATTCATATATTTCAGAGATATCCTTTAAAAACTTTTTCTCATTTAATATTTCTAAGTCCACTTTAATATATTTTATTTTATTAAGATCATCTTCTTTTAATCTTAAATAATCTTTTTCTGTAGTAATTATTCCACAATCAAGTTTATTTGAAATAGATATAATCTCATTAATATCATTTTTTGAGTAAGAGTAATGATCTGGAAACTCAATATCCTTGACAATATTAAGCTTATTATTTTTAAGCATAGATACAAAAGTTTTATGATTCCCAATACCTGAAAAAACTAAAAATTTGTCATTAGTATTAAACTCATCGATATTTTTAGGAATGTATTTTCCTTGGTATATATTTATATTGGCATCTATTTTAGATATAAAGTTTTTTATTTCATCTAAATCCTCATCATTTCCATTAAGAAATACATTTTTATATTTTTTTATATTTTCAACGTTCTCTCTTAAAGGCCCAGAAGGGATAGTAAAACCATTACCTATCCAATTGGTATTATTAAAACAAACAATTTTCAAATCATAATTAATCGAGTTATCTTGTAAACCATCATCAAAAATAGCTACCTCATAACCCTCTGATTCTGCTTGAAGAAGAGAGTTAGATCTTTTTTTGTTTTTGAAAAGTTTTCCGTTATTTTCTAATATATTTTGCTCATCTATTTGATCAGAGTAAAACTTTTTTATAAAACATGTTTTAATTTTCTTTTCATTTAAAATTTTATTTATTTTTAAACTAAGAGAGGTTTTCCCAGTTCCTCCCAGATAGATATTACCGATACAAATTGTTTTGATTGAAAAAGATCTTTTCTTAATAAGTATAATTTTAAATAAACCTATCAACTTAATAAAAATAGATATTGGCCAAAGTATATATGAATTAATGTTAGGTTTTTTATAATCCCAAAATTTGGGTTTTTTAAATCTCATTATGCAATGATTTATCTAGTTCATTTAGGGTATTTTTAAGAATATTTTTACCTAGAAATTTCATTTTTTTTACTTTTTTCATATTTTTTTTAAATATTATTGAATTTGCACATTGTAATGGATTTTTAACTTTAGATGAAATTTTTAAAAGATCTAAATAGCGGTAAACTTCTTTAAAATTATCTACATCAGGCCCATGTAATATTTTTGCACCAAAACGAGCTGGCTCTAAAGGGTTTTGTCCCCCCTTACAAATTATAGAACCTCCTAAAAAAACTGAAGTAGCAATTTTATAAAATTTTTTTGATTCTCCAAATGTATCAACAATGAAAATATCTACGTTTGATAAATTCTTTTTATTTGAGCTTCGGGTTATAATGTTAAGATTAAGCATACTTATATCATTAATAATTTGATCAACTCTATTAATATGTCTTGGTATTATGATTGTAATTAAATTTTTATTATTCTTTTTTAATAAAAGATGAGTTTTAGCTGCAAAAATTTCTTCTGTATCATGTGTGCTTGCAGCCACAAAAATTTTATATTTTTTAAATTGAGAAAATAATTTTTTGTCAATTCTATTATCCTTTAATTCTTCATTACCAATATATTTTAAATTACCAATCTTCTTAATATTATTAACATTAAGTTTTTTTAAAAATATTTTTGTTTCATCATTTTGGGGATAAGCAATGTCTATCAAACCAAAAATTGATTTAGAAAAAAAATTAATTTTAGACCATCGATAAAAAGTTTTATGTGTAATCCTGGCATTTAATAAAATTAAAGGTATGTTTCTTTCTTTAATAGATCTAAACATACTGGGCCAAATCTCTGATTCTAAAAAAATAGCTACACTTGGTTTCCAAAAATTTAGAAATTTATTTGAAAAAAAAATATGATCAACTGGATAGAATTGATGAATTGTTTTTTTAAATTTCATCTTTTCAATTATATTAGAAGAGCTTAATGTACTTGAGGTAATTAAAATTTTATTAATTGATTTATCAGTTTCATATTTTTTTATTATTGGAATAATACTCATTATTTCACCGACACTAGAACCATGAAACCAGATAAGTTTCCCTGGATTCCTTTTTTTTGAAAAAAAACAAAATTTTTCTTTTACTCTAAACTTATCCTCTTTATTTTTGAATATTCTATAAATAACAATTATTGGAGAAAAAATTAATATTATTGAAATTGATAATTGATAAATAAAAAAAATCATTACCTTTTAATTTGTTTGTCATGAAAATTTTTATAAATTTTAGATTTTGCTATTAATTCCTCATGTTTTCCATTATCCAAAACTTTTCCCGCATCAATTAAGTAAATATTATTAGAATTTAGAATTGTAGATAGTCTGTGTGCGATTACTATAGTAGTTTTATCCTTAGTCAAAATTTTTAAAGCTTCTTGTATTTTTGTCTCAGTTTCAGAATCCAAAGATGAGGTTGCTTCATCTAAAAGAATAATTGAACTTTTTTTTAGCATTGCCCTTGCAATAGAAATCCTCTGTTTTTCTCCCCCTGATAATCTAACCCCATCTTCACCAATTAAAGTTTCATATTTGTTTGGCAATTTATTTATAAATTCATCAGAATATGATAGTTTAGCAGCATCAAGAACCTCTTGATCAGTTGCATCTAAGTTAGCATATTTAATATTATTTTTAATTGTATCATCAAACAAAGTTGTCTCTTGGCTTACTAATGAAATATTCTTTCTGAGAGACTCAACGGTGCAATCATAGATTAGCTGATTATCTATTTTAATCTCACCTTTAGTACAATCATAAAATCTTGGAATTAAATTTAAAATTGTAGATTTACCAGATCCACTATGACCTACTAGAGAAGTCATTTTACCGCCTTCAAAAGTTAAATTTATTTTTTTTAAAACCTCTCCATCAGAATTATTATAACTAAATACCACATCGTTAAATTCTATATTCGCTTTTTTGACATTTAGATCTACAGAATTTTCCTTATTTTTTATCAATCTTTCAGTATCTATTACTGATAAAATTCTTGATGCAGCTGATAAACCTTGATTAAGGATAACATTTAAGGTTGATAAAGATCTTACCGGTTGGTAAGCCAACATCATAGCTGCAAGAAATGAAAAAAAATTATTTACACTTAATTCCTCTCTTGCAATTAATTTCCCAGAGTAAAAGATTAAAATTGCGATCATAAATCCCGTCAATAACTCCATGACAGGAGAAATTCTAACTATTACTTGTGCAATTTTTTTATTTTTTTCTTTAAGTTGGTCTAAATAACTATCCGCTCTTTTTCTCTCATATTTTTCTTTTTGAAAGATTTTTGTTAATCGATGATTCTTAAATAGCTCAACCAGATATTTTGTTAACAGACTGGATTTTTCTTGACCCTGGGTTGTAACTTTACCCATTCTTTTACCTAAACTTCTCGCTGCAGTGCTGGCAATTGGAATTAATATTATTGCGATTAAAGACAATTTCCAGTTTTGTAAAAACATTACAGTTAATAAACCAATTAGAGTTAAGCTATCTTTAAAAAGATTTAAAATTCCATTACTAAGCAAATTTGTTATATGCATAACATCATAGGTAAGATTAGAAATAAACTTTCCTGAGTGTTTTTCATCTATTGATTGTGTGTCAGCAACTATCAAAGTATCCAACATATCAAATTGAAGTTTTTTTTTGATATCTTCCCCAACATTAATCATAATGACTTTAGCAAGATAAAGCGAAACACCCTTCGTAGTAAAAGCTATGATTATTAATACTGGTATTAATATTAATAATGTCTGATCTTTTTGTAAGAATATTTTGTCAATTGCTGGATCTAAAAGCCAAGCAATAGAGGAAGTGCTAGCTGCAACAAGTAAAGAAAAAAATACAGCTATAAAAATTTTTTTTAAAAACCTTTTAGTATATTCCCGGTAAAGTCTTTTTAGTACTAGTGTTTTACTCATGATAAAATTTTACCGATTAAAATGTTAAAAAAAATTATCAAACCAAAATAATTATTGCTTTTAAAAATTTTTAAACAGATACTTGAATTATTTAAATCAAAAGTTTTTATTTGATATAAAAATAATTGAACTGCTGGGATTATTAAAAACAAAAAGTAATATAAGTTAAATTCCATTAAATATCCTCCAAGAATAAATGAAAGTATTAATATTATATAACATGTAATTAAAAAAAGTTTTGCTGTACCTTTAAATTTTATTGAAGTTGATTTTAAACCTATAATTTCGTCATCTTTTATATCTTGGTATCCATAAATTGTGTCGTATCCTAGTGTCCAAAATATGGCTCCAAAATAAAAAATAATTGGGGTTATTTCTAAATTACCTGAAATTGAAGTCCAACCAAGAATTATCCCATAATTAAAAGTAATACCTAAGAAAAGTTGTGGCCAATAAGTATATCTTTTCATTAAAGGATATGTGAATGCCAAAGGCATTGATGCTAAAGCGATTAATATTGTAAAATAATTAAAATTAATAAGAACTAAAAAAGCAAGTCCACACAAAAAGACTGCATAGAACAAACCGAATTTAATTGAAATTTTTTCCGAAGCAATCGGTCGATTTTTAGTTCTTGAAACTTGTTTATCAAATTTTCTATCCAAAATATCATTTACAATACATCCTGCTGACCTCATAAGAACGGATCCAAAAAAAAACAGTAATAGATAAAAAAAATAATGATAAATGTTATTTGAAAAATCATAAACTAGAGTTAAACCCCATGCACATGGCCAAAATAGCAACATATAGCCAATAGGTTTTTTAAGTCTGGTTAGCTCAATAAATAAGTTTAATTGGTTCATAAAATTTACTTGTAAATAACAAAGGCAAGATTGATAATCAAATTGATTCGTATGAATATAGATTACACAGTTACTGCGTTAATGTTTCCAGCCATTCCTTTAATGATGGGAGTTTATAGTAATCGCTTTCACTCGCTAAGTATCTTGATTAGGCAGCTTCACGACGAACATGTTTATGAAAAACATATTCCAGCAGAATGGAAAAAACAATTTATCAATTTAAGTAAAAGAATCACTCTTTTAAGATGGACAATCTTATTTGCAGCTTTTGGTTTTTTATTTAATATGCTTACAGTATTTGCTCTCTACTTAGCTGAAGTTTATATGGCAAGAGTAATTTTTGGCTCTTGTTGTTTATCCATGGTTATTTCAATAATTTTTTTCATTCGAGAAATTCATATTTCTACAAATGCTCTTAAGCTACATATGTCAGATATGGATGTTAATGTTGATTAAGGAATTATTACAGCAGGTCCAGTCAATAATCTAGCCTCTAGATCTTTATGAGCTTGTACAGCATCTTTAAGAGAATACTTTTTTGAAATTTCAACAGTAAATTTTTTAGATAAAATAGCATCAAAAACTTTTTTTGCAGACTCGACAAGCTCTTCTCTTTTGACAGTGTAATGTGCAATAGATGGACGAGTAAAGAATAAACCTTTAGCGTTAATATCTTTCTTGATATCCAATGTATCTACATAACCAGAGGCATTTCCAAAAGCTACCATCATCCCTCTTATCTTTAATGTCTCGATTGAACCTTTGAATGTTTTAATACCAACACCATCATAAACAACATCAATACCATTTTTTCCAACAATTTTTTCTACTTCTTCAACAAAATCTTTTTCTGAATAATTAATTACATGATGACAACCATTTTTTTTAGCAACTTCCTCCTTTGCTTTTGATCCAACAGTTCCAATAACCTGAGCACCTAAAGCATTGGCCCATGGACATAAAATTTGACCTAAAGCACCTGCTGCAGCGTGATATAAAACTTTATCACCTTTTTTTAAAGGATAGGCCCTATGTAATAAATATTCTGCAGTAATTCCTTTTAAAGTAATGCATGATGCTACTTCATCTGAAATACCATCTGGAACTAAAACTAATTTTTCCTCAGGCATAACTTGTTTTTCTGAGTAGGCACCAATAGGCATTGCTGCATGTGTAACTCTATCACCTATTTTAAATAAACTTACTTCTGAACCAACTTCTTCAATTTGTCCACAAGCCTCAAGCCCAATCCCACTAGGAAGTGGAATTGGGTAAAGCCCAGTTCGATGATAGATGTCAATAAAGTTTAATCCAATAGAATTATTTTTTATTAAAACTTCTTTCGGACCAGGTTTTCCGACCTCTACATCCTGTATTTTAAGAACTTCGGGTCCACCAAATTTTTCTATTTTTATGGATTTCATTATTTATTTTACAAACGTACCATTATGGTAATCTTGAACAGCTTGCAAGATTTCAGCTTTGGTATTCATTACAAATGGACCACCTCTAGCAATTTCCTCATTAATAGGTTTTCCTGAAATAACCAAAAATTTTGCATTAGTTTGTGCTGTGACTTTTAAAGTTTCACCTTTTGACAGTAAAATTAAAGTACTATCTTTTACTTTATCGTGTTTTTTTTCACCAATTTTTATTTCACCGTTAATTAAGTAGATGAATGTATTGTGAGTAGAAGGTAGACTGTAATTAAATTCTTTTTCTTTTTTCAACTCAACATCAAAATAAGTAGGATCCACATTATGTTTCTTAACAGGACCTTCAGCTTTTTCAAATTTACCAGCAATAACTTTTACCTGTTTATTGTCATCTTTGTGAATACTCATTTTATCTGCATCAATATAAATATATTCTGGTTTACTCATTTTTAATTTAGCTGGCATGTTTATCCATAATTGAAATCCGTGAAGTTTACCTTCTTTCATCGCAGGCATTTCAGAGTGAATTATTCCACTTCCAGTTTTCATCCACTGCACATCACCAGCAGTCATTCTTCCTTCGCCTCCAGTGCTGTCTTTATGTTCAAAGTCACCTGCAAGCATATAAGTAACTGTCTCAATACCTCTATGTGGATGAGGGGGAAAGCCAGCAATGTAATCTTCACTATTTTCAGAACCAAATTCATCTAACATTAAAAAAGGATCAAAATAATTAGGCTCAACACCAATACTTCTTTTTAACTTTACTCCTGCTCCATCAAATGCTGGAATTGGGTCTATAATTTTATCTACTTCAATTGTCATGTTTTATCAGAGTAATTGTTAAATCTGAATTTTCAATGTTACTTTTTGTTATGTGAACCGTCACAAAAGGGTTGATTGTTAGTCTGTTTACAAGCACAAAAAAACATTTTTTTTGTTAATTCAGCTTTATACACCACAGGATTAAATTCAGTTCCTTTGTGTGAGCCATCACAGAACGGCTGTTTAGAGCTCATACCACAACTGCACCAATAATAAGACTTGCCTTGTTCAACGTCTATTCCAATTGCTCCTTCTCCCGCTCTTTGTCCTTTAATCATGTTCTCCCTTAAATTAATTTTATTAATTCACTTAAATTTTTAATTTCATTTTGAGGTTTATAATCTAAATTGTCAAAAATACTATTATTTCTATTTACCCAAATCGAGTTAAAGCCGTAATTTCCTCCACCTGAGACATCCCAAGTATTTGCACTCAAGAAAGCAACTTCATTTTTTTCAATTGCATATTTTTTAATAGGTAAGTTGTAGACTTTTGAGTCTGGCTTATAAATTCCTACTTCCTCAATAGAAAATAAATCATCAAATAAATCATCTAAATCATTACTCTTAACCAATTCATTTAATAGAGAAAGAGTCCCATTTGAAAGTATAGCTAATTTAAAATTTTTTTCTTTTAATATTTTAAGAGTTTCTGGAACTTCTTTAAAGGTAGAGAGAACTTTATATAAATTTAATAATTCATTTTTCATTGAAGGATCAATATTAAAAGCTTTCATTGATTTATCTAAACTGTCTTCTGTAATTTGCCAAAAATCTTTATGTCTTTTCATTAAACTTCTTAGCCAAGTATATTCTAATTGAGTAGTTCTCCAATAATTTGCAAAACCTTCCCACTTATCTCCAATTTTATCTTTACATTTCTCAGCAGCTGAATTGACATCAAACAACGTCCCGTAGGCATCAAAAATTATTGCTTTAATATTTTTCATAAACTAACTTAACATAAATGAGCATTATTAGATTATTTTTTTCAGCGACATTATCTGCTGACATGATTGACAAATTGGATAAGTCTCAATCTCATTATTTAACTAAAGTGATGAGAATAAAAGAAAATGAGGTTTTTTCTTTATTTAATAAAGATGGAGAATGGGAAGCAAAAGTTTTAGGAATATCAAAAAATATTGTTGAATTTAAAACAACTAAACAATTAAGACAAAAAGAAAATTTTAAAGAATTATGGTTAGCTTTTTCTCCTATTAAATCAAATTTTCAAAACTTTATGATTCAAAAAGCAACAGAGTTAGGTGTTACAAGATTTTTACCAATTATTTTTGACCGGACAGTGGTTAGAAAAATAAATAAAGATCGTTTAGAAAAAATTGTAATTGAAGCAAGTGAACAATCAAACCGTATTAATGTACCCATAGTTGAAGAGTCTCAAAACTTAAATAATTTCCTAAAAACTACTTCAATAGATTTAATTTTTACAGATTTAAATTCGAATAATAAAAAAATTGATAAATCTAAGCTTACAGATAAACCAGTTTGCATTATTTCAGGTCCAGAGGGTGATTTTTCAGAAGCTGAAAGAGAGAAGATTCTTTCATTTAAAGGCGTTCAGCCAATAAAAATTAATAAAAATATTTTAAGGTCAGAAACAGCGGTCATATCTGCAATTTCGATCATAAATTATGTGATTAATTGATAAATTGTCGCGAAAACTAAAGTGTAATTTTTATAAAAGAGCTTTATATAGCTAGGTAAATGAAAAAAATTTTATTAATAATTTCGAGCATTTTTATTTCAGGAAATTCATTTGCTGATCAACCTAAAGACTGGCAATTAGGTTTTCAAAATCCTGCATCAGATGGAATGAGAGATATTGTCAATTTTCATAACAATCTTTTACTTCCAATTATAATTGCAATTAGTGTTTTTGTTTTATTTTTGATGTTATATGCATGTGTAAGATTTAGAGCTTCAGCAAATCCAAACCCTTCAAAAAGAACTCACAACGTAACTGTAGAAATTCTATGGACTTTAATTCCATGTTTAATTTTAATAGTAATGGCAGTTCCATCATTTAAGATTTTATATAAACAAGATACAATTCCAAAAGCTGATTTAACTATTAAAGCTGTTGGATATCAGTGGTATTGGGGATATGAATATCCTGATGAAAATATAATATTCGACTCATATATGATTGAAGAAAAAGATCTGAAATCAGACCAACCTAGACTACTTTCAGTAGATAATGAAGTTGTTGTTCCAGTAAATAAAGTTGTAAAAGTTTTAATCACAGCTAATGATGTTCTACACGCATGGGCATTACCAGCATTTGGTGTTAAAAGAGATGCAGTTCCTGGTAGAATTAACGAGACATGGTTTAAAGCAGAAAAAGAAGGAACTTACTATGGCCAGTGTTCTGAACTATGTGGAATTAAACATGCTTTTATGCCAATTACTGTTAAGGTAGTAAGTGATGAAGAATACCAAGAATGGTTATTAGAAGCACGAGTAAAATTTGCAAAAGAAGAAATTGGAAATGATAAATTAAAAATAGTGAGTAAATAAATATGTATACACAAACAGCATCACATGACGATCATCATACACCAACAGGTTGGAAACGTTGGGCTTACTCAACTAATCACAAAGATATAGGTACAATGTATTTAATCTTTGCAATTGTTGCAGGGGTAATTGGAACGGCATTTTCAGTTTTGATGAGAATGGAATTGATGCATCCTGGTGATGGAATCTTAGGTGGAAATTATCATTTATACAATGTGTTAGTAACTGGTCACGGTTTAATCATGATTTTCTTTATGGTGATGCCAGCAATGATAGGTGGCTTTGGTAATTGGTTTGTTCCAATTATGATTGGTGCCCCGGATATGGCATTTCCAAGAATGAACAACATTTCTTTTTGGTTGTTACCAGTTTCGTTAACACTATTAATTTTATCAATTTTTGTTGATGGACCTCCAGGCCAAACAGGTGTGGGTGGTGGATGGACTATTTATCCTCCATTGTCATCTAAAGCAGGTCAACCAGGTCCAGCAATGGATTTAGCAATTTTAAGTTTGCACTTAGCAGGAGCTTCTTCAATTCTAGGTGCTGTGAATTTTATCACTACGATTTTAAATATGAGAACACCAGGCATGACATTACATAAAATGCCTCTATTTGCTTGGTCAATTTTAGTAACAGCTTTTTTATTATTGTTATCTTTACCAGTCCTAGCTGGAGCAATTACTATGTTGTTAACTGATAGAAATTTTGGAACTGCATTTTTTGAAGCTCAAACAGGAGGTGACCCAGTTTTATTCCAACATTTATTTTGGTTTTTTGGTCATCCAGAAGTTTATATTTTAATTCTTCCAGGCTTTGGAATGATTAGCCATATTGTTTCAACATTTTCTAGAAAACCAGTTTTTGGTTATTTAGGTATGGCATATGCGATGGTGGCAATTGGAATTGTAGGATTTGTTGTATGGGCACACCATATGTATACAGTAGGCTTAAGCACTGATACAAAAGCTTATTTTCTTGCTGCAACTATGATTATAGCTGTTCCAACAGGTATTAAGATTTTTTCATGGATTGCAACAATGTGGGGTGGATCAATATCATTTAAGACACCTATGATGTGGGCGCTTGGATTTATATTTATGTTCACAGTTGGCGGAGTAACGGGTGTAGTATTGGCAAATGCTGGAGTAGATACTGCAATGCATGATACTTATTATGTGGTAGCACATTTTCATTATGTTTTATCTTTAGGTGCAGTTTTTGCAATATTTGCAGGTTTTTATTATTGGTTTTCAAAAATGTCTGGCTATGAATACTCTGAATGGTTAGGACATTTACATTTTTGGTTAACATTTGTTGGAGTAAATTTGATTTTCTTTCCTCAACATTTCCTAGGATTAGCCGGAATGCCTAGAAGGTATGCTGATTATCCCGACGCTTTTGCTGGATGGAATTATATATCTTCAGTAGGCTCATATGTTGCGGTAGCTGGTTTGGCAGTATTTTTTGTAAATCTAATTTATTCATTTGCAAAGAAAAAAGCAGCTGCCCAAAACCCTTGGGGAGTAGGAGCGACTACTTTAGAATGGACTGTACCATCTCCACCAAATTTTCATACATTTGATGAATTGCCAAAATTTGAAGATGATCAGGAAGTACAAAAATCACATAGCTAATAGTATAGCTAAGAAAATTAATGAATAATTCAAAGGCTAAAAAAAGAAATTTAAGTCAGGAAGATTTATTTAATTTTTCTGAATTATTTAAATTAATGAAGCCAAGAGTAATGTCGTTGGTAATTTTTACTTGTGCTGTTGGTTTATTAACATCACCAAATCTTGTTTCAACTAAAGATGCTATAATTGGTATTTTGTTAGTTTCCTTAGGTGCAGGAGCAGCTGGGGCATTGAACATGTGGTATGAGTCAGACCTAGATGCCTTAATGTCAAGAACTTGTCTAAGACCAATACCGACTGGTAAGGTTAATAGAAATCAAGCGCTTATTTTAGGTGTTACTTTATCTATAATTTCTGTTGTAGCCCTAGATTATTTTACAAACAGAATCTCAGCGGGAATATTACTTTTAACAATTTTATTTTATGTTTTTGTTTATACAATTTGGTTAAAAAGAAGAACACCTCAAAATATTGTAATAGGTGGAGCAGCTGGAGCCTTCCCACCGGTTATTGGATGGACTATTGCAACAGGCTCTTTGTCAATTGAACCATTAACTTTTTTCTTGATAATCTTTTTTTGGACTCCATCTCATTTTTGGGCCTTAAGTTTATATAAATCTGATGATTACAAAAAAGCCAATATACCCATGCTTCCATTGACAAATGGGGTTGAAAGTACAAAAATTAATATTTTTATTTATTCTTTATTAATGCTCCCGGTAATTATTTTCCCTTATTTTATAGACTTTGCAGGATTAGTATTCTTAATACCCTCAATATTACTAACTCTTTATTATAATTTTTTATGTTATGAACTTTATAATTATAAGAAAAATAAATTTAATCCTAAAAAAGCTAAAGTAATATTTGGATATTCTATTTTATATTTATTTTTGGTTTTTGTTCTTTTTCTGATAGATAAGATTATATGATAACTCCAGATAAAAAAACTAAAAGAAAAAATATTTTAACAGCTTTAGGAATTATAGCTTTTATGATTTTTCTTTTCTTTTTTACATTGTATAACACTGGCGTATTTAATAGGGCGATATGATACAAAAAAAAAACTTAACACCTTTAATATTAGCAGGAATTTTTGTTTTAATGCTGGGATTATCTTATGCGGCAGTACCATTGTATGACTTATTTTGTAGGGTAACAGGGTTTGGTGGAACTACCCAAGTATCTAACAGTGCTCCTAAAATTGTATTAAATAAAATTGTTAGTGTCAGATTTGATACTAATGTTAATAATTTACCTTGGGATTTTAAGGCTAAGTCTAATGTTATTGATGTCAAAGTTGGCCAGGTAAACAAAATAGAATTTGAAGTAGAAAATTATGGTAACGAACCCACAGCAGGAGTAGCAACCTTTAATGTTTCACCATCTAGTTTTGGAAAGTATTATAGTAAATTAGGCTGTTTTTGTTTTGAGAAACAAGAATTAAAAGCTGGAGAAAAAGCAAAGTACATAATGACTTTTTATTTAGATCCTGAAATGGTTAATGATCCAACAACAAAAAATTTACAAGACGTAACTATGTCATATACTTTTTTCTCGACAGATTACTATAAACAATCATAATTCAAAAAATGTCAGCTGAAAAAAAACATGATTATCACTTAGTAGACCCAAGTCCTTGGCCTATTTATGTTTCATTTTCATGTTTAGTATTGGCATTAGGATCTGTTTATTACCTTCATACAGATGTTTCATGGGGAATGTATCTTGGTTTTGCTCTTTTAATTTATGGTGCCTATATGTGGTTTAGAGATGTTGTTATTGAAGCTGAACACCAAGGTCATCATACACCTGTAGTTCAAATTCACCACAGATACGGAATGACATTATTTATTGCATCTGAAGTAATGTTCTTTGTAGCATGGTTTTGGGCATATTTTGATGTGAGTTTATTTCCAAATGAATTTGTTGGAAATGTTTGGCCTCCAAAGGATATTGAAACTTTTGATCCCTGGGATATTCCATTAATCAATACATTGATTTTATTATTATCAGGTACGACGGTTACTTGGTCTCATCATGCTCTTCTAGAAGATGATAGAAAAAGTTTTATTCAAGGTTTATGGTTAACTGTTATTTTAGGGTTTTGTTTTACTCTTTTACAAATTTATGAATACCAGCATGCATCATTTTCTTTTTCGGATCATATTTATGGATCAGTATTCTACATGGCAACAGGATTTCATGGTTTCCACGTGCTTGTTGGAACTATATTTTTAGCCGTATGTTTGTTTAGAGGTAAGAGAGGTCATTTTAATAAAGATCACCATTTTGGATTTGAAGCTGCAGCTTGGTATTGGCATTTTGTTGACGTAGTGTGGTTATTTTTGTTCGCTGCAATCTATATTTGGGGAAGTTAATTTATATTCTTTGAAACATAAGTTTTTATTTTCAGTATTTATAATTTTTTTTATTTTAGTTTTTGTTGCCCTAGGGTCATGGCAAATTGTTCGTTTAAATTGGAAGAACAATTTAATATTAGAAATTGAAAATTCCTTAAAAAATCCACCTGTTGAATTAACAAACTCTAACGTAGAAAATTATCTTAAAATAAAAACATCAGGGTCAATAGATTTAGAGAAACAAATTTATTTATACAATCTAAATGATACTGGAACACCAGGCTTTGAAGTTATAAATCCAATTTTAATTAATGATACTAATTATTTGATTAATAGAGGCTGGATACCTTTTGAAAAAAAAAACTCTCAAGAGATTAATGTATTTGATGAAAATGATATAATTGGAACTTTAAAATTACAAGGAAGAAAGAATATTTTTAAGCCAGATAATGATTTAGAGGAAAATTATTGGTTTAGTTTAAATAGAGACGACATATTAAAATTTACAGGAAAAGAATTCTCTAAATATATAATTTATTTAAATGGAAATTATCAAGTTCCTAAACCAAAAAAAATTACTGCCAATATTTCTAATAATCATCAAAAATATGCTCTTACTTGGTTTTCATTAGCGATTTCAATTCTTTTGTTATATTTATATTTTAGAAAAAAGAATTATTAAATGAATTATATTAGTACAAGAAATAATCAGAAAAATTTTACTTTTAAAGATGTTTTTCTTAAAGGTTTGGCAGATGATGGAGGTCTTTTCGTTCCAAAATCAATTAAACAATTTAAAAAAGAGGAATTAAATAATCTAAAAAATCTTAGTTACAAAGACTTAGCTGCTGAAATAATTTATCCGTTTATAGGAGATTTTATGTCTAAAGATGAACTAATCTCGATGATTTCAAAATCGTACTCAAATTTCAGATCTAATGATGTTGTAAAAATCTCTGATCTAGGAGATCTAAAGGTTCTAGAACTATTTCATGGTCCAACACTTGCTTTTAAAGATATCGCTATGCAACTAATAGGTAATTTTTATCAATATCATTTAGGACGTGATCAAAAAAAAATTAATATAATAGTAGCAACTTCAGGTGACACTGGAGCAGCTGCGATAGATGCTTTAAAAGGAAAAAGCAATTTAAATGTTTTTGTATTACATCCAAACAATAAAATTTCACCAGTACAAAGAAGACTAATGACAATACATGAAGAGAGTAACGTATTTAATATTGCAGTTGAAGGTAATTTTGATGATTGTCAAAATTTAGTAAAAGCAATGTTCAACGACGAAAAATTTTCTAAAGCGATTAATATGTCGGGTGTAAATTCAATTAATTGGGCAAGAATTATTGCTCAATCAGTATATTATTTTTATGCTTATTTCAAAGTTGGACATGGTCAACCTTTATCTTTTTCTGTTCCAACAGGTAACTTTGGTGATATTTATGCTGGTTACTTAGCAAAAAAACTAGGTCTTCCAATTGATAAACTAATTGTGGCTACAAATAAAAATGACATACTTCACAGAGCAATATCGGGTGGCGACTATACTCAAAAGAAAGTGGAGGAAACAAATACTCCAAGCATGGATATACAAATAGCAAGTAATTTCGAAAGGCTTCTATATGACATAAAAGATAGTAATTCCGAAGTTACAAAAGGTGTAATGGCTGAAATAAGAAATAATACTTATAAAATTGATAAAAGTGATTTAGATAAAATTAAAAAGAATTTTATATCTGAAATGCTTGATGAAAATGAGACTGTAGAAATGATAAAGACAATAAATGATGAGCATCACATGGTAGTTGATCCACATACTGCTGTGGGCATTGGTGCTGTGAGAAAATTAGGATTAGAAAAAAATTGCATTGTATTATCAACTGCGCACCCCTGCAAATTTCCAAAAGCAATAGAAGATGCAATCTCAAAAACTGAAAATTTACCAGATAGTCTTAAATACGTTAATGACAGAAAAGAAAAATTTGAACTCCTTTCAAATGATATTGAAAAAGTTAAAAAATATGTAATGAATTCAATATGAAACTTAAAATAAAAGACCAAATACCTGATACAGATATTTTTCAACTTGTTGATGGAGAACCACAAAAAAATAAATTAAGAGAAATCATAGGTGATGGAAAAATTGTTTTGTTTGGTTTACCTGGGGCATTTACATCAACTTGTTCAAAACTTCACCTACCAGGTTTTGTTGCAAATGCTGATAAGATCAAAGCCAAAGGAATAGAAAATATATTTTGTTTGTCAGTAAATGACCCTTATGTAATGAATGGTTGGGGAGAGATTAATAATATCGGAAAGAGCATAAAAATGTTATCCGATCCGTATTTGTTATTCACGAAAGCAATTGGTGCAGAAGTTGATCGGAATGCAAAAGGAATGGGAATTAGATCAAATCGTTATTTAATGGTTATTGAAAACTTCACAGTTGTTAATATTCATGTTGAAAAAGAAACTAAGGAATGTGGCTTAACTTCAGCAGAGAATTTATTAAATAATTTAATATAGGTAGGGCAGTTCTGTTGCCAGGTGCCCCAATTATAAGTTTGCGGCATTTCTAGCAAGTAAATCTACTTCATTATTTAATTTGTCAGTTGAATGTGCTTTTACCCAATTCCAATTTACTTCAAATTCATTATTAAGTAGATCTAATTCAGTCCAAAGTTCTTTGTTACTTACCTCTTTTTTGTTTGCAGTTTTCCATCCATTTTTTTTCCAATTATGTATCCATTCTGTTATTCCAGACTTTACATATTTAGAGTCTGTAAAAATTTCAACTTTGCTGCCTTTAGGAATTTTTTTAAGAGCTTGTATAGGTGCTAATAATTCCATTTGATTATTTGTGGTATCTTTTTCACTTCCTTTTATTTCAGTTTTTTCTCCATCATTTAATATAATTGCTGCCCAACCACCTTTACCTGGATTTCCAATGCATGAACCGTCAGTGTATATCTTAATCATTACTTTATATAATCTTTATAAGTCTTCAAATTATTGTGTATTACGAGTTTTTGATAATATTCTCTTGGATCCTTTATTTTAATGAGTGCTGATTTAGGTGTATTTGAATAGTCAAAAAGTCTAGTTAGAAAATACCTCATCGCTGCACCACGACATAAAATATTTAATGATTTTTTTTCTTTAATTGAAACTTTTTTTACGCTTTCATACCCTTTAATTAAATTTTTTACCTTTTTTTTATTTAAGAAAAATTTAGATGCTCTTTTGTCAAAACATAGTGCATTAACACAAATAGCAATTTCATACATAAAATAGTCATTTGCAGCAAAGTAAAAATCAATTATTCCTGATAATTTATCTTTTTTAAAAAAAATATTATCTATAAATAAATCTCCATGAATTATTCCTCTAGGTAATTTTTTTGGCCATTTCATTTTAATATCTTTAAAATTTATCTTTAGAAATTTTTCTATATTAGTAAATTTTTTTGATTTAAATTTAATACTGTTAAGTAACGGATTAAGATATTTGATGCCCATAGAGTTTTTCCTGGAAAGATTTATTTTTTTTGTTGATAAATGCATTCTAGCAATCATTTTACCTATTTCGTGACAATTTTTTAAATTAAGCAACTTTTTATCTTTTCCCTCTAAAAAGGAAACAATACAAGCTGACTTTTTTCTTATTCTAACTAGGTAGTTTCCATTTTTATTTTTTTGAGGTTTTGGGCAATTTATTTTTGAATTATTTAATTGATCCATTAACTTCATAAAAAAAGGTATTTCATTTTGAGAGACTCTTTTTTCAAAGATTGTAAGTATAAATTTTTTATTTTTTGATCTTAATAAATAGTTAGTATTTTCAATCCCTTGTTTAATACCCTTAAAACTAATAATTTTATCTATTTCAAATTTTTTATTGATATAAGAAATATCTTTTTTATTTATTTTTGTATAAACAGCCATTTTAATTTAATTTTTTTGGAGCTTTGAAAACAACGTTTTCCTTAATAATTTCTATCTCATCTATACTGACTGTAAATCTATTTTTTAGCTCATTGATAAAATTATCAACTAGAATCTCAGGAGCAGAAGCTCCAGAAGAAACACCAATCGTATTTGCGTTTTTGATTAAATCAAATGGGATTTCACTTTGTGAATGAATTAATATTGAATTAGAGCAGCCAGATTTTTTTGCTACCTCTACTAATCTAACTGAATTAGATGAATTTCTACTTCCTATCACAAAAAATAAGTCACATTTTTTTGCAATATTTTTGACTGCCATTTGCCTGTTTGTAGTGGCATAACAAATATCCTCTTTCAAAGGTTCTTTTATATTTGGAAATCTATCTTTTAATATTTGGATTATATCTTTTGTATCATCTACCGATAATGTTGTTTGAGTAACATAAGAAATTTTTTTGTTATTTTGAATTTTATAGTTTTTGGCTTCATCTTCATTTTGAATAAGATCAATTGATCCTTTGGGCAACTGCCCCATAGTACCAATTACTTCAGGGTGATTTTGATGTCCTATTAAAATTAAATGATATCCAGCTTTATTTAGATTTTCAGCTTCTCTGTGTACTTTTGACACCAATGGGCATGTAGCATCAACATAAGTCATATTGTAGTTTTTAGCGTCCTCTGGAATTTTTTTTGGAACACCATGAGCTGAAAAAATAACTGGTCTAGTTTTATCTTCTATCTCCTCTAGTTCTTCGACAAAAATAGCTCCTTTATTTTTTAAATCATCTACCACATATTTATTGTGCACTATTTCATGACGAACATATACTGGAGTACCATATTTCTGAATTGATTTTTCAACAATCTCTATAGCTCTTTCTACACCAGCACAAAAGCCTCTAGGAGCTGACAGTAATATTTTCAATTCTTTATTTTTCATTTTTTTCTATTAAATACTCAAGTAATATATGTGGAAAGGTTAAGGACGCCAAACCTATAAATATAACTTTTAGAATTGAACTATCAAAATTGTATGAATTATTTAATAAATAAAGCCCAAAAAAACAAAAGGTAGCAGTAAGAATGGTTAAGGGCAGAGCTTTTTTTATGAAAATTTTTAGCCCATTCTTTAAATCATTATCATCTAATTCATGCATCAAAGTAATACCGTGTCTAGTAGAATGTAAAAAACAAAAATAAATTGTAAATGCCATCAGAGGTGACAAATAATAATTTATAATTAAAATTGAAAAATAATCTAAAAAAATAGTAAACTTTTTTAATTCAAATTCTTTAGTAAATAATAAAATACTGGATAATGTGCTTAAAATAATACCAAAAAGTATAAGGTTATTCATTTCAATAAAATCTAAAGTTCTATAAAAAGACTCGTTATCAATAAGTAATAATTTGAATATAGATATTGTTTCTTCAAAATGAAAAAACATAGGCGCTAAAATTACGAGCAAACCTTTCAAGAAAAATAATAATTGGTTATAATATGAATTTTCAACTATTAAAAACTGAGTATCTTCTTTGCCAAAGTGAAATGAAGCAACTATTAGAAAGATTGTTAATGAAATTGATGGCATGATTGTCCATAAGACTATTATAGTTGAAGCAATAAAAATATATAGCAAATAAAAAATATACATATTTTTTATTTCAAAAATTTTCAGAAGTTTTTTTCCTTTTATATGATCAAGTGAACCATGAGAAACCCCAATACTTAAAATTAAAAGTAAACAGAATAATGGTGAAAATACTAAACTCTCAAATTTTAAAATTGTTAAAGAAAAAATATTACAAAATAAAAAAAAAATGAAAGAATGATTAAAATTTATTTTTTTTAATTGGTTTTTCATTTTTTTATTAAATTAATAAAATAAAGCCTTAATAAAAGTTAATTTTGGCATTCTAAAAATAATAGATAAATCTTCAAAAAAATTACTTTTATTAGACAAAAATTTTATAACAGTCTTTGGAGAGGCCTTAAACATTTTAAAAAAAATTTCAGGCATTTTTTCTGGGTGTTTTTCAAGAACTCTAAGAAATATCTCATCTAAAAATTGATACTTATTACCAATTTTATATTTTTTAGCATGAGTAATATTCTCAATATTCTCTCTTATATATCTACTGTGTTCTTGAATATTTAGAAAAGTGTAACCCGTACTTAATCTTGTCATGCCTCCAGCAGTTCCAATATTTATTTTGTTTTTAACTTTTTCATTTATTGGGTAAAAAAGAGGTATTGCACCTTCTTCTTTATAAATTATTTTGTAATTTTTTAAATTTAAGTGATTTTCAATATAATCTTTAATTTGTGTGTCATAGTCTTTTTGAGAGTCATCATTCATTTTTGATAACCATGTAGTTTCAATTAAAGCCTTAGTCTTTGAATAGGGTAGAGTGTAAAAAAAATGCACACTTTCTCTTTGATCACAATCAAAATCCATAAGATTAAAAATTTCATCATCAAAGAAATCGTTTTTAGTTTCAACTTCTACACCACAAAAATGCTGCCAAAGATTACGATGATCTTTTTTAATTGATGGAACACTATTAAAAACAAAAGAATTTTTTGAACTAATTTCGCTTATATCTTTAAAGAAAGAAATATTATTATTTTCTTTTAATTTACTGTTAATTTTTTTATAGAACAGCCCACTATCAATACTTTGGTATGGATAAATGTTACATTCTAAATGATTAGTTTTTTTTGGTATATTAATAGAAAAATTTTTCCAATTTTTTTTAACACAATCATCAAAATTATGCGCTGCCACTTTCCAAAAAGACCAGGTTTTGTCTTTTTTATATTCTGCTCTTGGCTCAATAATAGCTAAAGTTTTATTTTTTAATTTTTCATTGATCTCAAGTTCATACGCAAGTGATAATCCTGCACAACCACCACCAACAATAATATAATCAAATTCTTTCATTTAAATTTATTTCCTGATTTATCAAATTATGATCATGTTGTATTTCATCATCTAATTTATGACTGAACGATAGTCTAATTAAGTCAAAAATTGATAGAAAAGTCTCCAAGACTTTTTCAACATTCGATACATATATCTTTCCTGAATTTAGATAATTTTCTAAATTTTTTTTATTTTTTATCTTATGTCCTATTTTTCTATAAACTCTTCTAGCTACCAGAATAGAAAAACGGAAACTAATAGGTATATCCTTAATTGAATAAAATGAATTTTCATAAAAAGTATCAGCAAGATTGATAGTTGACAAAATTTCTTCAAAGCTTTCATTTATGTAAAAACGATTATTTTCAGAATCTTCAATTACATCTCTCGATATATTAGTAAGTTGCATCGCAATTCCTAGATCGATTGCGGACTTGAGTGAACTTTTTTTGTTAACTTTTAAAATTTTTGCCATCATTAATCCAACAGTTCCAGCTACTCTGTACGAGTAAACCAACAGATCTTTCTTTGTATCTAATTTTACTTTATCTTTAATGTCTGATTTTATTCCTATCAGTAAATCTTGAACAATTTTCAAGGATATATTGAATTCTTCAATAAGATCCCACATATTTTTGATAATAGGATCATCAAAGTTTTTTTGATTAAAATTATTTTCAAAATGATTAAATTTCTTTTCTTTATTTTCTATATTTTCATTATCATCTGCAATGTTGTCTGCGACTCTACAAAAATCATACAAAGCAGAACATTTTTCTAACGTTTTTTTGGGTAAAAAAAAACCAGCCCAACTGAACGATTTGGCATAAACAGATAAGTAACTTTTATTAGACATTATAAAATTTTATCTAATACTTTTGCTGAAGAAAGTACCCCAGGTACGCCAGCTCCTGGATGAGTACCTGCTCCTACAAAATAAAGTCCATCATATATCTCTGACTTATTATGAAATCTAAAATAAGCTGATTGAGAAAATTTTGGCTGGATTGAAAAACCAGAACCGTATTTTGTATTTAAATCTTTTTCAAAGTAATCAGGCGTTAAATAAAAATCTTCAATAATATTTTTTCTTAGATTTGGCATTAAATCCTTTTCCATTTTATCAATTACCAAATTTTTCATTTTCTCTCCTTCAATAGACCAATCAATTTTTGATTGATTATTTGGAACTGGAACTAGAACATAAAAACAATCTTGCCCTTCTGGAGCCATAGATTTATCAGTAGCAGATGGTCTATGAAGATAGTAACTAATATCATTATTTAATTTTTTATTATTAAATATGTCATCAAGATGTTCTTTGTATTTATTTCCAAACTTAATAGTATGGTGTTCTACATTTTCATACTTTTTTTTTGTACCGAAATAATAAACAAATAAACCCATGGAATATTCCATTCTATTTTTTTTCCACTTAAACATAAGTGAATTATTTGAATTTCCATTTAACATTTTTTCATAAACAGCAGGCGGATCTGCGTTACAAATAACATTATTAGTTTCAATATGAGTTTGATTATCTAATTGAATACCAGTTATTTTATTACCATTAGAAATAATTTTTTTAACTTCATGACCTTTAATTATTTCTATGCCAACTTCGTTCATCAACTTTTCAAAACCCTTTATAATATTTCCTGTTCCACCCATTGAATAATGGATGCCCCATTTTTTTTCTAAATATAAGATAAGTCCATAGATAGAGGTTGTAGTAAAAGGATTTCCTCCAACTAAAAGTGGATGCATACTTAACATTCTTCTTAATTTTTCATTTTTTATATAAGATGAAACTAATGAATAAACTGACTTATAACTTTTAAGCTTCAATAGAGCTGGTAGTTGTTGCATCATGACTAAAGGTCTATCAAATGGAACATCGGCTAGTTCTGTAAACCCTTTGTCAAAAATTTTTTTCGTAAAGTTAACTAATTTTTCATAACCTATAACATCATCTTTACTCATTTCTGCAATTTGACTTTTCATCTCGTTTTCATTACCTGAATAGTTAAATTTAGAATTATCCTCAAAAACAAATTGATACCAAACCTTTAGCGGAGATAATTTAATATAATTTTTTGGATCTTTTTCAAATAATTCAAATAATTCATTTATTAGGTATGGTGCTGTAATAACTGTTGGGCCACCATCATAGGTAAATCCATTTTTTCTAAATACCCTTGCTCTTCCTCCAAGGTCAGGATGTTTTTCAATTAAAGTAACATTGTGGCCTTTAGCTTTTAGACGAAGTGCAGCAGCTATGCCTCCAAACCCAGAACCTATTACAACAGAATTCATTGTTATAATTTATAGTTTTTTTAAAGAATTGTAAGGTTATTATGAGTTAATTTTTTTTAACTCTTCTTTAGTTTCATCTAAATTTTTTTGGAATAGCGCATCAAGTTTAGACTTATCAACAGAAGTAGTGATAATTTTTTTAACAGAATCCACAGCAATTTTAATTGAAGTATCCTTAATTTCTTTAATAGCTGCTTCTTTCATTTGACTTATTTTATTTTCAGCAAGATTTTTTTTGATTTCAGAAGTTTTATGGAACTTATCATTAAGCTCAATTACCATTTTATCACTGTCTCTTTTAGCTTGTTCTAAAATTTCATCACTTACAGTTTGAGCAGTATCTAATTTCTTTTGAGCTTTATCTAATAATATTTTAGCTTCAGTTCTTAATTTTTCACTTTCATTAATTTCATTTTTTATATCAGATATTAATTTATTCAGAATTTCGTTTACTTTTTGGGGGACCTTTAAATATATAAGTGCTCCAAAAAAAATAACGAAAGAAACTGCTACCCAAAAAGTAGAATCAATTACCATAATACTTATCTCCATTTTTTTTTGATAAATCATCTACTATTGCTGAAATACTACTATTGTTTATCTCAGCCCCGATCAGTTTTTTCACTAATTCTGAAGACGCTTCAATTGCAATTTTGTTAATTTTTTCTGGGGCGCTTTTCTTAACCACCTCGATTTCTTGCTCCGCTTTTTTAATTTCTTCGTTAATTTGATTTTCCAAGTTTTCTTTTTTATTATTTATATCCTTAATTACTTTTTCTCTTGAGTCTTTAAAAATATTTTTTGCCTCTAACTTACTTTTAAAAATAATATTATCGTATTCTTTAAGTTTAGACTCGCTATCTTTTCTTTGTTTTTCTGCGGCCTCAATATTATCTTGTATTTGAGATTTTCTTAACTCTAAATTAGCACTTATTTTAGGCAATATAAGTTTTGATAAAACTATATAAAGAATTCCAAAAGTTAGTGTAAGCCAGAATATTTGTGAAATCCAAAATTCAGGGTTTAATTGAGGCATACCTCCACTTTCAGCAGCAAAAACTTCTTTTAAAAAAAAGAAATTAAAAAAAATCGACTGAAAAAAAATTTTTTTAATCATTAAATTTAAAATGCAAATAGAATGATTAACGCTACTACCAATCCAAATAATCCTGTTGCTTCTGCTAAAGCAAAACCTAAAAGCAAATTAGGAAATTGTTTTTGTGCTGCAGATGGATTTCTCATCGCTCCAGACAAATAATTTCCAAAAATTATTCCAATTCCCACTCCGGCACCGGCTAAAGCTATTGCTGCTAAACCTGCTCCGATCATTTTTGCTGCTTCTAATTCCATTATATCCTCCTATGTTGTTTAATGGTGTAAGTTTAATGCATCATTTAAATAGATGCAGGTTAAGATTGCAAAAACATATGCTTGAAGAAAAGCAACTAAGATCTCCAAACCTGTTAAAGCAACCGAAAAACTCAGTGGAAGCCATCCACCGACAATTCCGAGGCTGATTACAAAGCCTCCGAAAACTTTCATCATAGTATGTCCAGCCATCATATTTGCAAAAAGTCTTACAGATAAACTAATTGGTCTACTTAAATATGATATAATTTCTATAACCACTATTAAAGGGAGTAGTATAACTGGTACTCCACTTGGAACAAACAATTTTAGGTAACCAAAGCCATGCTTTATAAATCCAATTACTGTTACCCCAATAAAAATAAATGAAGCTAGCACAAAAGTCACTATTATATGGCTTGTAACAGTGAAAGTGTATGGGATCATGCCAAACATATTACAGAAAAGTACAAACATAAATAATGAAAAAATAAATGAAAAATATGGTTTTGCTTTTGAACCCGCGGTGTCACTGATCATTTTAGAAACAAAAGAGTAGCTGAGCTCAGCCAACAGTTGAATTTTATTTGGCAATATCGAATTTTTTTTTGAACCCAAATTGAAAATAATCAAAATTGCTAAAGAGCTAATAACCATAAATAAACTTGCATTTGTAAAAGAAATGTCAAATGTACCTATTTTAATTTCTGGACCAATTCTATAAACTTCGAATTGTGTCATCGGATTTGCTGCCATAAGTTTTATCTATTTTTGCATATTTTTAGCAGATTTGATTACATTTGTTATTCCAGCAATCACACCTACAAAAAAAAATATTAAAATTAACCAGGGTTTAGTACCAAAGGTCTTGTCTAAAATAAACCCAATAATTGTCCCTACTGCTACTGCTGACACTAATTCAGTACTCAGCTTAAAAGCAGTGCCAATTGAGGACGGATTATGTTTCTTGTTCTCTAAATTTCTCTTAGAAACCTTCTTTTTTGCAATCTCTAAGCGAGTTTTAAACGGATCTTTAGACATTTTGTTTATTTATTTAAGCAACCATACTTTCTGCTTTTTGTAAATCAACAGCAACTAATTGGCTAATACCTTTTTCGGGCATTGTAACACCATACAGTCTGTTCATTTTAGACATGGTTAAAGCATGGTGAGTTACAATAATAAATTTTGTATTTGTAATTTTTATAAGTTCTTCGAGCAAGCTACAAAACCTTGTAACATTGGCATCATCTAGTGGAGCATCTACTTCATCTAGCACACAAATTGGTGAAGGATTTGTTAAAAAAACAGCAAAGATTAGGGATAGTGCTGTTAAAGCCTGTTCACCACCAGACAACAAAGTTATCGATTGAAGTCTTTTTACAGGAGGACTTACTAACATTTCTAAACCAGCTTCAAGTGGGTCGTCGGAATCAACTAATTCTAACTTAGCATTTCCACCATTAAAAAGTTTTGTATAAACTTCATTAAATTTTCTATTTACTTTTTCAAAAGCTTCAATTAATCGCTCTCTACCTTTTTGGTTTAATTCATTAATGCTATCTTTCAGTTTAACAATTGCACTCACCAAATCGGCACGATCTTGTTCCATCTTTTTAATTTCTGCCTCATATTTGTTAGTTTCTTCATCAGCTTTTAAATTAACTGATCCTAATTTCTCTCTTTCCTGTCTTTTTTTATCAAGTAAATCCTCTTGATTAACA
>CACEEW010000011.1 GCA_902558705.1 uncultured Pelagibacteraceae bacterium
TTTACATTTTGATTAATTGATAAGTAGGAAATAATTTTACTAACTACCTCAGGAATATTATCAAATAAACCAGGCCAATCTTTTTTATTATAGGGCCAAATTATCCAAACAGATTTTTGTGTCTCCCACTCTCCAGGCATTCTAAAACCCTCTAAAGATAATTCTTTATTCATCTTCTGGGTTTTTAAGTAAGCCTTTGTAATAGTCAATTCTTCTATCTCTAAAAAAAGGCCAGTGTTGTCTTGCAGTCTCGATTTTCTTAAAATCAATATTGCATATCATTATTTCTTCTTTATTAGATTTTGCTTGTTTAATAATATTACCATTAGGATCAATAATTATAGAATTACCCCAAAATTGAATTTTTTTATTTTTTATTTTTTCTAAGCCTGTCCTATTAATTGCAGCTACAAAAATACCATTTGCAATAGCATGTGATCTTTGCATTGTAATCCAAGCTTCTAATTGTGAATTTCCAAACTTCCTTTTTTCTTTTGGATGCCATCCTATCGCTGTTGGATAAAATAATATTTCAGCTCCTTTAAGAGCAGTAAGTCTTGCTGCTTCAGGAAACCATTGATCCCAGCAAACTAAAGAACCAATTTTTCCATATTTGGTTTTTACAGATTTAAATCCCAGATCACCTGGAGAAAAATAAAATTTTTCATAATAACCGGGATCATCTGGAATATGCATTTTTCTATATTTAGAAATGATTTTTCCAATCTCATTAATTACAATACTTGTGTTATGATAGAACCCAGAAGTTTTTTTTTCGAACAAAGAAATCATTAATATAACTGAAAGTTCTTTTGCAAGCTTACAGTACAAGCTAGTAATTGGCCCTGGAATTTTTTCTGCTAATTTAAATTTTGAATGATTTTCAGTTTGACAAAAATAAGGTGAAAGAAATAGTTCTGGTAAACAAATTATTTTTGCTTTTTTTCTTGCAGCTTCCTTAATCTTTTTAACAGAATTTTCTATATTTTTTATTGGACTATCCGAAACTTTTGTTTGGATTAAACCAATAGTGGTTTTTTTTTTCATCTTACCTAAAAATTTCTGAGAAGTTTTTTCTATTTCTATTTTTCCATTCACCCCTGTGATAGGCATCACTAGCAATTAATGGAAGTACACTTGTAGCTTCTGCAAAAACCATTTGTTCTTTAGTTACATCAACTTTACCCCAAGAACTAGCCTCTTTTAAAGTTGAACTACTACAAGCTCCATCTCTAGAATCAGCTACAGTAATTTGTACAGCATATTTATGCATATCAACTCCTTTTCCTAAAAGCTCAGCACATATCACAGTATCTTGAATAAAATTTTTTGGCACCCCTCCACCAATCATAAATAAACCAGAACCTTTTGATTGGATTTTAATTTCAGTTAACTCTCTAAATTCTCTTATCGAGTCAATAGTCATATGTTTTTTTGGATTTTTTTCTTGATGAATTACTAATCCAAAACCTGCACTAGAGTCAGTGAAAGCAGGGCAAAATATTGGAACATTATTGTCATATGCCGTTTCAATTAATGAGTCTTTTTTAACAGAGTTTTTTTTTAAAAACTTACCAATTTCATGTATGAATTCTCTTGAAGTGTAACTTCTAGGCTCTAAATTATCTGCTATTTCAGAAATTTTTTTATCACAAATTTGTAATTCTTCCTCGTCGATATAAGTGTCATAAATTCGATCAATGTAGTTTTTTCTTAGTTCAGTATCATCTTGAAATTGGGATCCTCGATAATGCTTGAAGCCCAGAGCTTCAAAAAAATCCATGTCTATTATTGATGCTCCGGTCGCAACAATAGCATCTACCATATTGTATTTTACTAAATCTTTATAGATATTCATACATCCAGCTGCAGAAGTAGAGCCAGCCAAAGTTAAAAATATAGTACACTCTTTATCTCTCAACATTTCATTATATATATTTGCTGCGTTAGCAGTTTCTCTAGATACAAATGACATTTTTTTCATAGATGAAATAATCTTTCTGGCATCGAAAGATGTAATATCTATATGCTCTACAGGATCTTTTAAAAAATCTTTCTTACTATTATGACCTAGGCTTTTATTTTTTGACATTAAGCAACCAATGTTGCTTTATTAATCTCTTTATCATAAAGAGTCATGATTGGTTTGTCTTCAACTTCATAAATTTCATCTGAAAAGAATCCATTAAATTGTGTTCTAAAGGTTAGACCATAAGCACCTAATTGACCTAATTCTATATAATCATTTTCTTTAATGTTATTTGGAAGAAGGAAAGGACCTTTCATATAATCCATGCTATCACAAGTTGGACCATAAAAATCAAAAGCAGTTAATTTTTTTGAAATAATTTTATTTGAATTATCTTTTATCATTTTAGATGGGAAAACTATGTTTGGTGTACCTGCATCAAAAAGTGTTCCATAGGTTCCATCATTTATATAAAGCTTTTGTTTTTTTTTAAGATCAACTCTTACTATAGTTGAGCCACTTTCAGCAACTAAAGCTCTTCCAGGCTCACAAATAATTTCTGGCATATTATTTAATTTCAAATTATCTAAACTTCTTTTAATTTCTTCTAAGTAATTATCTAGAGATTGAGGAATTAAATCTGGATATATTGTTGGGAAACCTCCACCTACATTAATGTAATTAGGAATAATTTTTGTTTTCTTAATTATATTTCCTATTTCAGCAATACCTTTTGTATAAGAGATTGGATGCATACACTGTGACCCAACGTGAAAACTTAATCCAATTTTATTTGAATTTTGTTTAATTAACCTTAACAATCCTGAAGCTTCAGAACTTAAAGCACCAAATTTTTTAGATAAATCTATTTCTGCATGTTCATTTGATACTGCAACTCTTACAAATAATTCAAGATCTTTAGCATTATTAGTACTTTCAATAATTTTTATCAATTCATCTTTTGTATCTAAGGCAAATGTTTTAATACCATATTTTAAATAAGCCTCTTTAATACTTTCTCTACTCTTGACTGTATGCATATAAGAACATTTAGCAGTTTGGCTAAATTTTCTGACTGCCTTTATCTCTTCAATAGAAGCCACATCAAATTGGTCTATTCCACTTTTTATAAGAGTTTTAATGACCTCTTCATGAGGATTAGTTTTTACTGCGTATAAAATTTTTCCTGGGAACTTTTTTTGAAAGTAATTTGATGCAGAAAGAATAGAATTCTTTCTGATACAATAAACCGGCTTATCAGGTCTCAGTTGATTTACCAATTCTTCAACTGATTTAAATTTTTGCATTCAGAATGCTCCCCAAAAAAATTTAACAAAAAAAAGTCTTTTAATAATTTAAAAAAACTTTAGTAAAAGCAGCAATTAATTGAATAGTTGCTCAATGTAAAGCAAATAATTTCCTATTGAATTATGAAAAAAAGTATCCATATTAATGCTATGAAAAATGAAGCTCCACTGCAAAATTTAGCTGATTTTAAGAATAAATCACTGCTAATAGTCGATGACGACAACCCTTTTAGGGAAAGGTTAGCTAGGGCTATGGAAAAGAAGGGTTTTGAGGTCATTCAAGCAGAGGGTGTAAAAAAAGGGATAGATTCCGTTAAAGCAAAAAAACCTGGTTTTGCTGTAGTTGACTTAAGATTGGCAGATGGCAATGGATTAGAAGTTGTAAAAGAAATACAAACATCCAATTCAGATAGCAGAATTATAATGTTAACTGGTTATGGAAACATACCTACTGCAGTTGCTGCTATCAAAGAAGGTGCTATTGATTATTTAGCTAAGCCAGCAGATGCTGAAGATGTAGAAAAAGCTTTATTGGCTGATCCATCAAAAAAAGCTGCTCCACCTGAAAATCCAATGTCAGCAGATAGAGTTAAGTGGGAACATATTCATAGAGTATTTGAGCTATGTAACCGGAATGTATCTGAGACAGCAAGAAGGCTTAAGATGCATAGAAGAACCCTACAAAGAATTCTTTCAAAAAGATCTCCTAAATAAATTTTCTTAATTTTAAAAGTTTTTTAGCTAAAACAGTTAAAAGCGCTATCTTAGTAAATTCAGCTAATAAAAATGGTGTAACACCTAATTCGATAAGTGGCTTTTCCCACCCAATAAGTATTCCCAACCAAATAATACCCAAGATATATATTGTCGAGACTGATAAAATTAACTTAGATAAAATCATGAAATAATTATCTTTGGTTGTTATAAAAGATGCTAAAAAACATGCTGATATAAATCCTATTAAATAACCCATAGTTGGACCAGTAAAGTAAATTAAACCTACTCCTCTTTCAGGTGAGTTAGAAAAAACAGGTAACCCAGCAATACCCTCAATTAAATACAAACCGACAGTAGCAATAGCTATTTTATACCCAAAGCTAATCCCTAAAAATAATACGACAAATGTTTGCATAGTCATTGGCACAGGGTAGAAAGGAATTTTAATTTTTGCTGAAATAGCTAGAATTATTGACCCAAAAAAAATAACAAGTAGTGATTTAATTATTTGTGATTGAGTATTTTGCTTTATAAGTTCCATAAAAAATAATACTCTTATTTCCATCTATAATCTATATTAATTTTAATGAGTAAAATTCAAAAAACAGATCATTTTTATCTTATTGATGGATCTGGATATATATTTAGAGCTTATTATGCATTACCTCCTTTAACAAGAAAGAGTGATGGATTACCAACAGGAGCGGTCAGTGGATTTTGTAGTATGTTATTCAAACTTCTTGAAGACTCAAAATCAAATGAAAATAAACACAAACCGACTCATTTTGCAGTAATTTTTGACTCTGCTAGAAAAACTTTCAGAAATGAAATCTATAGTGACTACAAAGCTAATCGCTCAGAAGCACCAGATGATTTAGCTCCTCAGTTTGAATATATAAGAAAATCTGTATTAGCTTTTAATTTACCTTCAGTTGATCTTATTAATTATGAAGCTGATGACTTAATAGCAACATATGTAGACCAAATTTTAAAAAAAGGAGCAAAAGTTACAATTGTTTCTTCTGATAAAGATTTAATGCAGTTATTTAAAAATAAGGTTCGAATTTTTGATCCAATGAAGAATAAATTTATTTCTGAAGAAGATGTTCAAAATAAATTTGGTGTTGATCCGAGTAAAGTAATTGATGTTCAAGCCTTAGCTGGAGATAGCAGTGATAATGTTCCAGGTGTGCCTGGGATAGGAGTAAAAACAGCTGCAGAATTAATTAATAAGTATGGAAATTTAGAAAAACTATTAAAATCTGCTCATGAAATTAAGCAGAATAAAAGAAGAGAAACATTAATTGAAAATAAAGACAAAGCTTTAATTAGTAAACAATTGGTAACATTAAAACATGATGCTCCAGTTAAAATAACTCTATCTGAGTTCAAATTAAAAGAAATAAACAAGGATAAACTTTTTAAATTTTTGAGAGAGATGGAGTTTAATAGACTTCTTAGTTCAGCAATATCAAAATATGGAGAACCAGATTTAGAGGGTGTTAAAAACGAAACCGTCTCTAAAAAAACTGAGAATTCAATTAATAAAAAAAATTATCATCTAATTAAAGATCCAAAAGAAATTGATGACTGGGTCAATGAAGCAGAGGAAGTTGGAGAGGTCGCTGTTGACACAGAAACAAGTTCTCTAGATCCACACCAGGCTGATTTAATTGGAGTTTCTTTAAGTTCTAAAATTGGTAAAGCATGCTACATCCCATTAGGTCATAAATCACAAAAAAATTTAAATAAAGAATTAGTTTTAAAAAAATTAAAACCTTTGCTCGAAGATTCGAGTATAAAAAAAATTGGTCAAAATATTAAATTTGATTTTATTGTTTTATTTAAACATGGAATTACCATTTCTACTATGGAAGATACAATGCTAATGTCTTATGTTTTAGATGCTGGAAAAAATAGACATAATATGGATTCATTATCAGAAATTCATTTAAATCATAAAACAATCGCCTTTAAAGATTTAGTAGGGACTGGAAAAAAAGAAATTAATTTCAAGGATGTAGATGTAGAAAAAGCAAAAGATTATGCTGCTGAAGATGCTGATATAACTTTAAGATTATATAAAAAATTTCATAAAAGTCTTAAAGATGAGAAAATGGTAAATATTTATGAACTTTTTGAAAAACCAATGATAAAAATTTTAGCTTTTATGGAAATAGAAGGTATTAAAATTGATAATAAGTTTTTGAAAATTTTATCGTCTAAATTTGAAAAAAAAATAGAGAAAATTCAAAAAGATGTTTTTAAAATATCAAAAAAAGAATTTAATGTTGCATCTCCAAAACAACTTGGAGAAATTTTATATAATGAATTGAAAATATCAGATTTAAAAAAAACAAAAAAAGGTAGTTTTGCTACAAGCGCATCAGTGTTAGAAGATCTTGCTTTCAAAGGACATAAATTTCCTCAGTTAGTTTTAGATTGGAGGCAGGTTTCTAAATTAAAAAATACTTATTCAGATTCTCTTCCTGAGCACATTAATCCTTTGACAAATAGGGTTCATACTTCATTTTTACTTGCTGCAACCACTACCGGTAGATTAGCATCAAGTGATCCAAATTTACAAAATATTCCAATTAAAAGTGAAGATGGCAGAGATATAAGAAAATCGTTTATAGCAGAAAAAGACAATGTTTTAATTTCTGCAGATTATAATCAAATTGAAATGAGAATTTTAGCAGATTTGGCTGACGTAAAAGAACTCAAAAAAGCATTTAAAAATAATGAAGACATTCATTCATTAACTGCTAGTCAAATATTTAATACAGAAATTGAAAAAGTAGATCAAGATCAAAGAAGAAAAGCAAAAGCAATAAATTTTGGTATTATTTATGGAATATCTCAATATGGTTTAGCGAAACAGATAAATGTGTCTAATTATGAAGCTGAAGAATTTTTAAATTCATATTTTGCTAAATTTCCAGAAATCAAAATTTATATGGATCAAACAATTAAATTTTGTAGAAAAAATGGTTATGTAAATAATATCTTTGGAAGAAGATCACATTTTATAAATATTAATGATAAAAATTATAATGTAAGAAATTTTCAAGAGCGAGCTGCTATTAATGCACCAATCCAGGGTTCAGCTTCCGAAATAATGAGATTAGCAATGATAAGATTAGAAAAAAGATTAAACGAGCAAAAAAATCAAGATACTAAGATGCTTTTACAGATACATGATGAATTGATTTTTGAAACACCAAAATTAGGGGTTGAAAAAATAAGAAAAATAATAACTGAAGAAATGACAAGTGTAGTAAATAGTGACCAACATTCATTCTCTATTCCACTAACTGTAGACTTAAATATTGGTGATAACTGGGGTTCACTTCACTAATTTTAATTTGATTGCCCAAATTAGAACAATTTAGTATTTTTATAAGTAAAGTATGGACAAACAAACAATAGCTTTAATAGATGATGATAGAAACATACTAACAAGTTTAAGTATAGCTTTAGAGAAAGAAGGTTTTAAAGTGCAAACCTACATAGATGGGGAAAGTGCTTTAATAGGATTAGCTAGAACACCACCAGATTTAGCAATAATAGATATAAAGATGCCAAAAATGGATGGTGAAGAATTATTAAAAAAATTAAGAAAAAAAACTTCCTTACCAGTTATATTTTTAACTTCTAAAGATGATGAAATAGATGAACTGCTTGGTTTAAAATTAGGTGCAGATGATTTTGTAAAAAAGTCTGGGGGATTCTCTATTAAAGTATTAATTGAAAGAATTAGAGTCCAGCTTAGAAAAAAAGATACGAAAGATTCAATAGAAGAAAACAAAAGTATAATTTCTCATGGAAAATTGAAGCTCGATCCATCACAATTAGAATGCGAGTGGGATGGAAAACAACTTCCTGATAAATTAACTACGACAGAATTTTTATTAGTGAAAGAATTAGCAAAAAGACCAGGAATTATAAAAGAAAGAGCACAATTAATGGATATAGCTTATAGGGAGGATACGGATATAGAAGATAGAACTATTGACAGTCATGTTAAAAGAATAAGAAAAAAATTTAAAAAAGTTGATCCTGAATTTTCAGCTATAGAAACAAGATATGGAAGTGGATATAGGTGGAATGTTAGCTAATGCTCAGCAATCTTCTTAAAAATTTATCTATATTAAAAAAATTTTTGTTTATTAATTTTATTTTTTTTACGATTATAGGTTTGTTTACATTTGCCTATATTAAAAATGTACAACCAAAATTGATTAAAAAAAAATCATCCAACCATATAGAAGTAATTAACAATACAATTGATAATTTAATAAGACTAGATGTTGAATTTGTTGAAGAGGATATTAGAAAATTTTTATTTTCAACAAGATTTCTTTTTCAAAGTCTTGATAGAGTAATATTTTTTGACAAAGAACTAAATTTAGTTGGTGATACTGATACTTTAGATTTAGACCCAAGATCATTTCAAAAAAGGTTAGATAAAATTGAATTAGAAATACTTAACCAAAAGAAAACTGAGGAAATTACTGAAAAAAAAAATATTGATATAGGAACTGAGAATAGTGTTTCTTTAAAAGATATATTATTTAATTATGCTGGATCAAAAAATTTTGGTACCCACTTTACCTTCACTCAAGAGGAATTTAACAAGTTTAATTTAATAACAATTAAAAATGTAATGAAAAATAGTCAAAATATTGGTTTTCTGGCAATTACTGAGAATGCTAATGATATTAAGGCGGCAATAGAGGAAAGAGAAAGTTTTATACTCAGAACAGCTATTGCGGTCGGTTTAGTAATATTAATTTTTTCTTTTGTTTTGAATAGATATTTTCTTAAACCAATTAAAAATTTAGTAAGTTATACAAATACTATTAAAAATAAAAATCCTAAAACAACTAATATTGATACATTAAAACTTAGAAATGATGAGCTTGGACTATTATCAAATTCTTTAGATGATATGACATTAGAATTACAAAAAAGGATTTCACATGCAGAAAATTTTTCAACTGACCTTGTTCATGAAATAAGAAATCCTCTAGCATCTTTAAAAAGTGCTTCTGAAATTTTACACGATACCAGCGACGTAAATCAAAGAATTAAACTAATAGATATTTTAAGCCATGATGTGCAAAGAATAGAAAGATTAATTACTGATTATTCTCAAATGTTAAAAGATGAAGTAGCACTAAGTAAAGAAAAAATTAAAAAAATAGACATTGAACCAATTATAAAATCTGTTGTGGATGACTTTAATAATATTTATAAACTTAAAAGAGGTATCAATATTTCTTACGAAAATGATAAAAAAAATAAGTATTTTATTTATGGAATTGAAAATCGTGTTGAACAAATAGTGGCAAATCTACTTGAAAATGCAATTTCATTCAGTGATGATAATAAAAACGTGACTGTAAAAATTGCAAAAACGGATGAAGATAAAGTGATCATTAATGTGTTGGACCAAGGTGAAGGCTTTAAAGAAAAAGATACTAATAAAATATTTAGAAGATTTTACAGCAATAGACCAGATAAATTTGGAGAACATTCTGGTCTAGGATTGAACATAGTTAAAAACTTGGTTGAATTGCACAATGCTTCAATCAAAGCTACCAATAGAAAAGATCAAAAGGGTGCAAGTATGGAAATTATATTTCCTAAGGTATAAAGAGTTCTATTGATTAATTAATACTTTATTGCTAGAAGACCCTCCATGGAAGATTTCAAAGTAAAAGATATATCAGAAGCAGAATTTGGCAGAAAAGAAATTTCAATTGCTGAAAGTGAAATGCCTGGATTAATGGCTTTGAGAGAAGAATATTCTGGTAAATCACCGTTAAAAGGAGCAAAAATTATAGGATGTTTGCACATGACAATCCAAACTGCAGTTTTAATTGAAACACTTGTAAATTTAGGAGCTGAAGTTAGATGGTCATCTTGTAATATTTTTTCTACTCAAGATCATGCAGCAGCAGCAATAGCAAAAGCAGGCATTCCGGTATACGCATGGAAAGGTGAAACTGAAGAGGAATACCTTTGGTGTATTAAACAAACCATTACAGGTAATAAAGAATGGAGACCAAATATGCTTTTAGATGATGGGGGAGACCTTACTGCCATAATGCATAATGAGCATAAGGAATTATTAAAGAGTGTAAAAGGAGTTTCAGAAGAAACAACTACTGGAATTAAAGCACTTAATAAAATGGAGAAAGATAAATCTCTTTTAGTTCCAGCAATTAATGTAAATGACTCCGTAACTAAATCTAAATTCGATAATTTATATGGTTGTAGGGAAAGTTTAGTTGACGGAATTCGAAGAGCCACTGATGTAATGATGTCAGGCAAAATTGCTATTGTAGCTGGATTTGGTGATGTAGGAAAAGGAAGTGCCGCATCTTTAAGACAAAGTGGAGCTAGAGTTTTAGTTACAGAGGCAGATCCTATATGTGCATTGCAAGCAGCCATGGAAGGTTATGAAGTAGTTTTAATGGAAGAAGCAATTAGTAAAGCTGATATTGTTGTAACTGCAACAGGTAATAAAGATATTGTAACAGCAGATCATATGAGAGATATGAAGGATAGAGCTATATTATGTAATATTGGCCACTTTGATAATGAAATTCAAGTAGAAGCTCTAAAAAATTATAAGTGGACAGAGGTAAAACCCCAAGTTCATGAGATAGAGCTACCTAGTAAAAAAAGAATAATTCTTTTAGCAGAAGGAAGATTGGTCAATCTAGGATGTGCAACAGGACACCCTAGTTTTGTGATGAGCGCATCTTTTACAAATCAGGTGATAGCTCAAATAGAACTTTGGAATAACCACAAAAATTATGAAAATAAAGTTTATGTTTTGCCAAAACATCTTGATGAAAAAGTAGCAACTTTACATTTAAAAAAAGTGGGAGCAAAACTAACCAAACTATCTAAAGACCAAGCTGACTATATAAGTGTTGGAGTAGAGGGTCCATTTAAACCTAATGCATATCGCTACTAGCAGTGAGAAAATAGATTTATCTTCAGAAGAAAAAACAGAAAAATTAGCTGCTAGATTTTTTAAAAGAATTAAGCCGGGTGATACAGTTTTTTTATATGGAGAAATGGGTGTAGGTAAAACAACATTTATAAGATATCTAATTAATAAATTTCAAAAGGAGAGTAAATTAGAAATAACTGAAGTTACTAGTCCAACATTTAATTTACTCAACGAATATAAAATCAATGATATAAAAATAAATCATTATGATTTATTTAGACTAAAATCCACTGAAGAAATTGAGAACTTAGATTTGTTTGAAAATAACTCAAAAGCAATTACATTAATTGAATGGCCAGAAATTATTGAGAAAAGACCAGATAATTTGATAGAATTAATTTTTAAATATGAGGAATATCATCAAAAAAGATCTTTACAAATTAAAGGTATAAACCTTTAGTTTCTCTGATGAAAAATTTAAAAGAAATAAAAGGTGACGCTTCTTTAAGAAAATTTTATAGGAAAAAAAATAAAGATTACTCTTCAATAATAGTTTTTTGTAAAAAAGATAAGTTTAAGAATCTTCTTGTATATGATGCAATAAATAAAGAGTTAAACAAAAATAAAATTTTAGCTCCATGTTTATATAATGAAAAGTATAATCAAAATTATATTGAAATTCAAGATTTTGGTAATCAAACAGTTTTTAAAATTCTAAATAATAAAAAAAATAATAATAAATTAATTTATTTCAAAAAGGTAGTTGATACATTAAATCAAATTCAATCTCTTAAAACTAGAAGTATTAAAAATTTTATAAATAAAAAATACAAAATTCCCAAATATACAAATGACATATTAATTGAGGAAGCGAATTTATTTTGTGAGTGGTATGTAAAAAAAAATTTATCAAAAAATACTAAAGGAGAATTTACAAGAAAGTTTAAAAAAATAATTAAAAAGTTAGCTTCAAACTTAAAATTAAAAAATAATGTATTTGTTCATAGAGATTTTCATGTTTCAAATTTAATGTTAGTAAAAAATCAAATAGGTGTAATTGATAGTCAGGATGCTTTAATTGGGAACAAAGCATATGATTTAGCATCTCTTATAGACGATGTTAGGTTTAGAACTTCTATTTCATTAAAACAAAAAATTTATAATTATTATATTAAAAATCATTTAAAATTAGAAAAACAGAACTTTAAAAATGATTTTGAAATATTATCTATTTTAAGAAATCTTAAAATTATTGGAATATTTACACGTCTTGCAATGAGAGATCGAAAAAAAAAATATCTTAAATTGATACCGCATGCATGGGACCTAATAGCTATAAGAATAAACAAAAATGAAATATTTAGTGAACTAAAAAACTTGATTAATGAAAATTTTGAAAAAAAATTAAATGAAAATTAATACAGCATTAATATTATGTGCAGGCTTAGGTAAGAGATTAAATCCATTAACTTTAGGTACTCCAAAACCTTTACTTAAATTAAATAACATAACTATTTTAGAAAGTTGTATTAAAACTATTGTTAAATTAGGAGTTAAAAGAGTCATACTTAACACCTTTCATTTAGGTGATCAAATTTTTGATTTTGTAAATAAAAAAAACTTTAAAATTGATATTGATATAGTTGAGGATGGATCAAAGATTTTAGATACAGGTGGTGGAATATTAAATATGATTAGACATTCTAAGGATGAAAACTTTCTTATTTTTAACCCAGATACATTATGGAATGAAATTTATATTGAAGAAATTGATAAGATGAAAAATTTTTATTTTGAAAATCAATTAAATAATTTACTTTTGGTAGTTAATAAAAAGTTAAGTTTTGATAATAACTTAACCGGTGATTTTGAATTGAAAAGTAGTTTATTAAAAAAAAATGATAAAAAAAATTTTATTTATATTGGTTGTCAAATTTTGAATAAAGATGTTTTTAAAAATCGTGAAATAATAAATTTTTCAATTTCAGAAATTTGGAACAAATTGTTAGAAAAAAATATGTTGAATGGGTTCGAAAGTATTAATAAATTTTACCATTTAACTAATTTAGAAACATTTAAAAAACTAAAAGATCTCTAGCTCGATCTTTATCAAGATACTCACAAGAGACAATTAGCTCTTCTTTGTTAATTTCGATTATCAAAGGGTTTCCAGTAGGTATTTCCAAACTTGATATTTGATTGTTATCCAATTTGAATAAATATTTGCATAATGCCCTGATAGAATTGCCATGAGCTGAAATTAAAATATTTTTGTTAGTTAATTTTTTTTTAATCTCATTTTGATAATATTTTAAAACTCTTTCATAAGTATCTTTGAGAGACTCAGTATCTGGAATTATATTTTGAGATATTTCACTGTATGTTTCAATATTTATTGGATGATAAGGACTTTCCTTACTTAGTGGATCTGGCTTAATGTCCCAAGATCTCCTGAATTCAAGAACCTTATTTTCACCGATTTTCTTACCCATCTCAATTTTGTTTAGACCTGTAAGAGCACCATAATGTCTTTCATTTAGCTCCCAAGCTTTAGAAAAATTTTTGTTATCTTCTAAAACTGCCTGTATTATTTCTAAAGTTTTATTTGCTCTTAGTTGAAGGGATGAATAGTAAAAATCTATATTAATTTCTCTTTTTTTAATTAGTAGGCCAGCTTTCTCAGCCTCCTGTTTTCCTTTATCCGTGAGGTCTACATCAACCCAACCAGTGAATCTTTTTTCAAGATTCCAAATACTCTGACCATGTCTTACTAATATTAAAAAACTCATATTGTTATTTTTAAAATATATTTGTAAATAAAACTATATAATTCAATTATGAAATTTTTTTATAATTATAAGATAATCTTTTATAGTATAAATATTTCATTAATTATTTTATATCTTTTTCCAGGTAGTATTTTTGGTTGTATTTTTTTCGATGATTGTAGCATTCAACCTCAAATTACATCAGACTTTGCTGAGATTTCTTCGAATCATTTATATGCATTTTTTATAGTTTCAATTTTTGGTTATTTGACTTTTTTAAAAGATAAACAAATTAAATATCTAATTATTTATTTAATCTTATTAGCAATATTGTTAGAAATTTGTCATTTGTTTATTCCACAAAGAAGTTTCCAATGGCCTGATTTGTTTGGAAATTTATTAGGTGTCTTTGTTGTAATTTTTTTCAAGAATCTTATAAATAAATATGGGTTTTTTAAAAAATAAATTAATACTTTTAATATTTTTTTTATTAACAGCATGCTCTTCAATTCCCGATAATACAGCTAACAGCTGCTCAATTTTTGATCAGAGATATTTGTGGTATAAACACACAAAAAAAGTTGAAAAAAAATGGGGCACTCCAATTTATATACAATTAGCAATAATTAAGATGGAGTCAGATTTTGATTGGTTAGCAAAGCCTGCAAGGCAAAAAATTTTTAAAGTTATACCTTACAAAAGACCTTCAAGTTCATTCGGTTATTCACAAGCTGTTAAAGGAACTTGGGAACAATATAAAAAAGAAACAGGAAATAATCTTGCAATTAGAGCAAGGTTCAAAGATAGTGTTGATTTTATTGGATGGTATACAAATAAAACAGAGTCTATTTTAAAGATTTCTAAAAAAGATGCCTTTAAACAATATATTGCTTATCATGAAGGATGGGGAAACTTTAAATACTACAAAAAAAATAAGAAGGTAATTGGTTTAGCTAATAAAGTTAAAAAGCAATCTGAAATTTATAAAAAACAATTAATTAAGTGTAAAAATTCTTTAAATAAAAATAAATATATTATTTTTTAGACAGTTCTCTCTTAAGCTCTAGATCTACCTCATCTATTCTTTTGGTATTTCTTGCCAAAGCCAAGTACATGGACGGAGTAACATATAAGGTAAAGAAGGTTGAAATGATCATACCTCCCAAAATAGTAGAGCCTACTGCTAATCTTGAACCTTCACCAGCACCAGGGCCAATATTCCCTATGATTAAAGGCATCATAGCAATCATAGTACTCAAAGATGTCATTATGATAGGTCTAAATCTAACCGCGCAAGCTTCCTTTACTGCTGACTCAATATTTTTTCCAGTTGTTCTAATTTGATTAGCATAATCTACTATTAAAATACTATTTTTTGTTGATATACCTATAAGAATAATTAGAGCAATCTGTGAAAAAATATTTACTGAGCTATTCAGAAATAAAACAAATACTAAACCACCAAAAATAGCTAGTGGGACAGTTAAAATAATTACAAATGGATGAATAAATGAATTAAATGTAGCTGCCATTACTAAATATGCAGTTAACAAAGCCAATGCAAAAATGATAAATAATTCATTACTTGTTTCCTTAATTTCCTCAGATTTTCCTTTCCAAGTAATTTGATTTTCTGGGGCTAAATCTGACATTACATTTTCAAGAAATTTTATTGCTTCAGTTAAAGTATAACCTTCATTTATATTTGCTGAAATAGTCACAGCTCGCTGTCGGTTATATCTTGCAAGTTCTTTTGCTGAACCTTCTTCTTTAAAATTAACAAGATTTGCTAAGGATATCAGTTTTCCATTAGTTTCTGATCTTACAAATATTTTAGAAATTCCATCTTTATTTCTTCTATCAGATAAATATTGTTGAACAATTATTGGATATTCTTTACCTAATTTATTAAAAGTAGTAATTCGTTTACCTCCATAAAGTGTTTCTAGCGTTTCTCCTATTGCTTTAGTTGAGACCCCAAGATCTTTCGCTTTATTTTTGTTAATGATTAATTTTACTTCAGGTTTATTTCTATTGTAGTCAGAATCGACTCTAGATAAATTTTTGTTTGATCTAATTTTTCTAATCACCTTTTTTTGAATTTCTTCAAGCTCATCGTAAGTATTACCATAAATCACCATTTGTAGTGGTTTATTATAACTTGAGACTCTTATAGATTGTGGAGATATTGGAAAAGCTAAAGCTTGAGGTAAAGACACGATTTTTCCAATTGCCTCTCTTAAAACTACTTGTTGCCCTTTTTCCCGATTTTTCCAATCATCAAGAAGAGCAATTATTATAAAACTATTAAATGAATTGGCTGAACTTCCAAACCCAGGAACTCTCATTATGAATCTAGAGTAGGGGCTATCTTCTGCTTGCAACAGAGGAATTAATCTAGCCTCAACCTTTTGGGCTTGTTCTTGAGTATATTCGAAAGAACTTCCTTCATCTGTTGATCCAATTATCAAATATGCACCTCTATCTTCCATAGGTAGCAGTTCTTTTTTTGCAAAACTAAATAAAAGAACTGAACTAATTATTATAAAAATAATAAAGATACCTACAGATCTAGTCTTGTTGATTATTACTCCAAGTGTTTCTTTATAAAAATTAGCGAAGCTCAAAAAAATTTTTTCAAATCTTAAAATAAATGCTTTTTTTGATACTTTTTTTCGAAGAAACTTACTTGCAAGCATAGGAGATAACGTCAGAGCTACGAATGATGAAACAACTATTGAAAAAGATAAAGCTATTGCAGTTTCCTTAAATAAAGTGCCAGAAATTCCTTCTATAAAAATTAGTGGTAAAAAGACTGCTACCAAAATTAATGTTGTAGCAATTATAGCAAAAGAAATTTGTTTAGATCCCTTATAAGCAGCAACTAAAGGTGTTTCTCCATTTTCAATTCTTCTATAAATAGCATCAGTCATGATAACTGAGTCATCTGTAATTATGCCAATAGCCAAAATAAAACTTAAAAGCACAAATATATTTATAGAGAGACCAAAAATATATAATCCAAGAAAGGATGCTATTAAACTTACAGGCAAAGCAACTGCTGGGACAATTACAGCCTTTAAGTTACCTAAGAATAAATAAATTATTATGACCACCAAAACAAATGCAATTAATAAAGTTTTATAGACTTCCTCAATAGCTGCTTCCACATAATTTGCTCTATTGAATGCAACTCTTAAATCTAAACTTTCAGGCAAAGATTTCTTTACTTCCTTAATTTTCTTTTTTATATCATTAGATAATTCTACTGTAGAAGCACCACTTCTAGCATAAATTCCAATTCCTACAGTTTTTAGATTAAGTTGATCTTTAGTTTGAGCTTTAAAAAGTGTTTTTTCTGAAACTGGACCAAATTCAATATTAGAAATATCAGATAGTAAAATAATTTTATTACCTGTTTTTTTTATCGGTAGTTGTTTAATTGTTTCGATATCATTATATGATTTATCTAAATTAAGTGTGAGGTCAATATTATCTGCTTCTAGGGTACCAGCAGGAAGTCTTATATTTTCTCCTCGTAAAGCGATCTCTACCTCTTGAATAGTTAAATTATTAGCCGCAAGTTTAATAGGATCAATCCAAACTCTAATACTTAATTCTCTTAATCCACCTACTCTTATTCTTCCTACATTTTTTACACTTGAAAATTGGTCAATTAAAAACCTTTCTGCATAGTCTCCTAATTCCAAATCACTCCAGGTTGAAGAAGATAATGAAAGCCACATCGTTGTGGTAAATCCTGCAGCTCTTTTGAGTATTTGAGGAGGATCAGACTCAGAAGGCAAGTTATCAACAACCCTCGCAACTCTTTCTCTTATATCATTAGCAGCATTATCTAAATCAATACTAGTATCAAATTCAACATTTATAGTACTTCTGCCATTTTCAGACTTGGAATCGATATTCTTTATTCCTTCAGCCCCACCAACAACATCTTCAACTACTTGGGTGACTTCTTGATCTACGATAGAGGCAGCAGCAGATTTATAATCTACTTGGATTTGAACTACAGGAGGCTGAATTCCATTTGGTAATTCTCTAACGGGCAATTTCCAAAAAACAAATAAACCAAAAATAATTAATATTAGGGACATTACCCAAGATACTGTAGGTCTTTTTATACTTAATTCTGTAATAAACATTTATTTATTTATAGGTTTTATTTTTCCTTGGGGCCTGACTTTTTTTAAGCCCTCAGCTACAATAATATCTCCTTCGCTTAAACCAGATATAATTTCAACATTTTTATTCCCTCTTAGACCAGTTTTCACCTCTGTTTTATTAGCAATATTTTTTTCATTTATCTTATAAACATAAGACTTATCCCCCTCTATCATTATGCTAGTATCCGGAACACTTAAGGAGTTTCTCAAATCAAACATAACAACAACTTCAAGCAAAGATCCTGAGATTAGCTCTAAATCTTTATTTTCAATTTTAATTCTTGATAATAAACTTCTAGTATCAGCATTAATTCTACTTGAGACAAAATCTACCTCACCCTCAAAAATTTTATTTTTATAACTTGATAGTTTGACCTCTACTGGCAATCCTTTTTTAATTGATGCAGAATAATTTTCAGGAATTTTAATATCTGAATATATAGTTGAGTTATCGTCTAATGTAATTATAAAAATATTATTCGAAACGAGAATATCTTCAGTAAGACCTGTATATCCAAGTACTCCACTAAATGGAGCTAAAATATTTCCACTTTTCAATTTGATTAAAATCTCACCTTTTTTAACAAAATTCTTTAACTTTAAATCTTTAAAAAGATCACCTTTTTTGATTTTAAAAGTTTTTGATCTTTTTGAAATTGCTGTTCCAAAAGTTTCTATTTTTTCTGAAAATTCTTTGTTAACAACTTGAGTGACAATTATTCCAGGCGGCGGTCTTTTGCTAAATTTCTTTTTAAAATGATTGCCTATCATTGTTCTTCCAACAATCACAATTGCTATGATTAGAAAAAAAACTAATATTATTGAAATGAATTTTGTTGATTTTTTCATAAGTATCTTAAATTATGCCGTATTCAGCCCAAGAGCCATCATAAATACAAGGGTGATATTTATCATTTATTAAAGAATAAGCTAGTGCCAAAACACACGCAGTAACTCCAGAACCACATGAAAAAACTATATTTTTTTCATAAATGTTTTTTAAACACGACTTAAAAATATCTTTAAGTTTTTCTTTATCTTTGAATGTTTTGTCTTCATTCAAACATTCATTAAATGGTATGCAATAAGAATTTTTAATATTTCCACTTCTCAAACCCTTTCTTGGTTCAGGAACTTTTCCTTCAAATCTTTCCTTGCTTCTAGCATCAATAACTTTGAATTTTTTCTCTTCTATATTTTTGTTTATAAATTTTTTATTTTTTACTAATTCTTTTTTTTCATAAGCTTTGTAATCTGATATTTTTATATTATTTATTGTTTTAGTTACTTCTCTTTTTTCTTTGATCCATTTTTTTAAACCTCCATTTAAAACATGAATTAATTTTGGATCATGTCCATAATAGATAAAATTAAACCAGCAACGACAAGAACTAATTACATCAGAATTATCATAAACAACTATTTCATCATTTTTCTTAATACCCATTCTTGATACGATTTTCTCCCAATCGCTTATTTCAACCAACATGTGGGGAAGTTCGGTATCCTTTTTTGAATTATTATCTAAATCAAAAAAAATAGAATTTTGAATATGTTGAGTTTTATATTCTGTAAAACCATCCCTTTTTGTTTGAGGCATATGCCATGAACAATCAATAATTTTTACTTTGTTGAGATTCATTCCCAGCCAATTAGTTTCAACTAATGGCATCTTATCTTTTTTCCAAATATTTTTGATGGTATTCTTCTGCTGGGCAATAATTATTTAATAAAGTGATCTTGGTTACTACTTTATTAGATAATCTTTCATTAACATCTTTTAATACTTTTTCAGCTGTTATCTTTTGAATATTATTAAGATAAAATATTTCACTTCTATATTGAGTTCCAAAATCTGGCCCCTGTGAATTTAATGTAGTGGGATCATGAATTTGAAAAAAAATTTTTAAAATTTTTTCATAAGTTATTATTTTTTCATCAAAATCAAGTTTTACAACTTCGGCATGATTAGTGTTACCTGTACATACCTCTTTATAAGTTGTAGTAGTACTGTTGCCACCACAATAACCAACCTCAGTTTTAATAATACCTTCAATTTTACTAAATTTTATTTCGGGTCCCCAAAAACATCCAAGTGCTAAAACTGCTATTTCCATTGATTATAAAATAAATTAATTTACAAATTATTCTTATGCTCAGTAAAAATCAATTAGGTTTTTTGTACATGTTCATGTCTGTTTGCGCCTTTTCTATAATGGATATTATTGTAAAATGGTCAATTGAATATCCCATTGGGCAAGTTTTATTTTTTAGAGGTTTTTTTGGAATAATCTTTTATTTTTGTATAATTCCTAGAGACAGACTCCATAATTTTTATTTAACCAAAAGAGCTGGACTTCATTTCTTAAGGTGCTTGTCAGGATTAATTGCGTTGGTTGCTATTTTCATTGCTTTAAGAAGTTTACCTCTAGCAACAGTTGTTAGCATCTCTTTTGCAGCTCCAATATTTACAACTATTTTCTCAATTTTTTTATTAAATGAAAAAGTTGGATTATTTAGATGGTTAGCTGTCTTAGTTGGATTTATAGGAATTTTAGTTATCACTGAACCAGGAATAAGTTCACTTAATATTTATTATATTTTTCCAATAATTTTCTGTTTGGGGCTTTCTTATGTTGCAATAGCGATCAGACAGTTATCAACCTCAGAGCCTGTTTGGTTAATTTCTTTTTATTTTTCTTTAGCTATAACTTTATTAAGCTTTTTAACAATTCCTCAGGGGTGGATAATGCCAGATTTAAGAGATTTTTTATTATTATCAATGGTAGGTATTTTTGGTGGAGTTGCAAATTTGTGGCTAAGTCAATCTTATAAATATTCTGAAGTATCATTAGTTACACCACTGAAATACTTGGCTTTAGTTTTTGCTATATTTTTTGGCTACTTTATTTGGAATGAAATACCAACAATTAAAACATTATTTGGTGCAGCTTTAGTAATAATCTCTACAATGATCATTTTTAGAAGAGAAATTTACCAAAAAAAAAATATTACTTCTAAAACAATTAATGACTAAAGTTCCAAAGTACTGGAAAAAAGCAAAAAACAATTTGTCTAAGAAAGACAAAATAATGGCTAGATTAATTAAAAGTTACGAAAGCCCATCGGAAACTATTTTAACATCAAGAAAAGATATCTTTTACTCATTATGTAAAAGTATCATTGGACAACAAATAAGTGTTACAGCTGCTAATTCTGTTTTTTTTAGATTTAAAAAAAAATGTAATAATAAGATAAATGCTAGAATAGTTTCAAGATTGACTTTTTCACAAATTAAATCATGTGGTCTTAGTCGCCAAAAGGTTATAGGAATAAAAAGCTTAGCTAAACAAACTTTAGATAAAACCTTTAATCCTAAACTTATAAATAAGATGGATGATGAAGAGGCCATTAAGTATTTATCAAATTTAAGACAGATTGGAAGGTGGTCTGCTGAAATGATATTACTTTTCACTTATAACAGATCTAATATTTGGCCCATACAAGATATCGGTCTTTTAAGAGCAATTTCAAACAATTATAAAAAAAAATATTTACCACCTGATAAGTTTGTTAAATTACTTAAAAAAAGGTTTTCACCTTATTGTTCAGTAGCGACATGGTATTTGTGGAGAAGTATAGATCCTGAACCTATTCAGTACTAAACCCCTCAACAATTTGCATATGTCTCATCGTTGTTTCTTTAGCTAAATTCCAACCAGCTAAATATTCTTTTGACTCATGACATTTTAACGCTTGTTCATAACTTGGAAATTCCCAAACCACTGTTCTTACGAAGTCATCTCCATCGAATGTTTTATGATTCCCTCCTCTAACCAGTGGCACTCCACCAAATCCTTTAATTATAGGTGTTACTGTTTCAGCGTATTTTTTTAAATTTTCTTGATTATCTATTTTTAGATATAAACTTATCCAATATGCTTTCATGATTTCTCCTTTTTAAATAATTTTAATTATGATAATAGATTTCATGGCAGAGAAATTAATCATCGAATTTGATGAATATACTAAAATTGTTGAGAAATTAGCAATAGAAATTCACAAAAGTTATAAACCCACAGTTCTTGTAGGAATTATGAGAGGTGCTGCACCAATAATTGATATTTTATCTAGAATTTTAAAACTTCCAATTGCTTATATAGTCATCCAAAGTTATTCAGGTGAGGGCATAGAGGATAAGCAAGGTCAATTAATGTTTGCAAGAGAAATAAGTTCTTTAGCAAAAAATGAGGATTTTAATAAGGTGCTTTTAATTGATGACTTATCAGACACAGGGCTTACTTTAAACAAAAGTATTGAATGGTTAAAAAATTATGCTCCAATCAAAAGTTACATTAAAGAAGTTAAAACAGCATGTTTATGGAAAAAAAAATCTTCATCTTTTGAGCCTGATTTTTGCCCTGTAAAATTAGACTCAGATCCTTGGATTGTTCAGCCAACTGAGCACTATGAGGAACTATCTATTGATAAATTAATTGAAAAAAATAAATAGGGCCAGATTCAACTGGCCCCATTAAATTTGTTTAAGCAACTGCAAAACTCACAACACTTAATACTGCAACAACCCATATTGCAGGTGATGTACTTGAAAATTTTCCAGTAAATATTTTAATTAATGCATAAGACACAAATGCTAACGCAATACCATTACTTATACTATACGTTAAAGGCATTGCTATCATTGCAAGAATTGCTGGAGCAGACTCTGAAATATCATTCCACTCTATATCTGTAATATTTCTTATGAAAAGAACAGACACAAATAGCAATGCGGCACCATCAATTTGCTTAGGCAGACTGGTTGCTAAAGGAGCAAAAAATATACAAGCTAGGAATAATATACCTATTACTAATGAGGTCATTCCAGTTTTTCCTCCAGCTTTTACACCTGCTCCAGACTCTACATAACTCGTAACAGTAGTAGTTCCCATCATTGCACCAGCAACAGTACCAACACTGTCAGATAACATAGCTTTATTAATGTCTTGAACTTTACCATCTTTCCCAACCTTACCAGCTACATTAGCAACTGAGGTTAGAGTTCCAGCAGTGTCAAAGAAGTCAATAAATAATAGTGTAAATATTACAGTAGACATCCCTGCAGTCATTGCTGCAGATAGATCAAATTCAAATAAGTATGTCATTGGAGGTGGTGCGCTTGCAATACCATTAAATTTCGCTAGTCCAGCAGCCCAAGCAATAATACTAAAAACTAGAATACCAATAATTATGTTTCCTTTAACATTCATTTTTTCTAGAACTATGATCGCTATAAACGTTGCACATCCTAGTAAAACTAAAGGATCACTAAGATCACCCAATTGTACTAAGGTTACTGGATTATCAACTACCACTTCCATAATTTGTAGACCAATTATTGCCAAGAACAAACCAATACCAGCTCCAATTCCTAGTTTTAAACTTTTAGGAATAGAATTTATTAACCAAGCTCTAATCGGCGTTAAAGAAATTATTAAAAATAACACTCCGGCAACCAATACTGCACCTAAAGCTTCTTGAGGTGTGTATCCCATGCCAGCACAAACTCCAAAAGCTACAAATGCATTAATTCCCATTCCTGGAGCAAGTCCTATTGGCCAAGTTTTTCCATAAAAAGCCATTATAAAACATGCTAAAGCTGTAGCTAAAATAGTAGCTGTATAAACTGCGCCGAAATCAAAGAAACCTTTATCGGGACCGGCAAATTCTCCCGATAATATGAATGGATTTAAAAACATTATATAAGCCATGGTCAAAAACGTAGTTGTTCCAGCTATTACTTCAGTTTTAAAATCAGTTTTATGTTTTTTATAATTGAAATAATTTTCAAGCATTTTTCCTCCTATTAAATAAATAATTATTTGATTCTTTGTGTAATTACCCTTTAAAACTATGCTTTATTCACATATTTCAACTTAGAAGTTTATATTTATGCCATAATTTGATTGTTATTATTGAAGTATGAAGAAATTAAAAATTATTTTTACAAGCTTTATTGTAATAATGATCCTATCAGGTTGTCAGACTATTAAACAAAAAACAGATGCTATCGTTGAAAAAGAAAATCAAAAATTGAGTAAATATATTGGTAAATCCTCAAGTGTTTTACAGATAGATTTAGGAAAACCAGATGAGGATTTTAAAAATGACAAGGGCAACTTAGTATTTGTTTATAATACTAAAAAATACGGAATTCCTTGTGAAAGAAGATTTGAAGTGGATCCAAACTCTGTTGTTGTCGGTTTTGTTTCTAACGGTTGTTTTTAATGATACCTGTGGGGAATTGCACCCCACAAGCAAGGTTTAACTTATTTTATTTCTATAAGTTTTTTCTTCTTATGCTCTGGAACAATTCTTTCACAAGATATTGTTAAAAGACCATCTTTAAGCTCAGCACCATTAACCTTTACATCGTCAGCAATTGTAAATGATCTTGCAAATTGTCTTTGAGAAATACCTTTATGAATTATTTCTCCATCAGCATTATTATCTGATTTATTAACTTGTTTTGTTTTTACTGTTAATAAATTATCCTCAAACTCAACTTCAACATCTTTTTTATTAAAACCAGCTAAAGCAACTTCTATTGCGTAGTTATCCTTTCCAGTTTTTCTGATGTTATAAGGTGGGTAGTTCGACTGCATCGTCAAAGCACCATTCCCTAACATATTTTCGAATTGATCAAACATATCGTCGAATCCAATCGAAAATGGTTTAAGAGAGTTAAATATAGATAAATCCTTACTTGTCATATTATCCTCCTTTGTTAAGCAAGTTTATATTTTGTAAGTCCCATTAGGCGACTTACTAATTTATTTAGGAACTAATTATTAATTTTCAAGATGCAGAAATTAAATTTTTTTGGATATTTTTAGAGCAAATGCATAATCAAGAGCAATTTCCTCAATTGCCCCATCTCTACCTGACTTACCTCCATGTCCAGCATTCATTTCAGTCTTTAGAAGCAATAAATTGTTATCTGTTTTTAAGTCTCGAAGTTTAGCTGTGAATTTAGCTGGCTCATCAAATAATACCCGGTTATCACTTAAGCTTGTTGTAATTAACATATGAGGATAATCCATTTTTTTTATATTGTTATAAGGTGCATATGAAAAAATATAATTAAAATGATCTTTATTATCTTTGGCGTTTCCAAATTCATCAAATTCTCCAATTGTTAATGGCAAAGAATGATCGAGATTAGTAGTTAAAGAGTCAACAAATGGCACTGCCATTATAATTCCTAGAAACAATTCAGGAGCTTCATTAACTACTGCACCCATTAACAGCCCTCCTGCAGAGCCACCCATTCCTATTATCTTGCCTTCAGAAGAATACTTGTTTTCAATTAGATATTTTGCAGCGTAAATATAATCTTTAAAAGTATTTTTTTTATTTGTAAGCTTTCCTTCTTTCCACCATTTCATACCTTTTTCCATTCCACCTCTTATATGTGCAGTTACCCAAATTATATCTCTGTTGATTAGACTTAACCTTGTTGATGAAAAACTAGGACTCATTGAATTTCCATAAGATCCATAGCCGTATAACAATATATTTGCGCTTCCATCTATTTTAGTTTTCTTGTGTCTTGTTATAGTCAGAGGAACTAATCTTCCATCGTGAGATTTATATTCTACTCTTTCTACGATATAATCTTCTGAATTATGTCCAGAGGGTATTTCTTGTTCTTTAACTAATTTTTTATTTTTCGTTGAGAGATTATATAAATAAACTCTTGAAGGAGTTTTTGGTGAAGAATATCCAAGATAAATTTCATCTGTATTTTTATCCTTTTGCCTCAAAGAAATATTGGGTACATAAACCTTTTCGTCAGAAAAAACTATTTCCTCCTCTAGTCCTGTCGAAACATTTTTTACAAATAGTTTATCTAATGCGTCAGACACTTCAGAACGAAGTATCCAGTTTTTTAAAAATACTAAACCTCCTATCAAAACTTCATTTTTTGGCTCGATAAAAGGCTTCCAATTTTGTGTTTCTAAATTATCTGAAATATCTACTTTAAAGTCTTCAGCATCTTTATTTGTGTGATTATAAAATTTATTATCCCAAGAGTTTACAGAATATAAAATTCCTT
>CACEEW010000012.1 GCA_902558705.1 uncultured Pelagibacteraceae bacterium
TCTAACAAATCCAACAGATATAATTGGAAAACTAAACAATTTACTTGTGACAATTTTAGTTTTAATTTTTATTATTATTGCTTCAGCATCCACAAATTTAATTGCTAATTTTATTCCCTCTCAATATTCTCTGATTAATTTTATTCCTTCATCTTATTCATTAAAAAGCTCTAGTATTACAATTGTTATTTTAGCTTTGGGGATTAGTATTTTCTGGCTTACTTATTTTAGTCAAATCGGTGCATTATCTTATTTGGATACTATAGGTGCTTTTTTTGGTCCATTGGCTGGAATAATGATATCTGATTTCTATTTTATTAAAAAAGAAAATTTAGTTAATAAAGATATTTATTCGTTAGAAAAAGATGGTGCTTATTATTATTCTAGTGGGTGGCATATTAAGGGAACTTATTCATTAATTTTAGGATTTATTTTTTCAGCATCAACTATTTGGAATAGTAATTTAATGTTTCTACAATCTTATTCATGGATCATAGGAGCTTTTATTGCCTTTTTGGTCTATTACCTTTTAGCAAAAGACTAGTTAAATGAATAAGAATCTATTTGATTTTAAAAATAAAACTGCGGTAATTACTGGGGGAGCACAAGGATTTGGTTTAGATATCGCGAAAAGGTTTTTAGAAGGTGGCGCAAAAGTAGTTATTTGGGACATAGACTCTAAACTTTTAGAAAAAGTTCTTAATAACATTAATAACGATAATTTAACTTCTAATATAGTTGATGTTTCTAATTATAAAAAAGTTGAAGATGCAGTAAACAAGACTCTTAAAAATTCAAATATAGATATACTAATTAATAATGCTGGCATTACTGGACCAACAGCACCATTATGGGAGTATGATGTTAATAAGTGGAATGAAATAGTAAAAATTAATCTATTTGGAACATTTAATTGTTGTAGAGCAATTGTACCTAGTATGATTAAAAACAACTATGGGAGGATTGTTAATGTTGCTTCAGTTGCTGGAAAAGATGGTAATGCAAATGCAAGCGCCTATAGCTCAGGAAAAGCAGGAGCGATTGGATTAACCAAATCACTTGGAAAAGAACTTGCTGATAAGAATATTGCAGTTAATGCTATAACACCTGCAGGAGCAAAAACTAGAATTTTAGACCAAATGACCAAAGAACATGTCCAAAGAATGCTTTCAAAAGTCCCAAGAGGTAGATTTCTGGAGGTTCAAGAGTTTACTTCATTAGTTTGCTGGTTATCTTCAGAGGAAAACACTTTCTCTACAGCAGCTGTTTTTGATATCAGTGGAGGTCGATCAACTTATTAACTTCGAGGTTTTTGCATGTTTAAATTTTGTCAAAATAATGTATTAACAAATTTTTTAAAATGAAAACTATTTTCAAATTTATAATTTTTATCGTGTTGATGAACACGTACACACATGCAAATGAGGTTAAAGTTTTTGATTTTACAAAGTTTGAACTATCAGAACTAAAAGTAAGGAAAGTAAGAGGTGCAGACAACAAAACAATTTATTCGATAGGTAAGAATGAAAGTGGCAATTTTCTTAAGGCAGTGGCAGATAATGCAGCTTCTGGTCTAGGCAAAGAAGTTAAAATTAATCTTAATAAAACTCCATTTATTAATATTACTTGGAAAATTGAAAAAGATTTGGCTGGAATTAAAGAAGATACCAAAAAAGAACACGATTTTGCAGCTAGGGTGTTTGCAATAAAAAAGACAGGTGCCACACCACTTTCAAATAGAGCAATTAATTATGTTTTTTCAAGTAATAATGATGTTGGATCTAACTGGTCAAGTCCCTATACAAAAAAATCTATAGATAATGTTTTAGCAAGTACTCAAAATAATTTAGATGAATGGATTACAGTTAAAGCAAATGTAAAAGAAGATTTTAAAAAATTTCATAATCTAGATGTAAATGAATTAGATGGTTTGGCGATAATGTCAGATACAGATAACTCAAAAATGAAAGCGGTCGCATATTATCAAAATATTTACTTTTCAGCTGATTAATTACATTTTAAGATATTTTTTTAAAATTCTTCCAAATAATGAGAGAACAATCGCAACAATCACATCCTCTAATGGACTTGCTTGTGGGTAACCATAGTTCCAAGCTATAACCATTACTAACCATATAACAAAAATATTCACTATCAGTATTATATCTTAGTTTATGTAAAATAGTTATTTTTTTGATATAATTAGTTAATGCATGAAAATTTTTTTCATAAATTAAAAGTTTATTACGAGGATACAGACTCGGGTGGAGTTGTTTATTATGCGAATTATCTCAAGTTTTTAGAAAGAGCTAGAACAGAGGCTTTGTTTTCAATTGGGTTCAGTAATAAAAAAATTCAAGAAGAATTAGAAGCATTAATAATAGTTAAATCTTGCAATATTGAGTATAAAAAATCTGCATTTCTAGAAGATGAATTAACTATTAGATCTTTTGTGAAATCTATAACTAAAACATCTTTTTTTATGAATCAAATAATTACAAAAGATGAAAAAATTATTGTGGAGGCTAAAGTGCATTTAGTTTTTATTGATAAAAATGGAAAACCAATAAAAATCCCTGAAGATATATATTCAAAATTTAAACCTTATTTTTGTGATACGATTAAAGCTTAGAAATTTTTTTGGCCTTTCTAAATAATCTATTAATCATAGCATGAGTTACAACTTTGGTATTAACATTTCTTGGACTAGGATGATAACAAGCTAATAAAATTTTATTATCAGGTAATAGATATTTTTTGCCATGTTTAAATTCAAATTTATTATTAATGTTAAATTTTTTTTTGTAAATTTTTACACAATTATCAAATGCTACCTTACCTAGTGTTACAATCACTTTTATTTTTTTTTAGATAATCAATTTCTTTTATAAAATAGTTTGAGCATTGACTTAATTCTTTGTTCATAGGTTTGTCACCTGGAGGAACGCATTTTAAAATATTTGTTATATATGTAGACTTTAACTTTAGACCATCATCTTTATTTTCAGAAAAGGCTTGATTAGATATTTTGACAGAAAAAAGACTTTTAAAAAGAAAATTTCCAGATTTATCTCCTGTGAAAGCTCTACCAGTTCTTGTTCCCCCATGAGCCGCAGGAGCTAAACCAATAATCATTAATCTTGCATTTACATCACCAAAACCAGTAACAGGTTTTCCCCAGTATTTTTCATTGAAATTTTGTTTCCTTTTTTCTAATGATATTTTTTTTATAAAATTTGTTAAACGAGGACATTTTTTGCATTTAACTATTGTTTTATTTAATTTTTTAAACTTAATGTTCATTAATGAAATTACTTAATATTATATTAATTATATTTATAGCTTTAACAAACGAAATTAAAGCAGATTCAAAAAATCAACTTTTTGAAAAACTTCAAAAAGGGGGTAATTTAATTTTTATTAGACACGCTTATGCACCTGGAAATGGAGATCCTGATAATTTTGATATTAAGGATTGTTCTACTCAGCGAAATTTAAGTGACACAGGAAGAAAGCAATCGGAAAAAATTGGAAATTTTTTTAATGAAAATAAAATCCCAATAGATTTAGTGATTTCAAGTGAATGGTGCAGATGCAAAGAAACAGCTTTAATAGCATTTGACAAATTTAAAACAAAGGATTTTTTAAACTCATTTTATAGTGCAAAATTTGCTAAAAATAAAAAATTTCAAAAAATAAATCTTGAAAAATATATTGATAATTGGAATGAAAATAAGAATTTAGTTCTGATTACACATTATGTGGTAATATCTGAAATATTAAATTATGCTCCAAGTTCAGGAGAAATTGTAGTATCAGATAAAAATTTTAAAATAATAGGAAATATAGAAATAGATTATTAAATATTATGTCCTCTAAAAGAGCTATGAAACAAGCACAAAAACAGGCTTACGCTAAACACAGAAGTAATATTACTAATAGTCGATTTGAAAAAAAAAATAGAAATTCTATAAAAGATAAAAAAAAACGTTAACTTTCTTTTTTAAATTTTTCAATTTTTTTACAACTTGAAATTTTTGAGATGCCCACTTCATCATTTAACACAGTTTTCATGAAAATTTCTTGTTTTCCTTTTTCAAATAAAATTTGAGTATAAAATTGAGGGTAGCCATGTTTATGAGTTAATATCCTTCCATTTTCCTCGTAAATATTTCTTACATAAGAATTTTTTTTTTTCACACTAAGATCTGTAATTCTATATTTTTGATATGTTTTTTCTTTATATATGTAATTTCTGGTCATTATTAACTCATTGAGATTAAGAATATATTCATTCTTTATAAACTCATCTTGTTGATCATCACACAAACTCATTATAATTATCTCTGATTTAAGCTGTTGCGCAGGAAATAGTATAAAGAGAATAATTATGAATTTAAAAAAATTATTCCTTTTCATTTTTGTCAGCAAAAAATAATCCTATCAAAAGTAGAGCAGTCCATCCTAAGCCCAAAAGGCCCTTGAAAACACTTGTATCAGCACTCCAGATATCAAGAAATAAAGCGCCAAAAATAAGACCTAAAATATAAATTATTATTACAATTGTAACTTTACTCATTTTTTAAATTTTTTTTAAAAAGAGAGATACCATTTTCAATTTTATATGTATAGGACTCTTCGAAACTTTTTAATTGCCATCCCGACAGTCTTTTCTTGATTGTTTTAATGTTTTCTAGCTTCCATTCTTTAAGAGTTTCTTCTGATTTCCATTTCTGTTTTTCAGCATTAGTTCTTCCACAACCGTAACAATAACCTGTCTTGGGATCAGTTTTACAAATACTTATACAGGGTGAGACAATCATATTTAATACTATAGAGGAAATATAATCTAATTTATAATAAATGTCGTTGGACAAATAGTTTCAATAATATATAAAACGATTTAATTTGTGGGGCGATGGCGGAATTGGTAGACGCGTCGGTCTTAGGAACCGATAGAGCAATCTGTGAAGGTTCGAGTCCTTTTCGCCCTACCATAACTAAATTATGAAAGTTACAATTGAAAATAAAAAAGGGTTAAATAAAGATCTTAAAGTGTTCGTAGATAAAAAAACTATGAATACCTACATGGATGATAAATACGAGGAAATCAAAGGAACAGTAAATTTAAAAGGTTTTAGACCCGGAAAAGTTCCTAGAGAAATTCTAAAAAGACAATTTGGCAAAGCAGTTTTTAATGAAGTATTAGATAAGGTTATAAAGGATACATCAACAAAAGCATTGGAAGAAAATAAAATTAAACCAGCGGGTCAACCAAAATTAGACTTAAAAACTTATGGTGAAGATCAAGATTTGGAATACATAATATCTGTAACTGAACTTCCAAAAGTTGAAATTAAGTCAATAGAAAATATAAAATTTGATCAATACTCTGTTAAAATAGATAATAGTGAGTCAGAAAAAAGAATAAAAGAAATTGCAAAAAATCAACCTAATTTTAAAGATGCTTTAGAAAATACTAAAGCTAAAGAGGGAGACTTTATTGCTTTTGATTACACAGCAACTGTAGATGATAAAGCTTTTAAAGGTGGAGAAGGTAAAAATACTCAGCTTACTTTAGGTAAAGATTTATTTTTAAAAGGTTTTGACAAACAGTTATTAGGAGTAAAAAAAGGAGATGAAAAAACTGTAGAGGCTACATTACCTGAAAATTTTCCTGAAAAAGAATTTATAAATAAAAAAGCAAAATTTGTTTGCAAAATTTTAACTATTAAAAATCCTGAAGAAACTAAAATAGATGATGAATTCGCAAAAAATTTAGGTGCTAAAGATCTTAAAGATCTTAAATCTTTGATATCAAAACAAATAAATGATGAGTATACAAATTCGCTAGACCGACTTTCAAAAAATCAAATATTAAAAGAAATTGAAAAATTTAAAGTTTCTGAGATACCTGAAAATTTAATTGAGGATGAAATTAAAATTTTATCACAAGGAATGTCTGAAGAAGATGCAAAAAAAAGTAGAAAAAATTTTGAAGAAGTTGCAAAAAAAAGAATTAAAGTTGGTTTAGTTCTAAATGAATTTGGAGAAAAAAATCAAATTAAAGTTACAGAGCAAGAATTACAAGCTGAAGTTCAAAAACAAATAAGAATGATGCCAGGACAAGAAAAAATGGTAATGGATTTTTATCAAAAAAATCCGTCAGCGCTTTCTAGCTTAAGAGGCACGGTATATGAAGAAAAAATTCTCAAGTTAATTAAAGAAAAAGCTAAGCCTAATAAAAAAGAAATTTCAAAAGGTGAAGCAGAAAAAATTTTAAAACAATCTCAATTACAAGAATACAGTCATCCTCAAAAGGATGAAAAAAAAGTTGAAGATAAAAAGTTAAGTAGTAATAAAACTAAGCCTAAATCGTCAAAAATTAAACCTTCAGTTAAAAAATCAAAAAAAGTTAGCAAAAAGTAATCTCAAGTTGTATAAGTAAAACGAATCAACTTATGACAAACAAAATATCTGAATTTATGAGTACTTTAGTACCTATGGTTGTTGAGCAATCAAGTAAAGGTGAACGTGCGTATGATATTTATTCAAGACTACTAAAAGAAAGAATTATTTTTTTAACTGGTCAGATAAATGACAATGTTGCTTCATTAGTAACGGCACAACTTTTATTTTTAGAGGCAGAAGATCCTAAGAAAGAAATTTACTTGTATATAAATAGTCCAGGTGGCTTAGTCACTGCTGGATTAGGAATATATGATACAATGCAATATGTTAAGCCTGATATTTCTACTTTATGCATTGGTCAAGCTGCATCAATGGGTTCATTTTTACTTTCAGCAGGAAAAAAAGGTAAAAGATTTTCATTACCAAATTCTAGGATAATGGTTCACCAACCATCTGCAGGTTTTCAAGGTCAAGCCACTGATATAGAAATTCATGCGAATGAGGTTCTATCTTTGAAAAAAAGATTAAATGAAATTTATTCAAAACATACTGGAAAAACAGTTGAACAAATAAAGTTAGCTCTTGAGAGAGATAATTTTATGACTGCAGATGCGGCTAAATCTTTTGGTTTAATAGATGAAGTGGTAGAGAAAAGATCTTAAAATACCACATATTGATATTAATTTATTCGAAACTTGATTAGTAACTGCTTATTATAATAAAGTAATTAAATTGATTCGTTATAAATTTTATGAGCACTAATAACAAAAATATCCTTTACTGTTCTTTCTGTGGAAAGAGTCAACATGAAGTTAGAAAACTTATAGCTGGTCCTACAGTTTTTATTTGTGATGAATGTGTTGAATTATGTATGGATATTATTAAGGAAGAAAGTAAAGATACTTTTGTAAAACATCAAGATGGCCTTCCTTCACCAAAAGAAATTTGTTCAGTATTAGATGACTATGTAATTGGTCAAGCACATGCAAAAAAAGTTTTGTCTGTTGCAGTTCATAATCACTATAAAAGATTAAATTATGAAAATAAAACTAGTAAAAATGTTGAACTCGCAAAATCAAACATTCTTTTGGTAGGACCTACAGGATGTGGAAAAACTTTACTAGCTCAAACTTTAGCAAGAATTCTTGATGTACCTTTTACTATGGCTGATGCAACTACACTCACTGAAGCTGGTTACGTAGGCGAAGATGTTGAAAATATTATTTTAAAATTATTACAAGCAGCAGATTACAATGTTGAAAAAGCTCAAAGAGGGATTGTTTATATTGATGAGGTTGATAAAATAAGTAGAAAATCAGAGAATCCTTCAATAACAAGAGATGTTTCTGGCGAAGGTGTTCAGCAAGCTTTATTAAAGATTATGGAGGGGACAGTTGCAAGTGTTCCACCTCAAGGAGGAAGAAAACACCCTCAACAAGAATTTTTACAAGTCGATACAACTAATATTCTTTTTATATGTGGTGGTGCCTTTGCAGGTCTTGATAAAATTATTTCCCAAAGAGACAAAGGAACTTCAATTGGTTTCGGAGCTGATGTTAAAAATACACTAGATAAGAAAACGGGTGAATGGATGAAAGGTTTAGAACCAGAAGATTTATTAAGATATGGTTTAATACCAGAATTTATAGGTCGATTACCAATGATTGCGACTTTAGAAGATTTAGATGAAAAATCTTTAATTAAGATTCTAGGAGAACCAAAAAATTCACTAACAAAACAATACCAAGAATTATTCAAATTGGATGGTGCAAAATTAACTTTTAAAGACAATGCTTTAAAAGAAATAGCACTTAAAGCAATTAAGAAAAAAACTGGAGCTAGAGGTCTAAGATCAATATTAGAAAATATTCTATTGAAAACTATGTATGATTTACCTAGTCAAGAAAATATAGAAGAGGTAATAGTTGATGCTTCTGCGGTAAAAGGTCAGTCTCAACCAATAATAGTTCATTCAAAAACTGATGACAAAACCAAGACAAACAAGACTACAGCGGCTTAATATCTCTAATAAGTTAGAAAAAGGTATTGCAATATAAATTATAATATCCATATTTAAGGATATGGATTTTAAAATTTCATTACCACTACTTCCTCTAAGGGATATTGTAGTTTTTCCTAGCATGGTAATTCCATTATTTGTTGGGAGAGATAAATCTATCTCAGCTTTAAATGAAGTAATGAAAAAAGATAAAAAAATAATCTTAGTCACTCAAAAAAATTCTGAGATCGATGATCCAAAAAAAATAGATGTATTTACATACGGTTGTGAAGGAAATATTCTTCAGCTTTTAAAATTACCTGATGGAACTGTGAAAGTTCTAGTTGAGGGTGTCAAAAGAGTAAAATTACTAGATTTTAAAGATAATGAAAAATTTATCACTTGTGATTTCACTCCATATGATGATGTGGTTAATAAAGATGAAGACTTATATCCTTTAGCAGCTACAGCTTTAAGAAGATTAGAAAAGCTTACATCGATTAATAAAAAAATATCAAATGAAACTATAAATACTATCAAGCAATTAAAAGACCCTTCTCAAATTGCTGACAATATTGCATCTCATATAACAGCTACAATTTCTGAAAAACAACAAATATTCGAAACTGCAGATGTAAAAAAAAGATTAAACTCAATCGTCAAAATAATGGAAAATGAGACAAGTATTATTGGTGTTGAAAAAAAAATTCGTGGCAGAGTAAAAACTCAAATGGAAAAAACTCAAAGAGAATACTATTTAAATGAACAATTAAAAGCTATCCAAAAAGAATTAGGTGAAATTGAAGATGGTAAAGATGAGAGCACTAGCCTTAATAAAGCTATTCTCAAATCAAAGATGCCTAAAGAGGTTGAAAAAAAATGCTTACAAGAACTTAAAAAATTAAAAAATATGAGTCCTATGTCAGCTGAAGCAACAGTCGTTAGAAACTATTTAGATTGGATGACAGAACTTCCTTGGCACAAAAAAAGCGAGGTAGACATTGACTTAACTAAAGCTTTGAACGTACTTGATAAAGACCACTTTGGATTAGAAAAAGTTAAAGAGAGAATAATTGAATTTTTAGCTGTCCAAAAAAGAATGGATAAAATTAAGGGACCAATATTATGTTTAGTCGGTCCCCCTGGTGTTGGAAAAACATCTTTAGGAAAATCAATTGCTAGAGCTACTAATAGAGAATTCGTTAGAATGTCAGTTGGCGGCATGAGAGATGAAGCTGAAATTAGAGGTCATAGAAGAACTTATATCGGATCTCTACCTGGAAAAATAATTCAAATGATGAAAAAAGCTGGAACAAAGAATCCATTAATTTTATTAGATGAAATTGATAAAATTGGTAACGATTACCGAGGAGATCCATCTTCAGCTCTCTTAGAAGCTCTAGACCCAGAACAAAATACATCATTTAATGATCATTATCTTGAAGTCGATTATGATTTATCAGATGTAATGTTTGTTACGACTGCAAATACCTTAAACATTTTACCACCATTACTGGATAGAATGGAAGTAATTCGACTAGCTGGATATACGGAAGATGAAAAAATTAATATTGCTAATAAGTATCTTCTACCCAAACAGATAAAAGACAATGGTGTTAAAGAATATGAAATGAAACTAGGTAATGACATAATTAAAGAAATAATTAGAAGTTATACGAAAGAGTCTGGAGTTAGAAACCTTGAAAGAGAAATTTCAAAAGTTGCCAGAAAAGTTGTTAAAAAAGTTGTTTCTGGTGAGGAAAAAGAAGTCAATATTGAAACTAAAAATTTGCCTGATTATCTTGGTGTTCCAAAGTATAAATTTGGAGAACTAGAAACTGAAAATAGAGTCGGAATTGTAACTGGACTAGCTTGGACAGAATATGGTGGAGAAATTTTAAAAGTAGAAACTGTAACAATGCCTGGAAAAGGTAGAATGCAAATTACAGGTAAATTGGGTGATGTTATGCAAGAGTCTGTGAAAGCTGCAAAATCATTTGTAAGATCAAAATGCTTGGAGTACGGAATTATTCCACCATTGTTTGAAAAAAAAGACTTTCATATTCATGTACCCGAAGGAGCAACACCAAAAGATGGACCATCAGCCGGAATAGCAATGGTTACATCTATAGTTTCTTCGATTACAACTATTCCTGTCAGAAAAGATGTTGCTATGACTGGTGAAGTTACTTTAACAGGTCAAGTCTTACCCATAGGTGGTCTAAAAGAAAAATTATTAGCAGCACATAGAGCTGGTATCAAAGAGGTTTTAATTCCTAAAGAAAATGAGAAAGATTTAGTTGATATGCCAAAAAAAATATTGGACGAAATAAAAATCACTCCTGTAGAATATGCAGATGAAGTCTTAAAAATTGCTTTAACAAAAGAACTTAAAAAGACAGAGTGGGTTGAGGTTGATCTAACTAAAAAAGATGATAAATCTCAAGCAAGCATCCAATAAGACTTTATAATGGAATTATTGATAATTTTATTAGTTGTAGTTTTTTTAACTTTTTATTTATTTAGACCAATATCAAAAAAAGAAGAAGATAATTTTAACTCCAAAAATAATTGGAGAGGTGGATTTTAAAAAATTTTCTACGATTTATAACAATTAATAAATCTTGACGTTATTAGACTGAGAGATATAACCACTATTTTGGTTATGGGCGGTTAGCTCAGTTGGTAGAGCATCTCGTTTACACCGAGGGGGTCAAAGGTTCGAGTCCTTTACTGCCCACCAAAAGAATCAAAAGTGGGGGTGTAGCTCAGTTGGTTAGAGCGATCGCCTGTCACGCGATAGGTCGAGGGTTCGAGTCCCTTCACTCCCGCCACTTAATACCTTAGTTTTGATAATCGTTATCAATAAGACTGTATATTTTGAATAATGTGACCTAACACCACTTCATCTAACTTTAAAAAATGATATATATTCGCAAATGACTGCTGAATTTTTAAAAGATTATTTACCTATAATTTTATTCTTAATCATAGCTTTAGGACTAAGTTGTGCATTTATTGTAGTTAACTTTTTCTTAGCTCCTAAAAACCCTGATCCAGAAAAGTTATCAGCTTATGAATGTGGATTTGATCCATTTGAAGACTCTAGAATGGAATTTGATGTAAGATTTTATCTTGTTGCTATATTGTTTATAATTTTTGATCTTGAAATAGCATTTTTATTTCCTTGGGCGATTTCACTAGGCTCAATAGGAATTCTTGGATTTATGTCAATGATGATTTTTTTATTCATACTTACAATAGGATTCATTTATGAATGGAAAAAAGGTGCATTGGATTGGGAATAAAAAAAAATTTAAATGAATAATAAATTAGATCAAGTCCCAGAAGAGTTTAAACAATTAGCTGATGATTTCAGCAAAAATGGATTTATTACTACTTCATTGGACAATTTAATAAATTGGTCAAGATCTGGCTCATTACATTGGATGACATTTGGTTTAGCTTGTTGTGCGGTTGAAATGATGCAAACTGCAATGCCAAGATATGATCTTGAAAGATTTGGAGCTGCTCCTAGAGGATCACCTCGACAGTCAGACGTAATGATTGTTGCGGGAACTTTAACTAATAAAATGGCTCCTGCACTAAGAAAAGTCTATGATCAAATGCCAGAACCGAGATATGTAATTTCTATGGGTAGTTGTGCAAACGGAGGAGGTTATTATCATTATTCCTATTCAGTTGTTAGAGGATGTGATCGTATAGTTCCTGTTGATGTGTATGTTCCTGGATGTCCACCATCCGCGGAGTCTCTTTTGTATGGAATTATGCAGTTACAAAAAAAAATAAGAAACAAAGGTTCTTTTAATAGATAAAATGAAAACTTTAATAGATTTAGAAAAAAAAATTAATTCTGAGTTAGCTTCTAAAATTAATACAACTTCAATTAAACATAATCAGATTTATATTGAAATAGATAAAGAAGATTTAATAGACGTAACTTTGTTTATTAAAACAAATAAAGATATGAAGTTTAGACAACTTATAGATATTACTGTGGTCGACTATCCAGAACAGCCACAAAGATTTAAAGTTGTATATTTATTTTTAAGCCATGAGTTTAATCAAAGAATGATTTTAAGTTATTTTATTACTGAAAATGAAGTCATTTCATCTTTAACATCAATTTTTCCATCAGCGAATTGGATGGAAAGAGAAGTTTTTGATATGTATGGTGTTAATTTTAAAGATCATCCTGATTTAAGAAGAATATTAACTGATTATGGTTTTGAAGGTCATCCATTAAGAAAAGATTTTCCTTTAACTGGACACACAGAAGTAAGATATAATGAAGAAAAAAAAAAAGTTATCAAAGAGCCTGTTAAATTAGAACAAAACTATAGAAATTTTGACTACGAAAGTCCATGGGAAGGGACCAAATATATCAAAGAACAAACAGATGAAAATGACAAAAAAAATTAAAAATTTAAACTTAAATTTTGGGCCCCAGCATCCTGCAGCTCACGGAGTTTTAAGACTTATTTTAGAATTAGATGGTGAAGTTGTTGAAAAAGCAGATCCACATATTGGATTACTTCATCGAGGTACAGAAAAGTTAATTGAGAATAAAACATATATGCAAGCTGTTCCTTATTTTGATCGACTTGATTATGTAGCTCCAATGAACCAAGAACATGCTTTTGCATTAGCTATTGAAAAAATTTTAAAAATTGAAGTACCTATAAGAGCACAATTGATAAGAGTAATGTTTTGTGAAATTGGAAGAATTTTAAGTCATATTTTAAATGTAACTACCCAAGCTTTAGATGTGGGTGCTTTAACTCCTTCTTTGTGGGGTTTTGAAGAAAGAGAAACACTAATGACTTTTTATGAGAGAGCTTCTGGTTCAAGATTACATGCAAATTACTTTAGAGCTGGTGGAGTTCATCAAGATCTACCAGTAGGTTTAGAAGATGATATCGCAAAATTTTGTGACAGTTTTCCTAAAATTATAAACGATTTAGAGAATTTACTAACTGATAATAGAATTTTTAAACAAAGAAATGTTGATATTGGAATAGTAACTAAAGATGATGCTTTAGATTACTCATTTAGTGGAGTGATGATTAGAGGATCTGGTGTTCCTTGGGACATTAGAAAGTCACAACCTTATGATTGTTATAATCAATTAGAATTTAAGATACCAGTTGGAAAAAATGGAGATTGTTATGATCGATATTTATGTAGAATTGAAGAAATGAAGGAGAGTGTATCTATTATAAAACAATGCTTAGCCAAGATGGAAAAAGGGCCAATTAAATGCTTTGATGGAAAAATTACTCCACCGTCTAAAAAGGAAATTAAACAATCAATGGAAGCATTAATTCATCATTTTAAACTATTCACAGAGGGCTATCGTGTACCTAAAGATGAAATATACACAGCTGTTGAAGCACCTAAGGGTGAATTTGGAGTTTATTTAATTTCTGATGGATCAAGCAAACCGTACAAATGTAAAATTAGAGCTCCGGGATTTTCACATTTACAATCAATGGACTATTTAATCAAAGGTCATATGTTAGCAGATGTTCCTGCTGTTCTAGGATCTTTAGATATTGTTTTTGGTGAGGTAGATAGATGAGTTTAAAAAAACCAGCCAAAGACCAACCAGAAAAATTTGAATTTAGCTCTTCTTCTCTCAAAGAGGCGAAGACTATAATCGCAAAATATCCTGAAGGCAAACAACAAAGTGCAGTGATGGCTTTATTATATATAGCGCAAAGACAAAATGATAATTGGATTCCGTTAGCAGCAATGAAATATATCGCAAAATTTTTAGATATGCCATATATTAAAGTTTATGAGGTAGCTACTTTTTATTCTATGTATCATATATCTCCAGTAGGAAAATATTTTATACAAGTATGTACTACGACTCCATGCATGATTAGGGGAGCAAATAAATTAGTTGAGGCCTGTAAAGAAAAAATTTCTGAAAATGAGTCAGAATTATCAAAAGATAAAACCTGTTCATGGATGGAAGTCGAGTGTTTAGGAGCTTGTGTTAATGCCCCAATGATGCAAATCAATGATAATTATTATGAAGATTTAGATAAAGAAAAAACTTTAAAAATTTTAGAATCGCTTTTAAAAGGCGAAACACCTAAACCTGGCTCTTATAGAGGAAGAATAAATAATGAACCTGAAAATAATAGAAAAACCTTATTGGATTTAAAAAATGCTTAAAGATCAAGATAGAATTTTCAAAAATCTATATAACGACTTGGGATCTGATATTAACTCATCTCAAAAAAGAGGTGACTGGGTCAATACAAAAGAACTTACAAACAAAGGAAGAGATTGGATTATTAATGAGATTAAAGACTCACAACTTAGAGGAAGGGGTGGAGCAGGTTTTCCAACTGGATTAAAATGGTCTTTTGCACCTAAAGAAGTTGGATCACGACCTCATTACCTTGTCATAAATGCAGATGAGTCAGAACCTGGAACTTGTAAGGATAGAGATTTATTAAGATTTGAACCACATAAGCTTATAGAGGGTTGCTTAATAGCTTCATTCGCAGTTCAAGCGCATGCTTGTTATATCTATATTAGAGGAGAATATTTTATAGAAGGACAAAAACTTCAAGCTGCAATTGATGAAGCTTATGATAAAAACCTTATTGGTAAAAATGCAGCTGGAACTGGATGGGATTTAGATATTTACATTCATTATGGAGCAGGAGCATACATTTGTGGCGAGGAGACAGCACTACTTGAGAGCATAGAAGGTAAAAAGGGACAACCAAGATTAAAACCTCCGTTTCCTGCTTTAATAGGACTTTATGGGTGTCCAACAATAATTAATAATGTTGAAACTATTGCGGTCGTTCCAACAATTCTTAGAAAAGGCAGTAAATGGTTTTCTTCTTTAGGAAGGGAAAAAAATACAGGCACAAAGATTTTTTGCATATCAGGAAATGTAAACAACCCATGCAATGTTGAAGAAGAAATGAATATACCATTAAAAGAATTAATAGAAATTCATGCTGGGGGTGTAATTGGTGGCTGGGATAACCTGCAAGCAGTAATTCCAGGTGGATCATCAATGCCTTTAATCCCAAAAGAAAAATGTGAAACTTTAACCATGGATTTCGACTCGTTAATGGCAGAAAAAAGTGGATTAGGAACTGCTGGTGTGGTCGTAATTAATAAGGATCAAGATATTATTAAATGTATGGCTAGAATTGCAAGATTCTATAAACATGAAAGTTGTGGTCAATGTACTCCTTGTAGAGAAGGAACAGGATGGATGTGGAGAATGCTTGAAAGGATGTCTAAAGGTGAAGCAACTAAAGATGAAGTTGATATGTTAGGAGATGTTACAAATCAAATAGCAGGACATACAATTTGTGCATTTGGAGAAGGATCTTCTTGGCCAGTTCAAGGATTATTAAGACATTTTAAAAAAGAAATTAAAGAAAGAAATAAATTTGATCCAATAGTAAAAGAAAATAAAAATATTCCTTACTTAATTGACCAACATTTATTAGATAAAAATGCTTAAATTAAAAGTTAATGATACTGAAGTAGAAGTTGAAGAAGGATTAACAGTTCTTCAGGCCTGCGAAAAAGCAGGCGTAGAAATTCCAAGATTTTGTTATCACGAAAAATTATCAATAGCAGGAAATTGTAGAATGTGTTTAGTGGAAATGGAAAAATCTCCTAAACCAATAGCTTCTTGTGCGATGCCAGCTGCAGATGGCATGGTAATTAAAACAAATACACCAAATATAGAAAAATCTAGAAAAGGTGTGATGGAATTTTTATTAGCTAACCATCCTTTGGATTGCCCTGTTTGTGATCAAGGTGGAGAATGTGATTTACAAGATCAATCTATGTTCTACGGAATTGATAAATCAAGATTTAAAGAAAATAAAAGAGCAGTTCCAGATAAAAATATGGGTCCTTTAATAAAAACTCAAATGACAAGATGTATTCATTGCACAAGATGCATAAGATTTGCAACTGAAATTGCAGGCGTCCCTGAATTAGGTGCAATTGGAAGAGGTGAAGACATGCAAATTACTACTTATTTGGAAAAATCAATACAGTCAGAGCTTTCTGGAAATGTTATTGATCTTTGTCCTGTAGGAGCATTAACCTCAAAACCGTACGTGTTTGAAGCAAGACCTTGGGAATTAAAAAAAACAGAAACTATTGATGTAATGGATGCGGTTGGTTCAAATATTAGGGTTGATACTTATGACTGGGAAGTAAAAAGAGTTTTACCAGTTATTAATGAGGAAATTAATGAAGAATGGATTTCTGATAAAACAAGATATGCATGTGATGGTTTACTCAATCAAAGACTTGATACACCTTATGTCAAATATAATAACAAATTTGAAAAAGCTTCGTGGGATGAAGTTTATAAAATTATCAAATCGAAAATTAAAAATACAAAAAAAGAGAATATATGTGGCTTTGTTGGAGACTTAGCAAACATGGAAGCAAGTTTTATATTTAAAGAATTTTTTGATAGGACTATTGATACAAACAAATATGATTCAAAATCTTCTAAAAGATTTATAGATAATTCAGTAAGAGAAAATTACTTATTTAATTCAAAAATTAATGGAATTGAAGAGTCTGACTTAATTTTATTGATTGGGACTAATCCTAGATTTGAAGCAACTATGCTTAATGCCAGAATTAGAAAAGCTTATTTAAATAATAAAACTAAAATTATTTCACTAAATGATGTTGGTGATCTTACTTATCCTTATCAAATTCTTAATGGTAAAACTCAAACAATTAAGGATATTATTGAAAATAAAAATGAAATAACTAAGGATATCATAAATTCAAAAAAACCTTTGGTTATATTAGGTGAATCATTTTTAGAATTAAAATCAGCAAAGTATTTATTTTATTCCTTAAAAGTATTTCTGTCTAAGAATAATAAATTTAATCAAGATTGGAATCCTCTAAATATTTTATCTACAGATGCATCTACGGTAGGAAGTATTGATTTGGATTTAGTTGACCAAAATAATAGTATTTTAGATGATCTCAAACAAAATAAATTTGAAATTATTTATCTTCTTAACCAGGATAATCTTGATTTTATCAAAAAAGATGAATTTATAATTTATCAAGGAAGCCATGGAGATAAAGGGGCAGAAATTGCAGATATAATTTTACCGGGTGCAGCATATACTGAGCAATCTGGATACTTTACTAATTTAGAGGGTAGAATTCAAAAAGCCTTTAAAGCTTCATATCCCCCAGGAGATTCAAAAGAAGATTGGCAAATAATTAATGAAATCGCTGAAACAATGAACAATCGTAAACTTTTTAATGATAAAGATGAGCTTGAAAGTAGTATGTTTAATTACCTGAGTCTTAAAAAAGAAAAGCAAAAGGAAACTTTGAAAACTAATATTGAGACAAATGAATTTATAAATGAGAATGTAAAAGTTGAATTTAAAGATTATTATTTTTCTAATGTGATAGCAAGAGCATCAAAGACTATGCTAGATTGTAATAATTCTAAAATTGATGTTAAGCTAACAGGCACAGAGGGTTGATAAATGGAATATTTTGATATTATATTTCGAGAGGTTTATAAGATTTTATTTTTACTAGTTCCAGTTTTAGTTTCTGTAGCAATGATTGTTTGGTTAGATAGAAGAGTTTGGGCTTTTGTTCAAAAAAGACAAGGACCTAATGTTGTTGGTCCTTTTGGATTACTTCAATCCCTTGCAGATGCTTTAAAATATATTTTTAAAGAAATAATCATACCAGCTAGTTCCAATAAAGTTATTTTTATTCTTGCACCAATAATAACTATGACATTAGCTTTAATAGCTTGGGCAGTTATTCCTTTCAATGAAGGTCAAGTTCTAGCAAACATTAATGTTGGTATTTTATATATATTTGCAGTCTCCTCTTTAAGCGTTTATGGAATTATTATGGGTGGATGGGCTTCAAACTCCAAATATCCATTTTTAGGAGCTATAAGGTCAGCAGCACAGATGGTATCATATGAAGTTTCAATAGGTATAATTATAATTAATGTATTATTATGCGTAGGGTCATTAAATTTAAGTGATATTGTATTAGCTCAACAAGAAATGTGGTTTATAATTCCATTATTTCCCATGTTTGTTATTTTTTTTATTTCATCTTTAGCCGAAACTAATAGACCTCCATTTGACCTGCCTGAGGCAGAGGCAGAATTAGTTGCTGGATATCAAACAGAATATTCTGGAATGATGTATGCAATGTTTTGGTTAGGAGAATATGCAAATATTTTATTAATGTGTGCATTAGGATCAATTTTATTTTTAGGAGGCTGGTTATCACCGATAGATATATATCCTTTTACTTTGGTCCCCGGAGCAGTTTGGTTAATATTTAAAATTCTTTTTTTGTTTATTCTTTTTGCTTTAGTTAAAGCAACTGTCCCAAGATATAGATATGATCAATTAATGAGATTAGGATGGAAGATATTTTTACCGTTTTCATTAATTTATGTAGTATTAACTGCAAGTTATCTTTTTTATTTTAACCTTTTGCCAACAAACTAAATGAAAATCACTAGATTTATTAAAACTATATTGATGGTCGACTTTGTAAGTGGATTATTAATTGCCATTAAAGAATTGTTTAAATCAAAAAAAACAATTAATTATCCATTTGAAAAAGGAAAGATTAGCCCAAGATTTAGAGGTGAACACGCACTCAGAAGATATCCAAATGGTGAAGAAAGATGTATAGCTTGTAAATTATGTGAAGCAGTATGCCCTGCACAAGCTATCACTATCGAGTCAACACAAAGAGAAGATGGAAGTAGAAAAACAACTCGATACGATATAGATATGATGAAATGTATCTATTGTGGTCTATGTGAAGAATCTTGTCCTGTGGATGCAATTGTGCAAGGACCAAATTTTGAATTTTCTACTGAAACTAGAGAAGAACTGTATTACACTAAGGAAAAGCTACTTGATAATGGAGATAGATGGGAAAATATTTTAGCTGCAAATATTAAGTCAGATAATCCTTACAGATAACTGATGATAGCTCACGCAATTTTTTTTTATGTTTTTTCTTTAATAGCTATTATTTCTGCCATAATGGTTACGGTCTCTAAAAATACAGTTCATTCAGTATTTTTTTTAATTTTAGATTTCATTAGCATTTCTTGTCTTTTTATTATGATCGGAGCAGAATTTTTAGGTATGATTATGTTAATTGTCTACGTTGGTGCAGTAGCAGTTCTTTTTTTATTTGTTGTTATGATGTTAAATGTAGCTCAACAAAAAAATCAATGGTTATTATCTGAGGCTAGTTCTGGACACATACCCATAGGACTTATTATAAGTGCATTAATATTCTTTGAACTAATTATTGTTATAGGTGGTTGGAAGTATAAGCCTGATTTATTTAACTCGGATAATTTAGATATATCAAATGAACTTAGTAATACTCATTCTTTAGGGCAAATTTTATATACAGATTACATTCATATCTTTCAAATAAGTGGAATGATTTTATTAATTGCAATGATAGGAGCGATTGTTCTTACTTTTAGACAAAGAGAAGGTGTAAAAAAACAAAGCTATATCAAACAAATTTCTAGAGAAAGATCCGAAGGAGTAGAGGTTTTAGATGTACCATCTAATAAGGGAGTAAAAATTGATGATTGAAATTGGCTTGGGACATTATCTAACTTTAGGAGCAGTAATTTTTACAATTGGTATAGTTGGAATTTTTTTAAATAGAAAAAATATTATTGTTATTTTAATGAGTATTGAGCTTATCTTGTTAGCAGTTAATATAAATTTAGTTTCGTTCTCAATATATTTAAATGACTTATCAGGACAAGTCTTTACTTTATTTATTTTAACTGTTGCTGCAGCTGAGGCTGCCATAGGTTTAGCAATCATAGTTGTTTATTACCGAAATGCTGGAACAATCCGAGTTGAGGAAATTGATAATTTAAAAGGTTAATATGGAAATTGCAATTATAGCATTACCTTTAATAGCTTCAATAATATCTGGTTTTTTTGGAAAATTTATTGGCGATAGAAATTCAGAAATTGTTACTAGTTTTTTAGTAACTATTTCTGCGATTTTATCTGCAGTAGTTTTATATGAAGTTATTATCAATCAATATCAAGATAATATAATTATAGCTAAATGGATTAGCTCTGGACCATTGGACGTTAATTGGTCAATGAAGATTGATCCTTTATCTGCTGTGATGTTAGTAGTTGTAACTTCTGTTTCATCCTTAGTTCATATTTACTCTATTGGTTATATGTCCCATGACCCTCATAAGCCAAGATTTATGGCTTATTTATCTTTGTTCACTTTTGCAATGTTAATGTTGGTAACTTCTGATAATTTTATTCAATTATTCTTTGGTTGGGAAGGTGTGGGTCTATGTTCATATTTTTTAATTGGATTTTGGTTCAAAAAAGATACTGCTAATTCAGCTGCTATAAAAGCCTTTTTAGTAAATAGGGTAGGAGATTTCGGTTTTGCTTTAGGAATTTTTTTAATTTTCTATTTGTTTGGTACTGTAAATTATTCAGAAGTTTTTGAGTTAATTCCAACTGTTGCTGATAAGAATTTATTATTTTTAGGCTTTAATGTTAATGCTATTGATTTAATTTGTTTACTTCTATTTGTTGGAGCGATGGGTAAGTCAGCTCAGATTTTACTTCACACATGGCTACCAGATGCCATGGAAGGTCCAACGCCTGTCTCAGCACTTATTCATGCCGCAACTATGGTTACTGCAGGTGTTTTTTTAGTTGTAAGATGTTCACCTATTTATGAATATTCAGAGCTAGCATTAAATGTCATTACAATTGTAGGCATGAGCACAGCCTTTTTTGCAGCGACAGTCGCACTTGTCCAAACAGATATTAAAAAAATAATTGCTTATTCAACCTGTAGTCAACTTGGTTATATGTTTTTTGCTGCAGGTGTAGGTGCATATAATGTTGCGATGTTTCATTTATTTACACATGCATTTTTTAAAGCTCTTTTATTTTTAGGATCCGGTTCAGTTATTCACGCTTTTAAAGATGAGCAAAATATAAATAAAATGGGAGGAGTTTGGAAAAAATTACCTTATACCTATACATTAATGATAATAGGTACTTTAGCTTTGACCGGTTTTCCTTTTTTATCAGGATTTTATTCTAAAGATGCAATTATAGAATTTGCGTATTTAAGAGGAAATACCACTGGATATTACGCAGCGGGGATTGGTATTATTACTGCATTTCTTACATCAATTTATTCATGGAGATTAATTTTTAAAACTTTTCATGGAGATTATAATAATAAAGATATCAAGATCGAAGAAACTCACGAGTCACCTTTGGTGATGTTAATACCTTTAATTTTTCTTTCTATAGGCGCTATATTTGCAGGTTATACCTTTAAAGAACTATTTCTAGGTTATGGGGGAATAAATAATTTTTGGCAAGAGTCAATTTTTTTTCTAGAACCATTAAGTACTGACCATCCACCTTTTTGGTTTTTAGTATTAACTCCTATTTTAGTAATTTTATCAATACCAGTTGCTTATTACTTATTTGTAAAAAACAAAAATTTATCTAATCAAATTGCTAATGTTAATAAACCTTTATATCAATTTTTAATTAATAAATGGTATTTTGATGAGCTGTATGATGTCTTATTTGTAATTCCATCAAAAAAAATTGGATTATTCTTATGGAAATTTTTTGATATCAAAATAATTGATGGCTTTGGTCCTGACGGTATTTCATCATTCATTAAAAAGTGTTCTTTAAAAGCTAATAAATTTCAAAGTGGATTTATATATCAATATGCATTTGTAATGTTACTTGGTTTCTCTGCTTTATTAACTTTTCTAATTGTCAAATAATGAATTTTCCTATTCTTTCTTCTTTAATTCTATTACCTGCAGTAGGTGCTCTTTTTCTTTTTTTTACAAGAAGTAATAAAGAAAATAATATTACTGTAAAATATGTTGCATTATTTACTTCATTAGTAAATTTTTTTTTATCTGTTTATTTATGGATATTATTTGATCAATCGACATCAGAATTTCAATTTGTTGAGGATAGAGTTTGGATTAAAGATTTAATAAATTATAAAGTAGGTATTGATGGTATCTCAATATTATTTATTATTTTAACAACTTTTATAACACCTCTATGTATAATTTCAGTCAACAACTCTATTAAAAATAGACTTAGTGAATTTCTCATTGCAATCTTAATTATGGAATCTTTTATGATTGGAGTTTTTTGTTCATTAGATTTAGTGGTCTTTTATTTATTTTTTGAGGCTGGTTTAATTCCAATGTTTTTAATTATCGGAATTTGGGGTGGCACAAGAAGAGTTTACTCTGCATTTAAGTTCTTTTTATTTACTCTGTTAGGGTCTGTATTAATGCTAATAGCTATAATCTCAATATACTGGATATCAGGCACAACTGATGTAGTTCAACTTTATGAATTAGGAATTGATGCTAAATATCAAAATCTTTTATGGCTGGCCTTTTTTAGTTCTTTTGCCGTTAAAACTCCTATGTGGCCTGTTCACACTTGGTTACCAGATGCGCATGTAGAGGCTCCGACAGCAGGATCAGTATTATTAGCAGCAATTTTACTTAAAATGGCAGGTTATGGATTTATAAGATTTTCTCTAGGTTTATTTCCTATTGCATCAGAAATTTTTACACCATTAATTTACACTTTAAGTGTTATCGCAATTATTTTCACATCCTTAATTGCTTTAATGCAAGAGGATATGAAAAAATTAATTGCATATTCATCTGTAGCTCACATGGGTTTTGTTACTTTAGGAATTTTTACAATTCAACAGCAAGGCCTCGAAGGAAGTATTTTACAAATGATAAGTCATGGGTTAGTTGCAGCGGCACTCTTTTTGTGTGTTGGTGTAGTTTATGATCGAATGCATTCCAGATTAATAAACACATATGGTGGTATTGTAAGCATTATTCCCAAATACTCAGTTTTATTTATGTTATTTACATTAGCAGCTTTAGGTCTGCCAGGAACAAGCGGGTTTGTAGGTGAATTTTTAATTTTAATGGGAGCTTTTAAAGACAATTTTTTAGTAGCTGTAATTGCAAGTTTAGGAGTAATAATAGGAGCAGCATATATGCTTTGGTTATACAAAAGGGTAGTTTTTGGAAAGCTAGTTAATTCAGATTTAAAACAAATGGTAGATTTAAATAAATCTGAATTATTTATTTTATCATGTTTAGCTGTACCAACGTTATTTTTTGGATTTTATCCAGAACCTCTAATAAATACCATTGAAGTTTCTATCAGCAACTTAATAAAAGTATATAACTTTAATTTAATTAGCAATTAAAAATGACAAATTTAGCTTTAGTTTTTCCAGAAATTTTTCTTTCTTTATCAATAATGTTTCTTCTTATTTTAGGGGTCTTTAAGAAAAATAGTTCCAAATTGATTCAAAATATTTCATTAATTATTTTACTTATTACTTCTGTAATTACTTTAAATGAAACTTTAGGAATTCAAGAAACATTATTATTTAACTCTAGTGTTGTAATTGATTATTTATCATCTTTTATGAAAATTGTTACGCTGTTAGCTGCTTTTATGGTTTTGGTAATCTCTTCAAATTATTTAAAGACTTTAAAGATTTTTAAAATTGAATATCCAATTCTAATTTTAAGTTCAGTACTTGGTATGATGATAATGATCAGTTCAAATGACTTAATTGTATTTTATATGGGTCTAGAACTTCAATCACTAGCTTTATATGTTTTAGCTACTTTTAATAGGGATCAACTTAAGTCTTCAGAAGCTGGTTTAAAATATTTTGTTTTGAGTGCGTTGTCTTCAGGTTTATTACTTTATGGATGTTCATTAATATATGGGTTTACAGGCTCAACTAATTTTAACATTATTGCTAATCAACTAAATTCAAACGAATATGCAATCACTTTTGGTATAGTCTTTATTCTAGTCGGTCTAGCATTTAAGATTTCAGCTGTGCCATTTCATATGTGGGCTCCTGATGTTTATGAGGGATCACCAACATCAGTTACATTATTTTTTACAATGGTTCCTAAAATAGCAGCACTAACTGTATTTATTAGATTTTTATATATTCCTTTTTTAAACTTGATAGATCAGTGGCAAATGATTTTGATTTTTTTATCAATAGCATCAATGCTTTTTGGGGCAATAGCAGCCATAGGCCAAACAAATCTTAAAAGACTAATTGCTTATAGCTCAATAGGCCATGTGGGTTATACTTTGGCTGGAGTAGCAACAGGTTCTAATGATGGAATTCAAAGCTCAGTTATTTACATAACTATTTATATATTAATGAACTTAGGTTTATTTTCGTGTTTATTAATGATGAAGAGAAATAATAAATACTTTGAAGATATTGAAGATCTTTCAGGTTTGTCAAAAAATCACCCATTAGTATCGTTATCATTGTTAGTGATCTTATTTTCTTTAGCTGGAATTCCACCATTAGCTGGTTTTTTTGCAAAGTTTTATATTTTTAAATCAGTTTTAGAACAATCTATGTATTTTTTGGCTATAGTTGGTTTGCTATCAACCGTAGTAGCAGCTTTTTATTACTTAAGAATAATTAAAATAATGTATTTTGATAAAGAAAAAGAA
>CACEEW010000013.1 GCA_902558705.1 uncultured Pelagibacteraceae bacterium
AAAACTGGTATTACTGATTTATTGCAGGATTTAAAAGATACCGGCTTAAAGTTAAGAGATTTAAAAACTGAACAAAGTAACCTAGAGAAAATTTTTGTTAATTTAGTTAGGGAGAATAATGAAATTTAATTATTATGGTTTTAAAGCTATATATGTTCATGAGATGAACAGATTTTTAAGAACTGTGGGTCAATCTCTTCTCTCACCAGTAATATCCACATCATTATACTTTGTTGTTTTTGGTTCAGTGATTGGTGGTTATATTCAAAAAATTGATGGTGTAAGCTATGGTTCATATATTGTTCCAGGTTTATTGATGCTAACGTTACTTACTCAATCAATAAGTAATACTTCTTTTGGAATATTTTTTCCAAAATTTAATGGGACAATTAATGAGATTTTAGCAGCACCTATTTCAACACTTGAAACTGTTTTGGCTTTTGTTGGAGCAGGGGCCACCAAAACTTTAATCGTCGGTGCTGTTATTTATGCCACTGCTTCATTTTTTGCTGAGGTAACTGTTGAATATCCAATGTTAATGATATTCTTGTTAATTTTGGTCTCTTTCACTTTTGCATTATTTGGTTTTTTAATTGGTGTTGTTAGTAAAAACTTTGAACAAATGTCTATCATTCCATCATTAGTTATTACACCAATGGTTTTTTTAGGGGGAAGCTTATACTCTTTAGATATGTTACCACCTTTCTGGCAAACTGTTTCTTATTTTAATCCAGTGGTTTATCTAATCGATGGCTTAAGATTTTCATTTTATGGAATATCAGATTTTAATATTTGGATAAGTGTAGGATCCATGGTGTCATTTTTAGTGATATGTGTAATCGCAGTCTCAATATTATTGAAAAAAGGGTATAATATTAAATCTTAAGAAGAAGCAATTTTTTTCTTTGGATCGTAAAAAGGCTTTTCAATTATTTTAGAATTAATTTCTCTATTACTAATAATCTTTAAATTATTCCCAATATCAGAATGATTAATTTCAACCATTGCCAATGCAATATTCTTTTTTAGTCTAGGTGAATAAACTGCAGAGGTCACTTTACCAATTTTTTTTTGATCTTTATATATAGGCCAAAAAGTTGTATTTGGACCTTTTAGTGGCTCACAATCTAATTCTAAACCAACTTGTTTTCTTTTTATTCCCTCTTGTTTAATCTTTTTTAAAGCTTCTTTACCAATGAAGTTAATGTCACTATCTAAATTAACTAACCTACCTAAACCTAATTCAAAGGGATTGGTTTCTATATCTGCATCAGCGTGATAAGAAAGCATTCCACCCTCAATTCTTCTAATAGAAGATGTATGCCCAGGCATTAATCCATGTTCTTTCCCTGCTTTCATTATTTTTTCATAAAGGTCATTTCCTCTAGTCCCATCTCTTAAGAATATTTCATATCCAAATTCACTAGACCAACCAGTTCTTGAAACAACTAATGGAATTCCATCCAGCTTACATTCCTTAAACCAATAATATTTAAGATCTTTAATATCTTCACCAAAAAGTTTAATCATTATTTCAGCTGAAGTAGGGCCTTGGAGTTGTAGTGGTGACACATCAGGTTCATTAATTTTAACATCCAAACCTGAATTAACAGCTACTCCCTGTGCCCACAACAAAACATCACTGTCAGCAAGTGATAACCAAAAATGATTTTCTCCTAATCTTAAAAGTACAGGGTCATTAATTATTCCCCCTTTATCATTTACAATTAAAACATATTTGCACTGACCAATTGATAATTTGGAAAGGTCTCTTGGGGTAAGTAATTGAATGAATTTATATGCATCTGGTCCAGTAATTTCTACTTGACGTTCAACAGCAACATCACAAAGTATAGATTTTTCTATCAAATTCCAAAAATTTTGTTCAGGATTTCCAAAATCTCTTGGAATGTACATATGATTATACACAGAAAATCCTGTTGCTCCCCATTTTACGGTAGAGTCAAAATATGGAGATTTTCTAATTTGAGTCCCAAAACCGAAGTTTTTATTTATCATCTATTATTTGAAAATTTTTTTTAATTTTTTGTAATTATCTACGTTATCTACAGTATACCATTTTTTTGGCATAACATCAGAAACATATAGCTGTTTAATTTTTATTAATCTTTTCCAAAGAATATTAAAATCGTCTGTTGACTTAATCTTATCATTTATTTTTTTTGGATTTAATACTTGAATGCCAGTACAATAAATATCTGATTTAACCTTTCTTGATAATCCTTGAATAATATTTTTTTTTCTAAATATGTAGTCTCCTGCCAAACCTTTAATTGGCTTTGTAGGTATTATCATGCAAATAGGCTGACCTTTTTTATAATAGTCTTTCTCAATTTTTTTAAAATCGATATTAGTAACATTATCACAAGTAAGAACGTACAAAGGTGAGTCAAAAGATTTAAATATTGAATTAAAAATCCACCATGAGTTTCCTTTTTTATCTGTATTAATGATAGATGATACTTTTTCTTCTATCAGATGCTTAGCGAATATCGGGCCTTTATAACCTACTGAAATATGGATGAAATCTATATATTTTTTAAGTTTTTTTATTCCATTTGCTATTAATGATGTTTGTTTAAATTTTATTAATCCTTTAGGTATTTTTTTTGTTAAAGGTCTTAGTCGAGTTCCACGACCAGCAGCCATAATAAAAGCATGATTAATTTTTTTAGAGCTCATTAGATCTTAGTCCAAATTGAATTATCTTTTCTATTTCAGACTGTAATAATTTTTTAGCATCTTTTGAAGAAACAATTTCTTTAAGTGGTTTTTTTTGATAATTTATTAAAATTTATAACAAAATATTTTTTACCTTTAATCTTTAAAACTTCAGCATATTTTAATTCGTCTTCACCAATTAAATATTCATCTAATCTATCCCCTTTTCTTGTTTGAATTATTTTATAATTTCCACCAAATTTTTTAATCCAGACTTTTAAAATATCTATCATTTTTGATGATTTCATTTCAGCAGAAAGAATTTTACCAGCTAATTTATTTTTTAATTTTAATGCTTGATCGATTAAACTTACAGCTTCATCAACTGAGAAAAAAAATCTTCTCATGTTAGGTCCTGTAGTTAAAATAGTTTTGTTTTTATTGAACATTTGTTTCCAAATAGGAAGCACTGAACCTGTTGACCATGTCACATTTCCATATCTAACACAGATAAATTTTGTTTTCCCGTAGGGCTCAATAGATGAGAAAAGTCTTTCCATACATGATTTACTTAAACCATAAATATTTTTAATAGGTGGTGATGCCTTATCTGTTGATACACCAATAACTGTAGGAATTTTTTTATTTATGCATGCTCTTGCTATGTTAGCCGATCCAACAATATTTATATCAATACATTCAAAAGGAAATTTTTCAGATAGATCAACAAATTTAGTAGCAGCCGCATGAATAACAATGTCAGGCTTAGAATAGTTTAAGCAATCGTTTACAGATTCAATATTAGAAACATCAAGAGGAACCACTTCACAATTTGTTAAGTTTTTTACTAAAAAATTTTGTTTATTGTTTCTTGCACCAATAAAGACTTTATATTTCTTTTTGTAAAAAAGTGCTAAATTCCTTCCAAGATATCCTGTTCCACCCGTTATTAATATTTTTTTCATTATTAAAAATGTTAAATTTGTTTATAATTTTAATTTTAAAAATGTCTATATCTATTCATATACCTTTTTACAATCCAAATCCTGAAAAAAAAGAGGGATATAGAAACTTAACTAGATTTGATTATTTAAAGGAAAATATTTTAAGTCTAAAAAAACTTTCTCTTCCAACAGATATATTCATACATACCCATAATAATTTTTTAAATGATAAAGAATTAGATGCCAATATAATTAATCATCAAATTAATAATGATGATTTGGAAAAAGGTTATTTGACTTGGCTAACTAGACCAGAGATGCAAAAACAAAAAGATAGCTATAATTATTTTATGTACTTAGAACATGACATTAAATTTACTGAAAAAAATTTACAATATTATTTAAAATTTCAGAAAAATTTGTCGTCTAAAAGATTTAACCTAGGATTTTTGATATATGAAAAAAATAATAAAGATAATCAAAATTACAGTATTCACATTACTGAAAGGTTAAAAAATTTTGTGTGTATTGATTCACAGAAATTTTTTATAAATGATCTTGAAAATTATTGTTGTTTCTGGATATACGATCAAAAACAATTTAAAGACTTTATAGGATCTAAATGGTGGAATTTTAAAAAAAAAGTCCACAACTTTAGACATAATTACGGAATAACAGAAAGATCCTCAATAGGCTTCAATGCGTTAAACATTAACTACTTTATAGCAACTTTATTGCCAGAAATTAATAATCAAACTGATCCAGACTGTTTTATTGAGCATATGACTAACAATTATTTTGATAAATTTTCTGAGCTAAAAAGTCAAAATTTCAAAGATATTAGAGGAGTTTGCACCATTAAAACAAATGAAGTGATCTATGAAAATAAGATTAAAGAAAAAACAATTATTATTTTGTATTTAGAGCAATTTTTAAAAACACTTTTTTGGAAATTGCGATTTCTTTCAAGATTATTAAAAAAATAACTCTATCTATTAAAATCTAACTGACCCATTTATGGGCCAGTTAGATAACTATTTTATTAAGAGGAACGTATTTTTAGAATTGCTCGGACTCGGTTGAACCTGCCATCGCTGTTGTTGAACTTTTACCACTGGTTATAGTGTTAGAAACAGCGTCAAAATAAGAAGTACCTACTTCTCTTTGATGTTTGACACTTGTGTAACCATCTTTCTCACGAGCAAATTCTTGTTCTTGAATTTTTGAATAAGCTGTCATGCCTTCGCTTTTATATTTTTCGGCTAATTCAAAAATAGCTATATTTTGAGTATGAAATCCAGCTAATGTAATGAATTGAAATTTATATCCCATTTTACTTATTTCTTGTTGAAAAGTTGCAATCTCGCTATCAGACAAATGTTTTTTCCAATTAAATGAAGGTGAACAATTATAAGCTAAAAGCTTTCCAGGAAATTTTTCATGAATTGCATTAGCAAATTTTTTAGCTTCTTCAAGATTAGGAGTAGCAGTTTCACACCAAATTAAATCTGAATAAGGTGCATAAGCTAAACCTCTTGATATTGCTTGATCAATGCCTGCTTTTACATAATAAAAACCCTCTGGAGATCTTTCACCAGTAAGGAAAGTTTTATCATTTTCATCGTGATCATTAGTAATTAGTTTTGCGGCATTAGCATCAGTTCTTGCTAAAATAATTAATGGTACATCTGCAATATCTGCAGCTAGTCTCGCTGCTTTTAAATTTTTGATCATCGTACCAGTTGGAACAAGTACTTTTCCACCCATATGACCACATTTCTTTTCACTAGCTAATTGATCTTCAAAGTGAACACCAGCAGCACCTGCTTTAATAAATTTTTTTGCAAGTTCAAATACATTTAATGGTCCACCAAAACCTGCTTCTCCATCTGCAATAATTGGTAGCATATAATCAACTCTTTTTTCTGTCTTCATGTCACCATCTTTTAGTTCCATATGTTGAATTTGATCAGCTCTTATTAAAGCATTATTCATTGATTCAACTAATTTTGGAGCACTGTCATATGGATATAGAGATTGATCAGGATACATCTCTCCAGCACTGTTAGCATCTGCTGCAACCTGCCAGCCACTTAAATAAATCGCTTTTAATCCAGCTTTTGCGTGTTGAACTGCGTGGTTACCGGATAAAGATCCCAATGTATTCACATAAGGTTCCGAATTAAGTAGTTTCCACAATTTAGTAGATTGTTGCTTACATATAGAATATTCAATTTTTATGGATCCTCTAAGTCTTTCAACTTCTTCAGGAGTATAGTCCCTTTTTATTCCTGCAAATCTTTTTAAGTCATATGAGATATTTTCTGCGCTCATTATAATAATCCTATGATGTTAAAGTCTTAGTAAGAAATGAATAAAGTCGAATGAATTAGAACTAGTTTGAGTCGTTTAGGGTCTCAACTAGATCTTGCATTCCACTTGAACCCCAATCACAATGATCATCTCTCATGTAGATTCCTCTGCTATTGTGTCTAGCAAGGTCTTCATGTCTTATGATTTGAGCTTCATTTTCACTGTTTTTTAATTTTTCGTCCATGTAAAATATATAATTTACAGGATTTACAAAATCTATAAAAAAGTGTAAAAGTGTTGTAAATTAAAGAAAAATTTTGTAAAAATAAATTTACAAAATTTACAAATAGAAAATATGAGTCAATTAGATCTAAAAATTGGGCCAAAAATCAAGGCTTTTCGAAGACAATTAGGTCTTCAAGCAAATAAACTCGCTGAGGAGTTAAGTATTTCACCAAGTTACTTAAATTTAATTGAAGGCGGAAAACGTAAAATTGATGGAGATCTTCTCTTAAAAATTTGTGAAAAACTTAACATTGAACTTTCGCAATTAACTTCAAAAACAGATTTAAACTTAGAAAATACTTTGTCTGAAATCCTTGATGATGAATTATTTGAGGATTTAGATATCCTAGGCCCAGAGGTAAAAGATCTTGTGGGAACAAATCCTAAAATTGGTAAAGCAATAGTAAGACTAGGGGACATTTTAAAAAAAAAAGATCACGAATTAATTAATAAGATTGAAAAAATATCTGGTAAAATTGTTGATGGTAGAAAAAGTTCATTTCCAGGAGAAGTTATTTCTGATTTTTTACAAAAAAATAAAAACTATTTTCCTAAATTAGAGGAATTTGCAAACAAGGTATTTGAAAAAGTTCAAAAAAATAATCGAACTAGATATATAGCTCTGTGTGAATACTTAAAAACAGAATTTGGAATTACCGTAAAAGATGTAATTCCTGAAGAGGATAAACCTTTTTCAAAAATTTATCATAAAAATAAAAAAGAATTATTACTTAGTGATTATAGTTCTTTGGAGACAAAAAAACTTCATGCAGCTGCTCAAATTGCTCAAGAAGGAGCTACTAAAGAGATTGAAGACTACTTGTCTACTTTCACGTTTCCTTCTGAGGAGTCTAAAAAATTAACAAAAGTAGCCTTATTAAATTATTGTGGAGCTGCAATACTAATGCCCTATAAACCTTTCCACACTGAATGCAAAAAACTTAAATATGATTTAGAGCTTTTGCAAAATACTTTTGCAACATCTTTTGAACAAGTTACCCATAGAGTTACTTGTTTACAAGATCCTAAATTACCGGGAATTCCATTCCATTTTCTAAGAGTAGATATGGCTGGGAATATTTCAAAAAGATTTTCTTTATCTGGAATTGAAATTCCTAGATATGGAGGAGCATGCCCAAGGTGGAATGTTTATTCTGCATTTACAAGACCAGGAGTAATTCAAGCTGCAGTGAGCAAAATGACCAATGGAGAAAAATATGTTTGTATTGCAAGAACTGTTGAAAAAGGAATTGGAAGATTTGGTCAATCTAAAAGTATTTTATCTATTGGATTAGGATGTGATGCCAAATATGCAAAAGATTTTGTTTATACAGAAAACATTAATGTAACAGATAAAACTACTGAAATACCAATCGGTGTTTCTTGTAGAACATGTGATAGATTAGACTGTTCACAAAGAGCCTTTCCTCCTTTACATAAGAAATTCGATGTTGATATTAATTCTAGAGGTGTATCAGTTTATGTTGGAGATAAGAGTTAGAAACAATGCTTAAATTTATTATTCCTGCGATAATTGTATTTTTAATAGTATTGTTTTGGGAAAAAATAAATGGGGAAATTTATAAAAGGTTAAATATCAAAATAAATTATGTTATTTTATCAATCTTATCAGTCATCTTAGCAATAATATTTATCTTATTGTATTATTAGCCTCTACCGAATTATCTGGATCGATTGTGTTTTTTAAAAGAAAACTTTTTAGGTTTGTTTCTATGTTTAAATTTCTTTTTATGACCAAATTTATAATCCTTTTTTTTTGAAAAAGTTTGAGAATTATTAGATTTCTCTTTGTCGAAATATTTTGGATTATTGGTAGATCCAAATTGTATTTTCTTTTTTTTAAAACTTGACTTTCTTGAGTCATCTTTTTTAAAGAACTTTTTCTTACCTTTGAAATTTGATTTTCTAGAGTTATCTTTTTTAAAGAATTTTTTCTTATCTTTAAATTTCTTATCTTTATTAAATCTTGCTTTGAACCTTTTTTTACCTTTAGAATTTCTTGATTGACCTTCTTTTGAAATTTTAAAATCTGGATTAATTAATCTACTTATAGAATTCCACATAGATCGGTCCGATGGAGTTAGAAATGTTAAAGCAAATCCATCTTTTCCAGCTCTTCCGGTTCTACCAATTCTATGAATATAGTCCTCAGGCACTTGTGGTAAGTCATAGTTAATGACATGCTGAATTAAAGGTATGTCCAACCCTCTTGCAGCTACATCAGTTGCAATTAAAATTCTACTCTTACCGTTTCTAAAGTTGTTAATGACACGTTCTCTTTTACTTTGTCTTAAATTACCATGAATTGCATCTGCAGAATGTCCGTCATATTTTAAACGCTTAACAATTTTATCTGCACCATGTTTAGTTTTAACAAAAACCAATATTGAACCATTTCTTTCAACTAATTGATTTATTAATTCATGATATTTTTTGTCTTGAGTTATTTGAAATGTTTCTTGTTTAATTTTTTCTATTGGTGTTGATAAAGAACCTACGGCTATTCTTTCTGGATTATTTAAATACTTTTCTGAAATTCTTAAAATATTATTTGGTAAAGTAGCTGAGAACAATAAAGTTTGATGTTGTTTTGGAATAAACTTTAAGATCAATTCAATTTGAGGAGTAAATCCCATATCAAGCATTCTATCTGTTTCGTCTAAAACTAAGTAGGATACTTTTGACAAATTCAAACTTTGTCTTTTTAGATGATCATTTATTCTACCTGGAGTACCAACTATAATACGTGCTCTTTTTTTTAATTTTTTAAGTTGTTTTTGCATTCCTTCACCACCAATAAGAAGTGCATTTCCTATCCCAATTTCTCTTACATTTAATTTTAAAACAGTCTGCATAACTTGACTTGCAAGCTCTCTAGTAGGGCAGATAATTAACGCCATAGCATTTTTATCTAGAATAAGCTTATTAATCATTGGGATAGTAAAGGCTAAAGTCTTTCCAGTGCCAGTTTGTGCTGTACCTAATATATCCTTACCCATTAAACTAATTGGGATTGATTTACTTTGAATTGGAGTAGGGGTTTTAAAATCAGCAAATTTAATTGAATTTTTGAGTTTATTATCAATCGGTAATTTGTTGAAGTCCATTATTTAGTTATTATTGTTAATTTAGCTGGATGCTTATATCTTTTTAAGACAAATACAATGAATGTTTTAAAGTCAAAAATTGTATTAAAATGGCCTATTGTGTATATTTTTGAATTCATTTAAAATATAGTATGTTTGATTTTATTTTACCTTTTATTGCATTAATTTTAGTGGTGGTCTTTATTCACGAATATGGTCATTATTATTTTGCAAAGAGATATGGAGTAGGAGTTACAGACTTTTCTATTGGATTTGGGCAAGAAATTTTTGGATGGAATGATAAATCTGGTACTAGATGGAAAATATGTTGGATTCCACTAGGGGGCTATGTCAAATTTTTTGGTGATCGAAATGTATTTTCTCAAGCCGATCAAGAAAAAATCATAAAAAAATATAATGAAGAAGATCGTAAAAAGTTGTTTGTTTTAAAACCTTTATATCAAAGGGTTCTAATTGTATTTGGAGGTCCTCTTGCAAACTTTTTATTAGCTTTAGTTATTTTCTTCTCAATTTATACATTTATTGGAAAAGATTTTACTCCAGCAGTAATTAATGAAGTTCAAAGTGACAGCCCTGCAATGGTAGGTGGTCTAAAACAAAACGATGTAATTTTAGAAATAGATGGAAATGAGGTCCAAAGTATTATGGATGTCTCTAAATATATAATGATGTCTACTGATGATTTTATTGATTTTAAAGTAAAGCGATCTTATGATGAATTATTATTGAAAATTAAGCCTAATATAGTTTTAAGTGAGGACAATCTTGGCAATAAAATAAATAAAAGAGTAGTTGGAATTAAATTAGGTGCTCAAAATAATGAAATTAATCATGTAAAATTAGGTCCAGCAAAGGCAATTTACCATGCAGCTCATGAGGTTTATTATGTAAGCACCTCATCATTAAAATACATAGGAGCAATGATTTTTGGTAAAGCAGATACCTCACAATTAGGAGGACCCATTAGAATTGCTAAAATTTCAGGTCAAGTTGCTGAGTTTGGTTTATTAGCATTTATTAGCATGATGGCATACATTTCTATTAGCTTAGGTTTAGTAAATCTCTTCCCAATTCCAATGCTTGATGGAGGACATTTGATGTTTTACGCATTTGAAAAAGTTTTAGGTCGACCATTATCTCAAAATACTCAAGAAGGTTTTTTTCGAATCGGCTTATTTGTTTTGCTATCTTTGATGGTTTTTACAACTTTTAATGACTTAAAAGACCTTGGTTTATTTTAATAATTTAATTGTTGGCAAAGTCAAAAACGTCAGTAAAATCAATGTTAATTCGATATTATACTAGATATTGTGTATAACTTTTTGCTTAACACTAAAAAAAGTCTTGATTTATCAATACTTTTGATAAAAATAGAAATAACCTAATAAAACCGGAGCTAAAATGAATAAAAAACAATTAATTGTCAAGCTTTCTGGAGCTTTAAATTTGAGCAAAGCTGATGCTGAAAGAACTTTTGACACTATTACCAACACTATTTTGGACGCTTTAAAAGGTGATGATTCAGTAAAAATTGCTGGATTTGGTACTTATAAAGTGGCTAAGAGAAAAGCGAGAGTTGGAAGAAATCCTAGAACTGGTGAACAGATCCAAATTGCTGCTTCACAAAAGGTAAAATTCTTACCAGCAAAAGCTTTAAAAGAAGTATTCAACAAATAATAATTTTTAACAGCCTTAATGTGATACACACGTTAAGGCTGTTTCTATATGCAAAATCTGCATAGCCAATTTTCCTAATCAGCGTTAGTTTTCAGATTTTTTTAAAAATATAAGTTTTCTCTTACAGGGAGGTCTTATGACTAAATTAATAAAAAAAATAAGTCTGCCACTCATGAGTTTAATGTTTTTATTAAATATGAGTAGTGCAGGTATGGCGGAGACAACAGTTTCTGCTGAAATAGGTTTTATATTTAATACCTTGCTATTTTTAATTTGTGGTTTCCTCGTCTTCTTTATGGCGTGTGGATTTGCAATGTTAGAATCTGGAATGGTTACATCTAAAAGTGTATCTGTTATCTGTGCAAAAAATATAGGTTTAATATCAATTGCTGGAATTATGTTCTGGATGTTCGGATATAATCTAGCTTATGGAATTCCAGAAGGTGGATATATTGGAAGTTTTATTCCATGGTCAGACTCCAGTGCAGTTGATACAGGTTATGCAGATGGATCAGATTGGTATTTTCAGATGGTTTTCTGTGCAACAACAGTGTCTATTGTATCAGGAACTTTAGCAGAAAGAATTAAGCTTTGGCCATTCTTTTTGTTTGCAGCAATTTTATCAGGAATTATTTACCCGATAGTAATGGGTTGGCAGTGGGGTGGTGGTTGGTTAGCTGCTGCTGGTTTCTCAGATTTTGCTGGATCAACATTAGTACACTCAACTGGTGGAGCAGCAGCTTTAGCAGGTGCTTTGATGTTGGGTCCAAGACTTGGGAGATTTACTAAGTCTGGTGCTCCAGCGCCATTAAAACCATTTGCTGCATCTTCAATTCCATTAGTAACCGTAGGAGTATTTATTCTATGGTTAGGTTGGTTTGGATTTAATGGTGGTTCTCAATTAGCTATTGGTACGGCTGATGATGCAATCGCTGTTTCAACAATATTTCTTAATACTTTCTTAGCAGGAGCAGGTGGCGTTATGGCTGCAGCAACTGTTACAAGATTGAACTTTGGAAAAACAGATGTTGTTCAAATGTTAAATGGTTGTATTGGTGGATTAGTTGCAATTACTGCTGAGCCATTAATGCCTTCACCATTAGCAGCAATTTTAATTGGTGCAGTTGGTGGTGTAATCGTAGTTTATGGTACTAAACTTCTATTCTCATTAAAAATTGATGATGTAGTAGGAGCTATACCAGCTCACTTATTTGCTGGTATTTGGGGTACATTGGCTGTGCCGATTACAAATCCAGATACTTCATTTGGAACTCAATTATTAGGTGTTCTTTCGATTAACATTTTCGTTTTTGTGGTTGCTTTAATTGTATGGTCAATCATGAAAGCTACAATTGGTATCAGACTAAGTAAAGAGGCTGAAACTAAAGGTACAGATGTTACGGAAACAGGCGTTATTGCATATGCAATACGTGACTAATTGTTAACAATAAAGGGATTCTACGCTCTCTGTGTATCTCCGCGATTACTCATCGTAGGGTCCCTTAAAACTCTCTCTCTAGTTAGTTAAACAATAAAGCCCCCTCCCTCAGGGGGCTTTTTTTTATAAGTTTTTAATAATTTTATTTAAAACTTCATCGGGTTTAAGTTTTTTCATTCCTTCTCTATTTCGTGTCCAAATATCATCTTTGTAGTCTTGAGGCGTTATTGGTGTTATTTTGCTGTATTTCAACTCGCTCACTGGATCGTTAGCAATTAAACCAAAAGTCTTAACACCTAAAGCAGCAGATAAATTTAAAGGACCAGAGTTATTACCTATATAAAATGCTGAATTTTTAATAGCTAATATTACTCCTATTAGATCTTTATTAGAACAATCAATAAAATATTTCTTTCCAGAGTCATTAATAATTTTTTTGGCAACATTTGATTTATCTGGTCCACAAACTAAATATATGTAATCAAATAATCCTTTCTCATGCAAAAGGTCTGCTAATTTTATAAAATCTTCCTCAAACCACATTTTATAATCTTCAAAAGAATCAACACCAAATGATATTTTTTTCCCATCAATCATCAGATCATCATTACCTACTTTAAGTCGTTCAATATTCACTTCTAAGTCAGGAAACTTATCGTTTAATATAATTGAATTAATCTTTAATAATTTTTGTGATTGCTCTGAATAGTTTAATTTCCAATCTTTTTCATCTAAGTAATTTTTAACTGTGATCCATTTTTTTTGATTTTTAAAACCTGGTCCAATTATATTTTTGATGCCAGCTAATTTTGCTGCAATTGCAGGTTTGTTTACTTTGTCTAAAATATAAACATAATCATATTTTTCTAAATCAAATATTTTTTTTAATTTAAAAACATCTATCCAATAAGCTAAGCCTTTTCTAAATTCGTTATAATGAATCTTATTAATATGATTTAAATCTTTTAAAATTTCTTTTGCTTGTGTTTTTTTTCTAACAACTAAATCAACTTTTTGAGCGTGGTGATCACTAATAGCCTTTATATATGGTAGTTGCCAAATTAAATCACCTAATTTATGGTGAGTATAAACTATACAAATTTTCTTATTCATTAAATTTTAATTTAATATCTGGACCTCGTTTACGATTTTTAAAATCCAAACCCTCTATTGGATAATTTCTTTTTGATATTTCATCGGTTATTTCAAATTTTTTTGGGTTTATAAGTGTCATTTCAATCACCTGAGGAATACCTTTTTCATCTAACATCCCATAGTTATTTGCGTTAATGTGAATGTTTTTAAGTTTAGTATTTTTAATAAAGTTCTCAACTTTTTTTAAATTTTTTTTCATATCGTGAAACTCTATTATAAGTAAATTTATTTTATCTAAATTCTTATCTATCTGCTCCAGAATTTTAAATTCATCTCCCTCAATGTCTATTTTTAAAATTATATTTTCATTACTACCAATTGCTTCTGAAATAGTTGTTTGATTATTTTCATCATTTTTATGTGAAACAATCTTTTTAATATGATGCTTATTTTTTCCTTTAAAAAAATTTAGATAACTTACATACTTAAATATATCAAATATTTGCCTAGGGGTAATTTTTTTCAATAATAGGAATGCTATAAAATCTTTTTTAAACCTATTTAACCAGAAATGTCTATCAACTGTGTGATCATAAGCTTCAACCCTAGTACTAGTATTTTTATTAAGAAAATCTTTTTCAAATTCCCAATCATCATTTAAACCACAAGTAATTATTACCTCAGATTTTTCTATTACTCTTTTATCAATGACATATCCACCATCTTTTTTAGGACCTATCCTAACCAAATTCGATTTGTCTGAATGAAAAGGTTTTAATATTTTAGGTAGCACAATTTTTATCTATGATTATATTAAACTATATAATAAATAAAAAAATTATGAATATAAAATCATCTCAAACTCTAGTTTCAGAAGCCCTAGATCAAATCAAAACAATTTCAACTGATGAGGCACACAAAATGGTAAGTGAAAATCTGTGTAACTTAATCGACATAAGAGATATTCGAGAGTTAGAGAAAGAAGGAAGAGTTGAAAATTCTAATCATATACCAAGAGGCATGTTAGAGTTTTGGTTAGATCCTGATAGTGCTTACTTTAAAAAAGGTAAGTTAGATCTAAATAAAGAAATGGTTTTATTTTGTGCAGGTGGTTTGAGATCAGCATTAGCTGCAAAATCTCTAAAAGATATGGGTTTTAAAAAAGTTTCTCATATAGACGGAGGTTTTGGAGCCATTAGACAAAGTAAATTTAAAATTGTTTAAGAATTATATTCATCTAAAGCATATTCTAGTCGATCTTGTCCCCAAAAAATTTTGTCATTAACTACAAAAGTTGGAGCACCAAAAATATTTTTTTCAAAAGCAATATTTGTAAGTTTTTTTAATTCATCTTTAATCTCAACTTTTTGTATTTTTTCAAAATATTTTTTTTTATTTATGCCTAAATTTTCCAAAACGTTATTAACATTTTCTTGATTGGAAATATCAATGTTATTTTTCCAGTAAGCATTAAAAAATAAGTTGAAATATTTTTTTCTTAATTCTTCATTAATTGCAAGATATCCACGCATCAAGTAAAGTGAATTAATTGGAAATTTAGTATTCCAAATAAATGGAATGTTATTTTTTTTTGCAATTAAATTACAATCAAATTTCATATTCTTTAATTTGCGTTCGTTAAAAGCGGGAGCGGTAATACCCCCAAGATTATGAAGTCCACCTAGTAATATAGGTTTATAATTTATATTTATTTCTTCGCAATTTTTTAAAGCCTTTAATTTATGAATAGCTAAATATGAATAAGGACTAATAAAATCAAAGTAAAAATCAATATATTTAGTCATGGAGATTTACACTTTTGGCATGAAAAATTTTTATGAGCCAATACATAAACAAACCTAACGGACCAATTAAATATGTAACAATCAGGGGTACCGATAAAAGAATTCTGTTAATTGAAAATTTCTGAGAGTCTTTAACTATCCAACCACCTGTAAAAAGATTAATTGCAATAAAATGTATCCAAAAAAACATAATATAAAAATTGTTAGTGAATAATTCAGATAAATCTTTAAGTCCGAGATAAAGTTTAAAATTACCACCAAAATCATAAGAGGTTAGATATGATTTATAAAGTACGAAAATATAAGCCCCGCTTAGTAAAATGATAGGTAGTATTGAAGTTACAAAGAATCTACATAAATATGACTGGGGAAAAAAAATTAATATTAACCAAAAAGGGATAACTCCTAAATTCACCCAATAGTAGAGCATTTCAATTGTAAAATAATTATAAATTTGTTCGATCATTTCAAAATATATTATAGTAAATCTATTCATGATTCCTATAAGAAATCGAAAAAAAACTTTAAAGGTAACTGTTGAGGAAATGAGAAATTTTGCGTTTGCTTATGTTGAAAAGTATGCTCCCTCAAAACAACAACTAAAGACTTATCTTTTAAAGAAATACCTTAAAACTTCAGTACCTAATGTTAAAAAACAAGATGTGACTAATTTAATAGATATTGTTCTTTCAGATCTAGAAAAAAGTAAATTTATAAATGATAAATTTTACTCAGATAGCAAAGCAAAAAGTATGATCCAGAGAGGAAATTCAATTAATAAAATAAGAAGTTATCTAGTTGGCAAAGGTATAAATGATGAATTTATAAAAGATACAGTTAATAAGATTAAAGATGAAAATTCTGATCAAGATTTCTTCTCTGCGATAAAAATATGTAAAAAAAAAAGAATTGGTCCTGCTAGAGCAGAGGATAATAGACCCTTATTTTATAAAAAAGATATTTCTTTGTTAGCAAGAAATGGTTTTGACTTTGAAACATCGAAAAAAATTATGGATATAGATAAAGATGATTATTTAAAAATAATAAAATTACTTTAGATTTTTATCTTTTTCTTTTTTAACTAAAAAATCAATTTTGTTTCTGATATAATTTTTTACAAATACGAATGTAATTAATCCAAAAATTGAAACTGACACTATTATAATAAGTATTATTCTTAGTTGTTCATCCATTACAATATATTCTTACTTTTTAGAATTAAGCTTGGGTTTTTAAAATCTCTTTTTCCATATTTTATCTCTTTATTATCAAAGTCTGTTACCATACCTCCAGCATGTTTTAGAATTGCATGACCAGCAGCAATATCCCATTCATAAGCTCTTGGTTCAGCAACATATCCATCATATTCTCCTGCAGCAATTACACAAAATTTTAGTGAACTTTTCATTCTTACATATTTTTTTTACATTAAGTTTTTTGTGAATTGCTTCTATCTCTGGTTTTATTTTGTTTGAATAAGAGACAAATTTAATTTCATTTTTGTTAAAGTTTTTTGAACAATTTAATTTGATAGTCTTTCCATTTATGATTTCAAAAGCTAAATTATTACCATAAGAATAAAACATTCTTTTTTTTGAAGGTGCATTTATCAATCCTATAACTGGATTATTGTTAATTATAAGACCAGCATTAATTGTAAACTCTTCTAAGTTATTTATATAATCATAAGTACCGTCTATTGGATCAATTAACCAAAAATCCTTTAAATTCTTTATGGACTTATTGTCAGAAGTTTCTTCAGAAACAATTGGTATGTTAGGAGTAATCTTTTTTAGTTTATTAGTAATGATTTTATTAACTTCTAGATCACCATTACTAACAGGTGTATTGTCTGACTTTATCTTTTTGATTAATCCTTTTTCTCGAAGTTCTAATGAAATTTCTCCAGCATATATAAAGGTCTCAATTAATTCTTCAGTAATTTTTTTTAAATTTAATTCAGTCATTTAATTTTATTAATTCTATATTTTTCGCATTTATCACTTTTTTTCCAGCATTTTCAAAATTTACAGTTACTTTATCCTTAATTATTGATTGAACTTGACCTATACCCCATTCTTTATTGTTAGGATTTTCAACTTTGTCACCTGGCTCATAATCTAAAATCATTTAATTTAACTTATATTAGAAATAAGTATAAATACCATCAAATGAATAATAATTTAAATTCTATTGGTTTTGATAAAAAACCCTCAGACACAACAGTAGTCGTTGCAATGTCAGGCGGAGTAGATTCTTCTACTGTAGCCGGCATGATGAAGAAAGAAGGTTTTAATGTGATAGGTATAACATTAAAGCTTTACGACGACGGTAAAGAGGTTGCAGCCTCAAAACAATGTTGTTCTGGACAGGATATAATGGATGCAAAAAGAGTCGCTCAGAAATTAGATATAGAACATAAAGTTTTATATTATCAAAATAAATTTAAACAGGGTGTAATAGACAACTTTGTTGAAAGTTACTTAAAAGGTGAGACGCCAATACCTTGTGTTCAGTGTAATCAAACAGTTAAATTTAAAGATTTGTTTGAAGTTGCAAAAGATTTAAATGCTGATGCTTTAATTACAGGTCATTATGTCAAAAGTATCACAAAGAATAATTCAACAGACATGTACAGAGCTATTGATCAGAATAGGGATCAAAGTTACTTTTTATTTAATACTACCAAGGAACAACTTGACTATTTAAGATTTCCTTTAGGTGGTTTGTTAAAAAATCAAACTAGAGATATTGCCAAAAAATTAAATTTAAATGTTGCAGATAAACCAGATAGTCAAGATATTTGCTTTGTTCCAAATGGTAATTATGCTTCTGTTATAGAAAAATTTAAACCAAATTCTTTTAAAAAAGGTAATATCAAAAATTTAGATGGAAAGGTCATTGGAGTACACGATGGAATAATAAATTTTACAATAGGCCAAAGAAAAGGAATTAAAATAGCAGACACAGAAGCACTTTATGTTTTAATGATTAATTCAGATAAAAATGAAATTATAGTTGGACCAAAAGATAAACTTGGAAAAAAGGAAATTGAGATTAAAAATTTAAATTTATTAGTTAAAAAAGAAGAATTTGAAAATAATATTTTTGTAAAAGTGAGATCAACAGGAAAACTTCTTAGAGCAAAGGTAAATTTGAACTTAAACAACAAGGGAATAGTAATTTTAGAAAATGCTGAAGAGGGCATTTCACCTGGTCAAGCATGTGTATTTTACTCAAAAGACAGTTATGGCGATAAAGTTTTAGGAGGAGGCTGGATTACCTCATAATTTTTTTTTTAATCCAAAAAAAATGAATAAAAAATATATTTGAATAAATAAAAAATAATTCCAAGATACAATATTTTTAAAATTTGCAAATTCAACAACGTTTGTAGTAACAAGTGGTAGTAATAAAATTCCAATAATACCCAATATGACAGTATAATAAAATATCAACTTGCTAATTTTATAATCAAAACAAGATAATTTTTTTAATTTTGTAGAAAAAAAAATTTGGCTTAATACTGTAAAAAAAATAAATATAAAAATACCAACCTGTCTAAAAAATTTATATAATTTTCCTTCACCTAAAAAAAAGATATAAAGAATAAAAAAAAGTACTGAACAATAAGCTATTAACATTAAAAATTTTGAAGTTTCAACTTTTTCGACTTTAAGAATTTTATAAAATTTAGTCCAAAAAATTGCCGTAAATATCGCATAAATAATCATCATTGGTTTGAAAAAATAAACCACTGGCTCGTACCTACCTATCCTTGATATAGAAGTACATCCGTCAATGTTAGGTGTACACCAGTTAACTATATTAAGATTGGCTGACCAAATATACGATATTATTATTGTTATTATAGGTAAGTAAAAGCAAATTATGCATAAATGTTTAAAATTTACATTCATGAATTAGATCAATAATTATTTTTTCTTATTTTTTTTTCTAGCTCGTCTCTTTTTAGAGCCCATTTTTCTTCGGCCTCTATGTTTTTTTGGATAACTCATTAAGTCCTATTCATTAATTTATTGAATTTCATTGTGGGATATAGCATTGTCCCTCTAGCATATCAATTTTTTTATGACAAAATCTTTTAAGACTTTTTTAAAACATACCGCAAAAGACTTTCATAATCAGTCAGTAAATCCACCTGTTGTCAGAGCTTCAACAATTATATTTAAATCAATGCGAGATATACGGAAGACGCAAGTAAAAGCCATAAAAAATCCCACAGGAGGTCATTCTGACTATGGAAGACAAGGAACTTCTACAACTTATATATTGCAAAAGATATTAACTAAACTTGAAGAAAGTTATCATGTTTTTACAACACCAACAGGATTTGGATCAGTTTTTTTATCAATATTTAGTATTGTAAGGCCAGGTGATGAAATAATTGTAGCTGACCCAGTTTATAGTCCTACAAGAATTTTAACTGAAGATTTTCTCAAAGAATTTAAGATTAAAACAATATTTTATGATCCTGCTAATTTAAAAACTCTTGAAAATAATATCTCAAAAAAAACAAAATTAATTTTTGTTGAAAATCCTGGTAGTAATTCTTTTGAATTTCAAGATTTGGGAAAAATAATTTCTATTGCCAAAAAAAATAAAATTATTACTGCTATAGACAATACTTGGGCGACACCATACTATTTTAAGCCAATTAAATTTGGTTTTGATATGTCTATTGTATCGGCTACAAAATATTATTCTGGTCATTCAGATGTAATGGGAGGCAGTCTTGCAGTAAATAAAAAAGTTTTTAACAAAGTAAAAGCAGCTGAGAAGATTACAGGTCTCAGATTAGGACCAGATGATGCTTATTTAATTACTAGGGGTTTAAGAACATTAGATGTTAGATTAGACAGACATAGAGAAAACGCAAAAAAAATTGCTGAATTTTTGTCTAAAAACAAAAAAATCAAACTTCTCTATCCATATAAAAAAAACTCACACAACTTCAGAATGTGGAAAAAATATTATTCTGGTGCCTCAGGTTTAATGGGATTAAAAATAAAAGCTAAGAATATTAATTCAGTGAGAAAATTTGTGAATTCTCTTAAGCTTTTTGGATATGGCTATAGCTGGGGTGGTTTTGAAAGTTTGGTTTTACATCAAGAGTTTAGAGAAACTGGAAATAGAAAATTTATGAGCTTATCAAAAGACGAACATCTTATTAGATTACATATTGGTCTTGAAGATCCTAGCGACCTTATCGCTGATATTAAGCAAGCTCTTAAAAATTTAAAATAAAATATGTCGTCTGAAAAATTTATAAGAAATAATACCGCCTTAATTACCTTGATTGCCGCCAGCTTAGTGGTCTTGATTTCATTGGGTGTAAGACAAACTTTTGGAATGTTTTTCATGGACTTTAAAGATGATTTAGGAATTTCCTTAACCCAATCAGGACTATCAATTGGAATTCAAATGTTAATGTGGGGATTAACCGGGCCTATATTTGGTGCAATTGCTGATAAGTATGGTGGACATAAAGCAATTGCATTAGCATTTCTTTTTTTTATAGCAGGTGTTTATTTTTTATATGCAGGGCCTAATACTGGAATTTTTTTTCAAATAGATATGGGAGTTTTAATAGGAATTGGTCTAGGAGGAACAGCTATTAGTATTCCAATGTCTATAGTTGGAAAACATTTTCCATTATCAAATAGAACAATTGCTATGAGTATTGTTACGGCAGTTGGATCTTTTGGATATTTTTTATCTCCAATATTAACTCAATATTCTTTAACAGAAAACGGATGGGAAATAACATTATTATCATTTTTAGTAGCTTTAGTTATTGGATTAGGTATTTCATTTTTTGTTAGATCACCTTCATTAGAACAAACTATTGAAAAACCAAATACTCAAAGTTTGTCTGATGCTATTAAGGAGGCGTTTGGAACAAAAAGTTATATTTTGTTAGTTTCTGGTTTTTTTGTATGTGGTTTTCATATAACTCTAGTAGGTACACATGTTCCAACTTACGTAATAGATCGTGGATTAGAAAGCTGGACTGCTGCAGCAATTTTATCTTTAATTGGATTATTCAATATTTTTGGTTCACTTTGTAGTGGTTATCTATCAACAAAAATGAGTAAGAAGATAATATTAAGTACAATCTATAGCCTTAGAGGGATATCAATTATTTTATTCATATTTTTACCAGCTAGTAACATCAACTCTTTTATCTTTGGAGCAAGTTTTGGTTTCTTATGGCTATCAACTGTACCTGCAACAAGTGGAATAGTTGCACATATGTTTGGTACAAAATACTTAGGACTTTTATATGGTATCGTATTTTTAAGTCACCAAATTGGCTCATTTTTTGGAGCATATCTTGGAGGTTTATTTCACGATCTTTATGGGTCATATGATTACGCGTGGTATTTAGCAATTGCTTTATCTGTCTTTGCAGCAATAATTCACTTACCTATAAAAGAACAACCAGTCTTGAGATTAAAAATAGAATAAATTGAGTAAAGAAAATCAACTTAAAGAAATTCATGCATCAGGCAAATCTTACGCCATATATAAATCAATAAATGGGTTTGATTTATATACAGACTTTTCAAAAAAGATTACTTTAAATAACAAAAACGTTTCTGGTTTTTTAAATAAGAAAAGAATTAGTAAAAAACCTAAAG
>CACEEW010000014.1 GCA_902558705.1 uncultured Pelagibacteraceae bacterium
ATAATATGAGCAAAATAATTGGAATAGACTTAGGTACAACAAACTCTTGTGTCGCTATAATGGAAGGTAGCCAAGCAAAAGTTTTAGAAAATGCTGAGGGTGCTAGAACAACACCGTCAGTAGTTGCCTTTACTGATGAAAAAGAAAAATTAATTGGTCAGCCTGCTAAAAGACAAGCTGTAACAAATCCTGAAAATACGATTTTTGCAGTAAAAAGATTGATAGGTCGAAATTTTGAAGATCCCACTGTTAAAAAAGATATTGAGTCAGCTCCATTTAAAATAGTAAATTCTGAAAAAGGAGATGCTTGGATTGAATCTAAAGGAGAAAAGTATTCACCATCGCAAATTTCAGCTTTTATTTTACAAAAAATGAAAGAAACTGCTGAGAAGTATTTAGGTCAGTCTGTTACAAAAGCTGTAATTACTGTTCCAGCTTATTTTAATGATGCTCAAAGACAAGCTACAAAAGATGCAGGTAAGATTGCAGGCTTAGAAGTTTTAAGAATTATTAATGAACCAACTGCAGCTTCACTAGCTTATGGTTTAGATAAAAAACAAAATAAAAAAATAGCTGTTTATGATTTAGGCGGGGGTACTTTTGATGTCTCTATTCTGGAATTAGGTGATGGAGTATTTGAAGTTAAATCTACAAATGGTGATACTTTTTTAGGTGGAGAGGATTTTGATAACGCGGTCGTAGAATATCTTATTGGTGAATTTAAAAAAGATAGTGGTATTGATTTAAAATCTGACAAATTGGCTCTACAAAGACTGAAGGAAGCAGCAGAAAAAGCAAAAATTGAATTATCTGCAGCAGAACAAACTGATATAAACTTACCATTCATAACAGCAGACAAAACGGGTCCTAAGCATATTAATTTAAAAATGACTAGAGCAAAATTAGAGGCATTAGTTGAAGATCTAATAGCTAGAACTATCCCACCATGTAAAACAGCCTTAAAGGACGCTGGTGTATCAGCTAGCGATATAGATGAAATAGTAATGGTTGGTGGTATGACTAGAATGCCTAAAGTAGTTTCAGAAGTTAAAGATTTTTTTGGTAAAGAGCCAAATAAAAGTGTAAACCCAGATGAAGTAGTAGCAATGGGTGCTGCTATTCAAGCAGGTGTATTACAAGGTGATGTTAAGGATGTGCTTTTACTTGATGTTACACCATTGTCTCTTGGTATAGAAACTCTAGGTGGGGTATCTACTAAGCTTATAGAAAAGAATACAACAATCCCTACTAAAAAAAGCCAAGTATTTTCAACAGCTGAGGATAACCAACCAGCTGTTTCGATAAGAGTGCTTCAAGGAGAAAGGGAGATGGCAACTGACAACAAGTTGCTTGGTAATTTTGAATTAGTTGGAATTGCACCTGCACCAAGAGGTGTGCCTCAAGTTGAAGTAACTTTCGATATTGATGCTAATGGAATAGTAAATGTGTCAGCTAAAGATAAAGGCACAGGTAAAGAACAAAAAATTCAAATTCAAGCATCAGGTGGATTGAGTGATGAAGAAATTGAAAAAATGGTTAAAGATGCTGAAGCAAATAAGGAAGCAGATAAAAAGAAAAGAGAGTCAGTCGATGTAAGGAACCAAGCGGATACTTTAATACATTCAACTGAAAAAAATCTTAAGGAACATGGGGCTAAAGTTTCTGATGCTGAAAAGAAAGCAATAGAAGATGGATCGAGTGCATTAAAAGAGGCTTTAAAAGGTGAAGACATTGAAGATATTAAAAAGAAAACTGAGGCTTTAGTTCAATCTTCAATGAAACTTGGAGAAGCTATTTATAAATCACAACAAAATGTAAAACCAGATTCTAATAAAGATGACGGAAAAGATGATAAAGGAAAAAAAGACGATAATGTTGTTGATGCGGATTTTGAAGAAGTAAAGGACGAGAATAAAGAAAAGAGCGCTTAACTGACATCTATTTGTCCAGGTTAAATACATGGCTAAAAGAGATTATTACGATGTCCTAGGCATCAATAAAAGCGCCAGTCCTGAAGATATAAAATCAGCTTATAGAAAGTTAGCAGTAAAATACCACCCAGATAAGAATCCTGGGGATAAATCTGCTGAGGAAAAATTTAAAGAAGCTAGTGAAGCTTACGGAATTCTTTCTGACAAGTCCAAAAAAGAAAACTATGACAACTTCGGTCATGCAGCATTTGAAAATGGTGGTGGAGGTCAAGGTGGCTTTGGAGGATTTAGTGGAGCAGATTTCTCAGATATATTTGAAGATTTTTTTGGAGACTTTGGAGGTGGAAGAAGAAGCTCAAGAGGACGAAGCTCTAATAATAGAGGGTCGGACTTAAGATATGATTTATCAATCACATTAGAGGAAGCCTATTCAGGAAAAAAACAAAACATACAATTCTCTACTTCTGAGAAATGTAATACTTGTAAGGGTAATGGATCAAAACCTGGGTATAATCCTGATAGATGTTCTTATTGTGGTGGAAATGGAAGAGTTCGATCTAATCAAGGTTTTTTTACTGTTCAACAAACATGCCCTCAATGTGCAGGAAGCGGTGAAGAAATAACTAATCCTTGTGGAGATTGTAGAGGCCAGGGAAATAAACAGACAACAAAAAAAGTTTCTGTAACTATTCCGAAAGGGGTAGATGACGGAACAAGAATTAGGCTTGCTGGAAAAGGTGAGGCTGGTACTAGAGGGGGAGCAAGTGGAGATTTATATTTGTTTATTAATGTTAAATCACATGAACTTTTTAAAAGGTCAGATGTAAATTTATTTTTTGAATTTCCAATTTCTATAGCTGATGCTGCTCTCGGAACAACTATAGAGATACCAACTATCGATGGAAAAAAAGGAAAAATTAAAATCCCTGATGGTACTCAAGATGGAAAACAATTCAGACTAAAAGGTAAAGGAATGCCTTTTATGCGAAGAGGTGATTATGGAGATTTATATGTGCAAGTTAAAACTGAAGTCCCAATATACCTTAATAAAGAACAGAAAGAATTACTGGAAAAATTCAGAAAAATAGAAAATGAAAAATCTAATCCAAGTATTAAAAAATTTTTTCAGAAGGCAAAAAGTTTCTGGAATAGCTAAAAATGGGATTAGAACAGATTATCCCAGCAATTTTTTTAATAGCAGTTTTGGTCTTAGTTCTTCCTAGTTTTTTAAGGTCAAATAATAAATCAAAACAATTTTTTAAAAATTTATTCATTTGGTCTGTAATTGTTGTATCTATTGTGATAATTACATATCTTATCTCTCAATGAAAAGAATAAATTTAGCAATAACTGGGTGTATGGGTCGAATGGGCCAACAACTAATTAAATCATCAAAAAAAAATAAAGACTTTAAACTGGTTGCACTTACAGAAAACAGATTAATAAATAAAAAATTTAATGGAATTAAACCTGAGTTTAATTCTAATGTGGCATTTAAAAAAACAGATATAATTATTGATTTTACTATCCCTGAATGCACCTTGGAAATATTAAAAATAGCTTCTAAACTTAAGAAAAAAGTAGTAATTGGAACTACTGGATTTACTAAAAGCCAGGAAAATCAAATTAAAAAATATTCAAGAAAGATACCTATTTTAAAAGCTGGAAATATGAGCTTAGGTGTAAATTTGTTAATGTATTTAACTGAGATTACTTCAAAAGCATTAAATGATGATTACTTAAGTAAAATATTTGAAGTACACCATAAATATAAAAAAGACTACCCATCGGGAACAGCGTTAATGCTTGGTAAAGGGATTGCAGACGGAAAAAATAAAAACTTATATAATTTAATTGGTAAAAAATTTTTAAATAAAAAATCTTTTCCTTACGGAAAAAAAATTAATTTTAACTCAATTAGAAAAGGTGAAATTATTGGAGAACATGAGGTAAACTTCTCAAATGGAAAAGAGATAATTACTTTAAACCACGAGGCCTTTGATAGAGCACTTTACTCTGATGGAGCTTTAACTGCCTCTAAATGGTTGATAAAAAAAAAACCAGGATTATATTCTATGAGAGATTTGCTTAACTTTTCATAATGAATGAAAAACAGAAAGCAAAAATTATACTTAAAACTCTAAACAAAATTTATCCTAAAGCACTAGTTCCTCTTAAAAGCAAAAATACTTTTACATTATTAATCTCTGTACTGCTTTCAGCACAATGTACTGATGTAAATGTGAATAATGTGACAAAAAATATATATCCAAAGTACTTTAAACCAGCCCACTTTGTTAAATTAGGTAGAAAAAAAATTGAAAAATTAATTAAAAAAATTGGTATTTTTAGAATTAAAGCAAAAAGTATTTACTTAATGTCAAAACAAGTTTTAGAAGAACACAATGGAAGAGTACCTAAAACTTTTGAGGAGCTTGAAAAGCTGCCTGGTGTTGGCCATAAAACAGCTAGCGTTGTAATGTCCCAAGGTTTTGGATATCCTGCTTTTGCAGTTGATACTCATATTCATAGACTCGCACAAAGATGGGGTTTAACGAATGGGAAGAATGTGGTTCAAACAGAAAAAGATTTAAAACGAATATTTCCAAAAAAAACTTGGTCTAAACTTCATTTACAAATAATTTTTTATGGCAGAGAATATTGTAAAGCAAGAGACTGCTATGGTTTAACTTGTAAAATATGTACTACTTGCTACCCTAAGAGAAAAAAACCTGTTATTACCAAAAAAGCTTGATATGAAAATTTTAGGAATAGGGAACGCAATAGTAGATGTCATTTGTAAAGTGGATGACAGTTTTATTGCTAAAAATGATCTTACAAAGAGTACAATGAAATTATTTTTTGATGAAAATCAGTTCAAAAAATTATTAACTGATCTTAAAATAGAAAAAACTGTTTCAGGTGGATCTGTAGCAAACTCAATAGTTGGTATTTCTCAACTGGGTGATGAAGTAGGTTTTATTGGTAAAGTTTCAGATGATGATTTTGGTAGCAAATACGAGGAAGGTTTAAAAAAAGAGAATGTAAAATATTTTTATTCGAAAAAAAAAGAAGAATTACCCACGGGAACTTGTTTAATATTAATAACTCCAGATTCTGAAAGAACAATGTGTACATTTTTGGGTACTGCAGGAAAGATAAATGAAAATGATGTTAATTCTAATGTAATTAAAAATTGCGAAATAATATTTTTAGAAGGTTACTTATGGGATGAGGGTGAGCCTAAAAAGGCATTTGATAAAGCTATTAATAGTGCAAACAAAGTAGCCATGTCACTGTCTGATCAGTTTTGTGTAGATAGACATAAACCTCATTTTTTAAATTTAGTAAAAAATAAACTAGATATAATTTTTGCTAATGAACAAGAAATTACATCCTTGATTGAAGCAAAAAATTTTAACGAAGTTATTAATTTTTCAAGACAACTTAATAGACTAGTTGTTGTTACTAGGGGTGAAAAAGGAGCAGTTGCTATAAATGGTGGAGAGATTGTTGAAAGTGATATACATAAAAATTTAAAAATTGTCGACCTTACAGGCGCTGGTGATCTTTTTGCTTCTGGGTTTCTACATGGATACATTAATAAGCTATCAAACAAAGAGTGTCTTGAAAAAGGAACTGAAATGTCATCAAAAATAATTCAACAAATCGGGGCTAGACTTTAATCTTTTTTCTTTTGAAACTTCCTTTTCCTTTTTTTGGTTTGATAACTCTAGGTTTGTATTTTTTTGTAAAAAGTTCTTTAGCAAATTTATTTTTTTTTGATAATTTCATAACCACTTTTATTAGTTAATATAAAATTTTCATCATGAAACTTTTGTGATATTTTTTTTCTTAATCTATAAATATGAGTTTCTACAGTATGAGTTTCTAATTTAGGCTGATAACCCCAAACCTTAGATTGTAATTCATCTATTTTGACAACATCTTTAGAATTAAATATATAAATAATTGAATTAATCTCTTTTTCAGTGAGTTTTAATTTAAGATTTGATTGAGACATTTCTCTAGAATTTAAGTTAAATTTATATGAGCCAATCATAATGTCAGATTGCTTATTAAAATTTATTTTTAAAAACTGAGTATTTATTTTTTCTAACAACTTTAAAATGTGAATAGGAAAATCATTAAAAATAATTTGATTATCAAGGCCAGCAATTTTTTTTTGTGTCAAAATCAAAGTATTTGGTTGAGAAATAAAATATGAAATATCATTTTTAGAGGCCTTTTTAATGATAAGATTTACATCGTTATTAATTTCAATTAAGATCCTGTATAATTCGTCAAACTCATAGATAATTAATTTTTGGTTATTCATATATTGATAGAATATGACAATTTACTTAAAAAATAAATATAGACTTCAAGTTGATGATTTCATGTTTAAATGTTGTATTGGTAAAAATGGTCTAAGTAAAAAAAAGAGAGAAGGAGATAAAAAAACACCTATTGGTCGTTTTTCAATTGAAAATCTATATTACCGGTCAGATAGAATAAAGAAACCACAGACTAAACTGAGATGTATAAAAATTAAAAAAAAAATGGGTTGGTGTGACGATCCTTTAAATCAAAAAAATTACAATAAATTAGTCCTTATTAACAAAGGAACTAAATGTGAAAAACTCTGCAGAAAAGATAATAAATATGATTTAATAATTCCAATAAAATATAATTATTTAAAGCCCATTAAATTTAAAGGAAGTTGTATTTTTATTCATTTAACAAACAATTATAAAGCTACAGCTGGATGCATTGGATTAAAAAAAAAGGATTTTTTGATAATGATAAAGCTGATTAATAAAAAAACAAAAATCCAAGTTAACTAACTTCTTTCTCCAAAAATATTAGAGCCTATTCTAACATACGTAGCAGAATTTTTTATTGCATCTAAATAATCAGCAGACATGCCCATACTCAATTCACTTAAATTTAAATTTTTATTAAGGGTGCGCATTTCTTTAAAAAAAATATCTGATGATATTCCTAAAGGTGGAATACACATTAGTCCAATCACATTTAGGTCAATAGCTTTACAATATGAATATAATTCATGTACTGATGATTTATTTACTCCAGATTTTTGTTCCTCATCACCAATATTTACTTGAATAAATATCTTAATTTTTTTACCCTGTTTCATCTCCTCATCTGCTATTTTCTTCGCAAGCTTTTCACTATCAACAGAATGAATATAATCAAATATTTTTATCGCTTGTTTTACTTTATTGGTTTGTAATTTACCTATAAGGTGCAATTTTAAATCTTTTTTGGTTAATTTAATATCAGACCATTTCTCTAATGCTTCTTGAACTTTATTTTCCCCGTAATCTAAATGACCATATTCTATCAAGGGTAAAATTTTGTTAATCTCAAAAGTTTTAGAAACTGCTAATATTTTAGGATTATTATTAATATTTAATTTTTCTAGATAAACTTTAATATTATTCTTAATATATAATAAATTTTTTACAGTACTATGCATATAAATTTAATGAAAAAATATTACTTTATAAATAAATTTAATACAAACAATATTGATAAACAGGATGGGCAAACCGCTATTATTTTTAGAAACTATAGTTCAAAAAAAATTAATGAAGACCTTATTATTAAGATAAAAAACTATTGTAAAAAAAAAACTTTAAAATTTTATTTATCAAATAATATTAAATTAGCTATAAAACTTAATTTAGATGGTGCTTACATACCTGCTTTTAACAAGTCATTTATGCATAATTCATACAGTCTGAAGAAAAACTTCAAATTAATTGGATCTGCACATAATTTAGCTGAGATAAGAATTAAGGAAAAACAAAATGTTTCTTCAATTTTTATATCATCAATTTTTAAAAATAATAAAAGTAATAAATTTTTAGGTATTTATAAATTTTTTAACCTAATGAGTTTAACAAAAAAAAATGTAGTATGTTTGGGAGGAATTAATAAAGATAATGTAAAAAAAATTGATTTATTAAGCACAGGTAGTTTTGCATCTATCTCAATGTTAGAAAATTATTAAATAACTATGAATTACAGTAATATAATTTATCTCAAAAAAGAATTGGATAAAATTAAAATTCTTTTTAAAAAAAAAGAATTTAATCTTGTTATTCAAAAATCTAAAGTTCTTTTAAAAAAAAACCCAAATCAAGCTATAATATATAATTATATTGGCTTATCATATATTCAGTTGAATGAAATTGAAAATGCTTTAAAGATATTTCTGGCAGCCGAGCAAAAACTGCCCACCGAACCTTCGATTTTGTCTAACATTGGTATCGCTTATAAAAATCTTGATGATTTATCAAATGCAAGAAATTATTTTAATAAAGCAATAAATATTAATCCAAAACATTTACCGTCTCATGTTAATTTAGGTCATCTTGAAAATAATTTAAACCAGAGTGAAAAAGCTGCTAATCACTATTTAGAAGCTTATAATTTAAATAGTAATTCTGAAGAGGTCTTAACTTATCATATCCTGAATCTTTCAGCACAAGGAAAATTCATTGAAGCAAAAAAAATAATTTTTGAATTGAATAATAAATTTCCAGAAAATATTAAATCATATCAATTATATAGTAAAATTCATAAGTACACATTAGAGGATCCTCATCAAAAATTAATGTTGAGCAAAATAAATATTCCAAGTCTAGATGATGAAGATTTATCCAATTTACACTTTGCTCTAGCAAAATCATTTTATGATCAAAAAAATAATGAAAAATTTGTTCATCACACTTTAAAAGCTAATGATATTAAATTTAAAACCCTTAAAGATTATAATTTTAAATTAGAGGAAGAGCAATTTGAACAAATTAAAAAACATTATGAAAATTTTCACTTTCAAAATCAAAAAGATTATAAAGGAGAAAACCTTATATTTATAGTAGGCTTGCCGAGATCGGGCACAACGTTGCTTCATCAAATTATAAGCTCACATTCTAAGACTTTTGGAGCTGAAGAAAGCCATGTTATGAGCGATTTTTTTATTAAAAGATTCAGAAATGAAAACTCACTTGTAAATTTTTTTTCTAATGAACTTGTTGATGAAGACATATGTTCCAAATTATCTAATGAAATTTTATCAAAATACAAAATGTACGATCAAAATAAAATTATAGTAGATAAAATGCCTTTTAATTTTAAATGGATTGGTTTTATTAAAATACTATTTCCTCATGCTAAAATAATCCATAGTAATAGAAATCCCGTTGATAGTGCTTTTTCAATATACAGAAATGTATTTGATAGTCCTGGCATCGGTTGGGCTTATAATCAAGATTATTTAACTAAATATGTGAATCTTTATAGTAACCTTATGTCTTTTTGGAAACAAAAATTAGGAAATTTTATCTATGAAAGTCACTATGAAAAATTAGTAACACAACAAGTAAATGAAACTAAAAAAATTTTAGAATTTTGTAATTTGAAATTTGAAGATAGATGTATTGATTATACTAGTAACAATATACCCTCTAAAACAATCAGTGTTTACCAGGTAAGAGATAAAATTTACAAGAGCTCTCTAAACTTAAGTGACAAATATTTAAATTACTTTCCTTTTTTAAATCAAGTAAAAAAAAAGGCCCCTTAAAAAAGGGGCCTTTTTAATTAGACTAAATAATTAATTAAAACGCAAATGTAACAAGTACTTCTGTAGTATCGTGACTAGAAACACCGTGAGCTACATTCTTCATTTCACTGTCTTTAAGGTTGATAGACATACCACCCATTGAGTAAGAAGCTTGAATACTATCTGCTTCTTGGTCATCTGGATCGCTGTTTAACTCAGTGTTATGTTCAGCATATGAAAGTGAGAGGCTATCATTTACCATAAATGAAACACCGTAAATCTCAGTTTCTCTATCAGAACCACCTGATGCAGAGTCATCTTCATCATTTAATTGGTAACCAATTTTAGCTGGACCAAAACTGTAAACAAAACCAATTGTTGTATGATCAAGTTCTTTACCATCAGCTTGTCCTTCAGAACCAACACCACCTTTAACTACTAAACTATCCATCACATCGTATGATAATGAAATAGAAGATGATGAAGTAGCAGCTGCAACAGTTGTATCCTGATTACCATCAGATCTTTTTGTTGTAGCAGCTAAGTTATCAGAATAACCAATACCTATTGAAGCACCGCCTACAGTTGTCGAATAACCGAAACCTTGACCTGATGCCATTTTAGCCATAGTAGCTATTGTTGATGATGTTCCAAGACCATCATTAGCTTGCTCATATGCCATTGGCATAAAGTCTTCTAAAGCAGCTAATCCGAAGTGACCATCAGTATCGTCATATGTTAATTTACCCATATCACCCATGTCTAATGATATAGATGATGAGTCAGATCCAGCATTATTCATACCACTTAAACCATGTGTAACTGACACTGTAAAACCATTGTCTAGTTCACCTGAACCAGTTGCACTGATTTCTTGATCCATTGCGTAACCACTTCCTACGTTATCAAGAGCAGTTCCTTCAATAAGAGTCCCGCCTTTAGTAACATAACTCAGTTTAGCACCACCACTTAGTGATAAACTACCTGCAAATGCAGAAGTAGCAACTAATGAACCAGCCAGAGCAGTAAGTCCAACTTTTTTAATGTTCATAATTATTTCCTTTGTTTATTTATTACATTTATTATTATAATTAATAATATGCTGCAAATTAACAAATTTTGATTAGTCATCATTGAAAATAGATTAAAATTTTTATTTTTTATACATTTTGTTGCATAATTATCACACTTTTATTCATTTATTTGCTCCAGTTTATGTGATAATTAACTCTTTTTAACTAATTCTGATAATTCGATGCATAATTTGCCAAAATTTATAATAATCCTTTTTTTTATACTATACAGTGGTTGTGGTATCTACAAGCCAGTAGATGCTAAAAAGGTAAGTCCAACAGGTAGTGAAAGAGCCAAAAAGAATATTGAAGAAGGTAGAGGTGTTGGGTTATTCGGCCAAATGTCAAGAAAAGGTGGCACTTTTGAATTTGCAAACGCCAATGAATTATGGAGAGCTTCTTTAGACGTAATTGATTTTATGCCTCTTGCTTCAGTAAATTACAGTGGGGGAATAATTATCACTGATTGGTATTCAGGTGATGAAGGTACAAATGAAACTGTCAAAATCTCTATCAGATTTTTAACAAATGAAATTAGGTCTGATGCGCTCGAGATAAAAATGTTTACTAAATCGTGTAATAACCAAAATAATTGTGTGACATCTGAAATAAGTGGAAATCTGGTTACTGAAATTAAAAAAGAAATTTTAAAAAGAGCAGCTCAATATGAAAAAGAAGATCCAAATAAACAAAAAAATCCTAACAAATCTTCAGGGTAGATGAAAGATTAGTTTTAATTTAAAAAATACTTTTGTGGAAAGATATAACTTTAGATTTGTAGAAGATAAATGGCAAAAGTATTGGGAACAGAATAAAATATTTAAAGCTACTAAAAAAGAAAATCAAAAAAAATTTTATTGTTTAGAAATGTTTCCTTATCCATCAGGGAAAATTCATATGGGTCATGTCAGAAATTACACTATTGGTGACGTGCTTGCTCGATATAAAATCCTGAAAGGATATAACGTTTTACATCCAATGGGATGGGATTCATTTGGCATGCCTGCAGAAAATGCAGCAAAACAAAATAATTTAGATCCAAAAACTTGGACAGAATCTAACATTAAAAATATGAAAGCTCAGTTAAAAAAATTAGGTCTATCTATTGACTGGGATAGAGAAATATCAACCTGCACCCCAGAATATTACCGACATCAACAGGAATTCTTTTTAGAACTATATGATAAAGGACTAGTTTATAGAAAAGAACAATACGTCAATTGGGATCCTGTTGATGAAACAGTTCTTGCAAATGAACAAGTTATAGATGGTAAGGGTTGGAGATCAGGTGCGGTTGTTGAAAGAAAAAAATTAAATCAATGGTTTTTTAATATTTCAAAATTTTCTCAAGAGTTACTGAACGGTTTAGATGATTTAGATTTATGGCCAAAAAAAGTAAAAACAATGCAAAAAAACTGGATAGGAAAATCATTTGGATGTGAAATCGATTTTAATGTTGAGGGTGAATTACCTGTTAATAATATAAAATGCTTTACTACAAGGCCTGACACTCTTTTTGGATTTTCATTTCTTGCCCTTTCTGTTGACCATGAAATTTCTAAATTCTATCAAAAGAATAAAGATTTTATTAAATTTAAGCAGGAATGCTCTAAGACTGGTACTACCGAGGAAGCAATTGCTGTCGTGGAAAAAATTGGATTTAAGACTGATCTTAAAGCAATTAATCCATTAAATCCAAAACAGAAAGTTCCAGTATATTTTGCAAATTTTGTTTTAATGGATTATGGGTTTGGTGCTGTTTTTGGTTGTCCAGCTCATGATCAAAGAGATTTTGATTTTGCAAAAAAATATAATCTTGAAATTAAAACGGTTGTTCGACCAAATGATCAAAATGATACTTTTAAAGTTGAGCACGAAGCTTACCCTGGTCCTGGAGTTATAATAAACTCAGATTTTCTTAATGGTTTAGGGGCACCAGAAAAGTCTGTTTTTGAAACAATTAAAATTTTAGAAGAAAAAAAATTAGGCAAAAAACAAATTAATTTTAAACTTAAAGATTGGGGTGTCTCTAGGCAAAGATATTGGGGATGCCCAATACCAATAGCTTATGACGAAGAGGGAAAAGTTCATCCTATTCCGAAATCAATGTTACCAGTAAAACTTCCAGAAAATATTAATTTAAATGTCAAAGGGAATCCATTAGATAGTCAAAAAGAGTGGAAGGAAATTAATATAAATGGAAAAAAACTTACAAGAGAAACTGACACCTTAGATACTTTTGTTTGTTCATCCTGGTATTATTTGAGGTTTTGCTCTCCAAAAAAAAAAGAATATGGTTTTAATAAAGAGGACATCGACTATTGGATGCCAGTTGATCAATATATAGGGGGTGTAGAACATGCAATTTTACATTTATTATATTCAAGATTCTTTATGCAAGCACTTTCCCATAATAATGATGAACTTAATATATTAGAGCCATTTCAAGGTCTTTTTACTCAAGGCATGGTCTGTCATGAAACATATAAAGATTTGAATAATAATTGGATAAACCCTGATGAAATTGAAACTATAAATGGGAAAAAGTATTTTAAGAATGATAAATCAAAAATAATTAAAGTTGGTCCATCAGAATCTATGTCAAAATCAAAAAAAAATACGATTGACCCAGAAAATATTATTTTAAATTATGGTGCTGATGCGGCTAGATTATTTATTTTATCAGATAGCCCACCAGAAAAAGACGTTCAGTGGTCAGAAGAAGGTATTATTTCTTCTTTTAAATTTGTTCAAAAACTGTGGAATTTACATCAAAAAATTTTAGATGAATTAAACAAAGATCATAAAAAAAATAATAATAATGCGATTGAAAAATATACTAATAAATTTTTAAAAGATATAACTCATAATCTTGATAATTTTAGTTACAATAAATTAATAGCAAATTTACATGAAATGTATTCTTTTATGTACAAGCAAATTCAAGAGCCTTATACAAAAACAACTTTAATAGAAAATTACAAAAAGATTTTAATTGTAATGACCCCTATCGTTCCTCATTTTTCTAATGAATGCTTAGAGGTTCTAAATATAAAAGATGCTAAATGGCCTAAATACGATGAAACAATATTAAAAGAGAATATAATCAATATAGTTGTTCAAATTAATGGAAAAAAA
>CACEEW010000015.1 GCA_902558705.1 uncultured Pelagibacteraceae bacterium
ATATTGAAATATTTAAGAAATCATTATCAAAAGAAATTTTTAGAAATTTTTTGTTCGCAACAAAGCAGGAAATTGATATTAATCAAAAAATTTATTTAAATAAATTAATTTATAAAAAAAATATACTTAAACCGTTTCAATTTAGAAATTTATTATCTAGTTGCAAATTGGTAATATGTTCATACCCACAAACAGCATTTGTAGATTCACTTATGCAAAAACCCACTATATTAGTTTATAGAAAAAACCTATGGCCTAATAGAAATGACTTTAATTATGTTTATGATTTAATGAAAAAAAACAAAATAATTTTTGAAGATGCTAAAAAAGCCAGTATACATGTAAATAAAATTTGGAAAGATCCGCTAACTTGGTGGATGAATACTGAAGTTAAAAGTGCAAGAGAACTGTTCTTAAAAAAATTTAACTTGATCAATGATGAAGAAAAGGTAATAAGAAATTGGACTACATTTCTAAAATCAGAAATTAATATAAAAAATTTATAAATTTTATGTTTCATAAAGATTTAAACTTTGTAAAAGCAATAAATATTTTAAATTCAAGAGGTATAAAGTATTGGGTATGTAATGGAACCGCATTAGGGTTAGTTCGAGATGAAAAACTTATACCATGGGATCCAGATATTGATATTGGAATTTGGAAGAACGAAATAAATATCCTTCAGTTAGAGCAAATTTTTAAAAAAGAAGGCTTTGTCAAAAAGAAAAAGTTTTTTCATAAAGATAATTTACTTTCTTTTACAAGAAATGGTGGACGAGATGTAGATTTTAATATTCATGAATTATGTGATGACAAGAATATGTGTATTTCAAAATATTACATTCATAGAAATATTTTAATGAGATTAATATATGTTTTATCTTTAGCAGGAAACTATAAAGGTAATTATAAGATATTCATTAACAGATTTTTTTTTCTAAAAAATTTATTTTTCAAATTAAAAGAATTTTTGATAGTAAAAAACATTTTTTATAAAAAAGGTGGTTATACTGTTCCAACCAAACTTTTTAAATCATTTAAAATTTTGAATATCAAAGGTTTAAAAATAAAGGTACCCTATTATTGTGTAAATTATCTAATTTATTTATATGGAAAAAATTGGAAAATTCCTGTTAAGAACTATAATTGGGAAAAAAATAAAAATTTTGCATCAAATAAATAAATGTATAATTTAAAAATTTTCAAAGGAAAAAAAGTAATAATCACAGGTCATTCAGGCTTTAAAGGAAGTTGGCTTGCATTATGGCTATGTCACTTAGGTGCAAACGTATTAGGAATTTCTAATGCATATTCAACAAATCCCAATCACTTTAAATTATTAAAATCAAAATTAAAAATTAAAAGTTTGAATATTGATATTTCAAATTTAAATAAATTAGAAAAAGTTGTTAAATATTATAAACCAGACTTTGTTTTTCATTTAGCTGCGCAAGCATTAGTAGGAAAATCATATATTGATCCAATGAGTACATTTAAAAGTAATACAATTGGTACTTTGAATTTACTTCAATCTTTAAGAAAATTAAAAAAAAAATGTACTGCTATAATAATTACAAGTGATAAGAGCTATAAAAATTTGGAAATTAATCGAGGATATAGAGAAGAAGATTTGTTAGGCGGTAAAGATCCATATAGTGCATCAAAAGGTGCTGCTGAAATGATATTGCATTGTTATTCAAATATTTTTTTCAATAAAAAAGATAACATAAAAATTGCAATTGCTAGAGCTGGAAACGTAATAGGAGGCGGGGACTGGTCTGAGGATAGGTTAATACCTGACTGTGTAAAATCTTGGGCATTAAAAAAAAAGGTTGTTTTAAGAAATCCACACTCTACGAGACCGTGGCAACATGTTTTAGAGGCACTATCTGGTTATTTATTTTTAGCTATTGAATTAAATAAAAAAAAAGATTTACACGGTGAGGCTTTTAATTTTGGCCCAAGTAATAAAGTAAATAAAAATGTAATTTCATTAGTTAAAATAATGAAAAAATTTTGGAAAAATGTTGATTGGAAAAAAGACAATAATAAGTCTAAAAAAATTTTTGAGTCAAATTTATTAAAATTGAATTCAAATAAATCAAAAAACATTTTAAATTGGAAAACTATCTTGAATTTTAATGAAGTTTCAAAAATGACTATAGATTGGTATAAAAATTATTATTCATATAAAATCAATATGTATAATTTTTCACTCGGACAAATTAAATACTATCAAAAACTTTTAATAAAAAAGAAAAAAATAAAATGAAAGTTGTTATTTTAGCTGGAGGATATGGAACTAGGTTGTCAGAGTACACTAAAACAATACCCAAACCTATGGTTAAAATATCGAATAAACCAATATTAGTTCACATAATAAATTGGTATGTAAAACATGGGTTTAATGATTTTTATATTGCGCTTGGTTATAAAGGTAATGTGATTAGACAGTACTTTAAAAATAAAAAAATCAAGAATTGTAGAATTAATTTAGTCGATACAGGATTAAACACTATGACTGGTGGTAGATTAAAAAAACTTAAGAAGTTTTTGGGTGAGGAAGACTTTTTTATGACTTATGGAGATGGATTAGCAAATGTAAATTTAAAAAAATTATTAAAATTTCATAAAAAGAATAAAAAATTAGCTACCCTAACTGCAGTTCGACCCCCAGCTAGATTTGGTGCTATAAAAATTAATAATAAGTTTGTAACTTACTTTAAAGAAAAATCTAAAATAGACGAGGGATGGATCAATGGAGGTTTTTTTGTTATTAATCCAAAATTATTAAATTATATAAAATCAAGTAATACATTTTTTGAAAGAGAGCCGTTGATAAATGCATCAAATCAAAAACAATTGTTAGCATATAAACACGAAGGTATATGGCAATGTATGGATACAAAAAGAGATAAGGAAATTCTTGAGAAAATATTTAAAAAAAAAAAATTTATCTAAAAAATTATCAATTTTAATTGTAGGAGCAACAGGATTTGTAGGTTCAAATCTTTTGTGTTTTCTAAGCAAATATAAATATGATTTAACTGCTATTTCTAAAAACAGTAATCTTAGAATTAAAAAAAAAAATATATCTCATATTAAAATAGATGTTTCTAAAATCAAAGATCTTAAAAAAAAAATTAAAAAGGAATATGATATTGTAATTAACTTATCAGGCTATGTGGATCATAAAAATAAAAAAAAAGTTTATGATGTTCATTACATAGGTGCGAAAAATTTAATCAATTTCTTCAAAGACAAGAATATTCAACAGTTTATTCAAATTGGAAGCAGTATTGAATATGGAAGAATTAAATCACCTCACACAGAACCAAAATTTTTAAAAAAAATGAATACATTTTCTAATTATGGTAATGCAAAATATGAAATTTCTAGATTTATACTAGAATTAAATAAAAAAAAAATTTTTCCATTTGTAATTTTAAGACCATATATTCTTTATGGTCCAAGACAAACCAAAGATAGATTAATTCCACAAACTATTATTTCTTGTTTAAAAAATAAAAGTTTTGATTGTTCTGAAGGCACTCAATCAAGGGATTTTATTTTTATATCTGATTTTAATAATTTGATTAAAAAAATAATCGATAAAAAAATTAGAGGTGAAATTTTTAATGTTGGATCTGGAAAACCCAAAAATATTAAAAAGGTAATTGAATTGATACAAAAAAAAATAAAAGGTGGAAAACCATTATTTGGAAAAATTCCTTTTAGAAAAGACGAAATTCTCAAACTTTATCCTAAAATAACAAAAGCAAAAAAATTATTAGGTTGGACACCAAAGATAAGTTTCAATAAAGGAATAGAAAAAACAATCAATTATTATAAGCAAAATGAAACTAAATGAAAAAAAAGTAAGTATCATTGTTAATTGCTATAATGGAGGCAAATATCTAAAAAATTGTTTAGATAGTATTAAAAAACAATCATATAGAAATTATGAATTAATTTTTTGGGACAACAAATCTCAAGATAATAGTAAAGAAATTTTTTTAAATTTTATTGATGACAAAAGATTTAAATATTTTAAATCAGACTCACATACAACTCTTTATGAAGCAAGAAATTTGGCTATTGAAAAAACATCAGGCGATTATATAGCATTTCTTGATACTGATGATTGGTGGGTAGAAGATTATTTATTGAATAGAATTAAAATATTTAATGAAAAAGAAGATCATATATTCTCTTTTTCAAATTGTTATCATTATTTTCAAAGAAAAAAAAAAAAGAAAGTTTTTACAAAAACAATTATTCCCTCAGGAGATATTTTCGAATTTCTATCTAAAAATTATTTAGTAAAAATCAGTTGTTTGATGATAAGAAAACAAGTTTTCATTAATGAAAAAAAATTTAATAAAAATTTTAGTATAATAGGTGATTTTGAATTTGTTATGAGGCTTGCAGCAAAATATAAAGGTTTTTCAATAAACAAGCCTCAAGCATATATAAGATTTCATTCACAAAACTTTTTAAGTAATAATAGAGGCATGTTTTATGATGAGTATAAATCTTGGTATGAAGCTGTAAAAGACATAGAACCTTACATAATCTATAAAAAATATTATAAAAATTATTTGCTATATTTAAAGATAGTTAAAAACATCTTAAAAGATAAAAAAAAAGAGTTATTATCTGATATATTACGTTATCCATTATCTTTAAATAAATTTAAATTATTTTTTTTATTTCTTTTGCCTAAAAAAATTATTTCGTATTTGAATGAAAAATATTACTAAAATTTCTTATAGACCTGAAATCGATGGTTTAAGAGCAATAGCTATTTTATCAGTTTTATTTTACCACGCAAATTTTGAATTATTTGGATTTCGACTTACAGGTGGATATTTAGGTGTAGATATTTTTTTTGTAATTTCAGGATACCTGATATCTAAAATTATTTTTAAAGAAATTAGAGTCAATGGAAAATTTAATTATCTTTATTTTTTAGAGAGAAGAGCGAGACGATTATTACCTGCTTCTCTTTTCATGATTTTGATAAGTTTTATTCCAGCATATTTTCTTCTATTACCACAATTTTTTGAAAACTTTTCTTTATCTGCAATCGCGTCAATTTTTTTTAGCTCGAATATTTATTTTCATTATTCTGGTTTATTGTATGGAGCAGAAAGTAGTTTACTTAAGCCTTTATTACATACTTGGAGTCTTTCAGTAGAGGAGCAATTTTATATTTTCTTTTCAATATTTATTTTATTTTTTTTTAATTTCTTAAAAAAATTTTTAAATATTATTTTTATAGTAATATTTTTAATAAGTATTTTTTTTGCTAATTGGGCAAGTGATCATCATATTTCATTTAATTTTTATATGATATTTAGTAGAGCATGGGAATTTTTAGTTGGAATACTTATTGCTTATAACGAAAAAAAACTAAAAAACATATTTACCAATTCTATTATAAACAATTTAATCATTTTCTTAAGCTTATTTATAATTTTGTCATCTTTTTTTTATTTTAATGGAGGTGTAGGGGGAGGGACTACCCATCCATCTTTTTTTACTCTACCTATTATTTTAGCAACGGGTGCATTGATAATTCTTTTTGATGATAAGTTTAAATACCAATTTTTATTAAATAATAAATTTAGTGTTTTTTTTGGAAAAATTTCTTATTCACTTTACATTTGGCATTTTCCTGTCTTCAGTTTTTACAGAATATCAAAAAATAATTTTGATGATAATATAAGTGATATAGGTTTACCATTAATTTTTATAGTTCTTTTAATTTCATATTTATCATTTCAATTTATTGAACAACCTTTTAGAAATAAGAATAAAATAAACTTAGGTATTTTTTTAAAGATTTTATCAACTAAATTGATTTTTGCATCACTCTTATCATTGTTAACTATTTATAATAAAGGTTACGACGAAAGATTACCTGAAAATTTAAGATTAAGAATGATAGATGATAGAATTGTATATTTAAGTGAATCAATCTCTTGCCATAAAAAATTTAAAAATAGAGATCAATTTTGTAAATTTAATAAAAAACAATCAAAAAAAATTTTTATTTTAGGAGACTCTCAATTAGAAACATTTGTTTATAGTTTCAAAAGATTAAAGGACCTTCAAGAATATGAAATTATACAAATGACAAGACCTGGTTGTTATTTAGGTAGAATAAATGACTATAGGGCCATATGCACTTCGGAACATCATAACAAAAGACTTGATTTAATAAAAAAAAATCCAGGCTCAATTATAATAATCGGTGGATCCCTATCACACTATTTAAATATAAATGCTTTTGATCAAGTATATTTTACAGAAACAATTGAGGAATTAATCAGAAATGAACATAAAATAATTTTTATACATCCATTACCAAACTTTAAAGTCAATGTAAGACAAAAAATCGCTAATTCTTTGATGTTTAATAAAGAATTAAATAAAAATATGTTTCCTATAATAAATATCAAAAAACAAATTTACTTAGAAAATATTTCTAAGGCCGATAAAATCTTAACATCTTTTGAACATGAAAATATTTCTTATTTACATCCTAAAAAAATATTTTGCGATAAATATATCAAAGATAAATGTGTAGCGAATAATAATTCTGATTTATTTTTTGTCGACTCTAATCATTTGTCAAAAATAGGAAATAAATTAATAAATTTAGAATTGCTAAATATTCTAAATAATATAAATTATTAGTTATCAATTATTTCAATAAATATGATTAGTTTTTTTTTCCCAGTTAGAGCTGGCAGCAAAAGAGTAAAAAATAAAAATATAAGAAAAGTATTAAATTATAAATTAGGTTTATTAGAGATAAAAATAAATCATTTAAAAAAATTACGTAATTTAATTTTAAAGAACACAAAGTTCAAAATCCTCAGAGACTCAGAATATGTATTTTCAACAAATTGCAGTGTCACAAAAAAATATTTGAGTCAATTTAAATGGATTAAAGTATTTGATAGAAGTGAAAGACTTTCAACTGACGATTGTTTAGATGAATTAGTTTTAGAGATACCAAGAATTTGTAAAAAAAAACATATTTTATGGTCTCATGTTACAAGCCCCTTATTTAATGAAAAAGATTACTTAAATTTTATCAACTTTTACTTAGAAAATTTAAAAAAAAAAAGAAGTTGTTACACTGCTGATCTTTTACAAAAATTTATTTATAATGAAAAGGGTCAAACCATCTCACATAATCCAAAAAAAAAGAAATGGCCTAGAACACAAGATTTAAAGGGATTTTATGTTTATAATTGTGCAGGGATTTTGACTGATAGAAATATTTATATTAAAAATAAAAATAGAATGTGTGATAAACCTTTACCTTTTATTTCAACTGGTATATCAGGTTTTGATATTGATAACATGGATGATTTTTCAATGTTAAAAAAATATTTAAAAAAATAAATAATGAAACTTAGTAAAGTAAAAAAAATTAAATCAAGTTACCCAGTTCTGATATTTGAAGATTTTATAAATAAAGATTTATGTAATCATTTAAAAAAAAGTATAATTTCCGAAAAAAAATATGATGATTTTGTTATGAATGGCCGTAATAGAATAAACAAAGGTTCAAATAAATTTGAGAGTTTTATAAATAGTTCATCTGAAATCAAAAATTTTTATAATATGATTAATAATTTTTCATTTTATAAAAAATGCGAAAAAATGATTAAAAAATACTACCCCGAATCAAAATGGAAAATAAATAATAAGATTAAAAATTTTTCTAAAACTAATTATGGATTACAAAAAGGTTCAAAACTTACTAAGAATTTTACAAAATCAAAAAATGTAGTAAACTTAGATATTGATTTTTCATTATCACATAAAGGTTATTACAGATCTGTACATAGAGATAGAGAAACTAGAGTTATTAGTTTTCTGATTTACTTAAATTCACTTTCTTCAAAAGATGGAGGAGCTTTTGAAGTGTATAAATCAAAAAAAGCATATAAAAACGCCAATCAGTACCCAAGATTCCCATCTAATAAAGATGTTCAATTAGAAAAAAAACTTTTACCTAAAAAAGGTCAGCTTATTATTTTTAAATCCACACCTGACTCATATCACGCAGCTGAAAAGTTTATATCTAAAAATAAAAAAAGGGTATTTCTTTATGGAAGTTTTTCATTAAATAAAGAAGTAGTTTGGAAAAAGTTTGATTAGTGAATGCATTAATTATATGTGGTGATCATTATAGAAATCTTCATCTAGCTTACGCAATTTTAAAAACCAATTTAGTAAAAAAGTATAAAATAATTGTTTTTAAAAGAGAAAATATCATTCAAAGTTGTCCAAAAAGCTTGAACAAAAATCAAAAAAAAAATTGGAAAATTCATTTTGCAAAAAGACTAAAAGTCGAGAATAAATATTTTAAGTTTAATTTTTCAAAAATTTCAAAAAATGAATCTGAGATAATATATATAAAAGATATTAATGAACTAATTAAGTTAAATAAACAAATTAAATTTAAAAAAAATTTTGAACAATGTTATATAAGTGGACTTCCTATTTTAAACCAAAGATTGATGAATTTGTTACCTATTTATACTATCAATCTACATCTTGGTCTTATTCCTCATTTCAAGGGGGCTTTACCCAGTATTTGGCCTAATTATTTCTTTAAACCCCATTATACAGGAACAACTTATCATATTATTGATCATTACGTTGATACAGGAGAGATAATTCATCAAAACTTAGCAAAACTTAATAGTGGATTTGGCCTGCACGAACTTATATGCAGTGCCAACAAAGCAGCATTTGATGATATTAAATTTGTTTTAAAACATATCGATTTACGAATTAAAAAAAGAATTAAACCAAATAAAAATAAAACTCTTATTATTAAAGGTAAAACTTTTAAACGGTCAGATTTTAACCCAGAAATATATAATGTTATATATGGTTATTATAAAGATAAA
>CACEEW010000016.1 GCA_902558705.1 uncultured Pelagibacteraceae bacterium
AGCTCTCGTCCTCTCAATCTTAGTTCGAAAGCAGGTGCTGATTGGTTGTTTTCAAGCAAAAATTTTTCGTATTTCATTCTTTCAAAATTTCCATTTTCATTATGAAAATTTTTATTAAATTTAATTTTTTTTGATAACGTTTCCTCAGAAATCAGAATATCAAAGTTTTTTACTTCTAAATCTAGTAATGTAGTTGAAATTAAAGTTGATAGTAACTCTTCAACAATATTTTTATCTAAATTGTCTCTCAATGTTTGCTGAGGTATATTAGACTTATTTACATGCTCAATAAAATCTTTAGTAGATATATTGGTTTGGTTTATTTTGGCAATGTTATTTGAGTTCCCACTACTAAACATACTTCCCATCCCCCAAAACACAAAAGGGATAATCATTATGAAAACTAAAAGCCCTGCAAATTTAGTTTTGGCAAAATTTCTAAAACTACTTATCATTACTATAAATTTATTGATCTATAAAAAGCAAACCTATAGATTAAAATATAGCAGATGACAAATAAATATATGTATTTTATTGCTAATTGGAAAATGTTTGGTGGTCTAAATTCCTTAAATACTATAGATAAGGTGGTCAAATTTTTTAAAGCCTTTAAAAAAAATAGACCTATAAAAATAATATATTGTCCACCTAGTACTTTAATAGGCCCAATGTCAAAAAGATTGAAAAAAACTAATATAGAAATTGGTGCACAAAATTGTCATGAACAAGAATCTTATGGAGCTTTTACAGGTTCAATAAATTCTAAAATGTTAAAAAATATTGGTGCCAAGTATGTTATCATTGGTCACTCTGAAAATCGGCAATCAGGTGAAAGCAATCAATTAATCAATTTAAAAATTAAAAGTGCATTAAAATCTGGACTTAAAATAATTTTCTGTATTGGTGAAACTTTGAGTGAAAAAAGAAAAAAAATTACAAAAAAAATTTTGGATAAACAACTTAAATTAGGTTTAAATAAAATTAATTCAAAAAAAAATATAATTATCGCTTATGAACCAGTTTGGTCAATAGGAACAGGTCTCATTCCAAAATCTAATGATCTTTATGAAACAGTAAATTTTATCAAAAAAAAAATGAGAAAAAATAAAGTATTATATGGTGGATCAGTTAATCCTAAAAATATCAATGATTTAAAATCAATAAATAATATAGATGGCTATTTAATAGGTGGGGCATCTCAAAACCCTAAAAAATTTATTGATATAATTAAAAAAAGATATAGTTAACCCCAATGGAAAATATTTTATTAATACTAAATATAATTTTAGCATTTGTTTTAGTTATATTAGTTTTAATGCAAAAATCAGAGGGGGGAGCATTAGGTATAGGTGTTTCCCAAGAAAGTTTTATGTTTTCTAGATCAGCAGGTAATTTTATGACAAAAGCAACTGCTGTGGTTGCAACTTTATTTATTATCTGTAGCTTAGGATTAACCATTGTATCAAGAGGAGACTTAGCTCCAACTTCTTCGGTTTTAGACACAATTGAGGAAAAAACTGAAGATACACCCTCAATACCAGAAAATAACAATTAATACTTTTCAATTACTTTTTTATTCGCTATAAGATAACTCCATGGCGCGATTTATTTTTGTCACGGGCGGCGTGGTTTCATCATTAGGAAAAGGACTCTCTTCAGCATCCCTAGCTTATCTTCTGCAATCAAGAGGTTACAAAGTAAGATTAAGAAAGTTGGATCCTTACTTGAATGTTGATCCAGGTACAATGAGTCCATTTCAACATGGTGAAGTATTTGTTACTGATGATGGAGCAGAAACAGATTTAGACCTTGGTCACTATGAAAGATTTTCAGGAGTATCTGCAAAGAAATCAGATAATATTACTACTGGAAAAATTTATAACGATGTTTTGAAAAAAGAACGTAAAGGTGAATATCTAGGTAAAACTGTTCAAGTAATACCACATATTACAAATCGTATAAAAGAATTTATAAAAAAAGACTCTTCAAAAGAAGATTTTGTTATTTGCGAAATAGGAGGCATAGTTGGAGATATTGAGAGTTTACCATTTGTTGAAGCAATAAGACAATTTGCAAATGATATTGGTAAACAAAATGCATTATTCGTTCACCTTACTTTAGTCCCGTATTTAAAAGCATCAGACGAAATTAAAACTAAACCAACACAACATTCTGTAAAAGAGCTAAGAAGTATTGGTATCCAACCTGATATTATTATTTGTAGATCAGAAAGACCAATACCTTTAGAACACAGAAAAAAGATTTCATTATTTTGTAATGTAAATATAAAAAATGTGATTGAAACAGTTGATGTAAGAACTATATATGAAGCTCCAATAAGTTTCTATAAAGAAAAACTAGATTTACAAGTCTTAAACTATTTTAAACTAAGATCAAAAAAACCAGTAAACTTAACTCCATGGAAAAAAATTACTAAAATTATTTTGCATACAAAAAAATATGTTAATATTGCAATAATTGGTAAATATGTTGAATTGAAAGATGCTTATAAATCTTTAGATGAAGCACTTACTCATGGTGGAATAGACAATAATATCAAGATAAACCTTGTAAGAATAGATTCTGAAAAATTAAAAGTTTCAGAAATAAAATCTAAACTAAAAAATATCTCAGGAATTTTAATACCTGGTGGGTTTGGTAAAAGAGGAACTGATGGAAAAATAGCAGCTATCAAATTCGCAAGAATAAATAAGATACCATTTCTTGGAATTTGTTATGGTATGCAAATGGCAATAATTGAATTTGCTAGAAATAAATTAAATTTAAAAAAGGCTACCTCAAGTGAATTTGATAAAAAAGGTTTAGCTATTATAGGCTTGATGAATGAGTGGAACAAAGATGGTAAAAAAATTAAAGGTACAGATAAAAACTTAGGTGGCACAATGAGACTTGGTTCTTATGATGCAAAATTATTAAAAAATTCAATGATTCAAAAAATTTATGGAAAAAATTTGATTAAAGAGAGACATCGTCATAGGTATGAAGTGAATATTGCTTTTAAGGAAAAATTTGAAAAAAATGGTATGAATTTTTCAGGATTATCTCCAGATGGTAATTTACCTGAAATAATTGAGTTAAAAAATCACCCATGGTTTATCGGAGTTCAATTTCATCCAGAATTTAAATCTAGACCTTTGGCCCCACATCCTTTATTCTCATCTTTTATCAAGGCATCAAAAAATCATAAATGAGCAGTATAAAAGTTAATTGTGGTAAAATTGAAATTTCAAATGATAACAAAATCTGTATCATAGCTGGACCTTGTCAGCTCGAGTCTGAACAACACGCTATGGATATGGCTGGAAAAATTCAAGAGATTACTAAAAAATTTAATCTTGGTTTTGTTTATAAAACTTCTTTTGATAAGGCAAATAGAACCAGTCTAAAGGGAAAAAGAGGGGCAGGGTTAGAAGCTTCACTACCAGTGTTTGATAAAATAAGAAAAGAATTTAATGTACCAATACTAACAGATATACACAATATTGAACAATGCTCTATAGTAAGTGGATATGTTGATGTAATTCAAATACCAGCATTTCTATGCAGACAAACTGATCTTTTAATTGCTGCAGCAAAAACAAATAAGATTATTAATGTTAAGAAAGGTCAATTTTTAGCTCCTTGGGATATGGTAAATGTAACAAAAAAAATTTCTGACTCTGGAAACAAAAATATTTTAGTAACCGAAAGAGGTGCAAGTTTTGGTTATAATACACTTGTATCAGATATGAGATCGCTACCAATTATGGCAAAGAATGGTTACCCGGTTATTTTTGATGCTACTCATTCAGTTCAGCAACCAGGTGGACTAGGTGAAAAAAGTGGTGGACAAAGAGAATTCGTTGAACATTTAGCAAGAGCGGCAGTTGCAGTTGGGGTAGCAGGGGTTTTTATAGAAACTCATCAAGACCCAGATAATGCTCCATCGGATGGACCCAACATGATACCTTTAGACAAATTAGAAAATTTATTAAAACAACTTACAGATATAGATAACTTAATTAAAAATTAGTGAGTAAGATTAAAAAAGTAAAGGCACGTCAGGTTTTTGACAGTAGAGGAAATCCAACTATTGAAGCTGAAGTTTTTACAAAAAATAATAGTGCCCTAGCAATTTGTCCATCGGGTGCATCAACAGGGACATACGAAGCATTTGAAAAAAGAGATGAAAATAATAAAAGATATTTAGGAAAAAGCGTTCTTAACGCTGTCAATTTGATTAATACAAAAATCTCAAAAAAATTAAAAGGTCAAAATGTTCATGACCAAGAGAGAATAGATACTCTTTTAATTAATTTAGATGGAACTAGACAAAAAACTAGACTAGGAGCTAATTCAATTTTAGCTGTATCAATGGCAGTAAAAAAACTTTCTGCTAGAGTAAAAAAATTACCTTTATTCAAAACTTTTTTAGTAAAAAATAATTTTAAATTACCATATCCATTAATGAATATAATTAATGGTGGTGCGCATGCAAATAATGGTTTGCGAATACAAGAGTTCATGATCAGACCTGACCGAGCTAAAAATTTTTCAGATGCAATGAGGATTTGTTATCTTGTAATTAAAAATCTGAGTAAAATTATCAAAAATAGAGGACTGTCAACATCAGTAGGTGATGAAGGTGGATTTGCACCAATGATTAGTAGCAATAATCAAGCACTTGATTTAATTGTTTCAGCTATTAAAAAATCAGGTTTTGTTAACGGTAGAGATGTGTCAATTTGTTTAGATGTTGCTGCAAATGAGTTATATAAAAAAGGGAAATATTCTATTCATTCAAAAAGTTTTGTTTCAGTTGAAAAATCAATAAAAGAGTTCAACAAAATAATTGCAAAATATAAAATAAAATCAATTGAAGACCCTTTCGCTGAAAATGATTGGATTTCATGGAATAAATTAATGAAGAATACATCTAAAGTTCAAATTGTAGGTGACGATTTATATGTTACTAACTTAGAAAGACTTAAAAAAGGTTTTTTAAATATTTCTTCTAATGCAATTTTAATAAAACTTAATCAAATAGGTACGGTGTCAGAAACGCTTGAAGTTATAAAATTTGCTCAAATTATAGGATTCAAAACTATAATTTCTCACAGATCTGGAGATAGCGAGGATACATTTATTGCTGATTTAGCTGTGGGGACTAATTCAGATCAAATTAAAACAGGATCTTTAGCCAGATCTGAGAGAGTTGCTAAATATAATCAATTATTACGGATAGAAGAAGAACTTGGAAAAAAAGCCAGAATGAATAAAATTCATTAATGCTCAAAAAATTAAAAAAAAACTATTTTTTACTAGTTTCAACCTTTTTAATTTTATACTTCTTTTTTAATCTTTTATCAGGTCAAAGAGGCCTTATTTCTTATTTTGAGAAAAATCAAATATTAAACAGTCTCCAAAAAGAAGAATTATTTTTAATTAATCAAATTAGGGACTTGGATTTGAAAAATTCATTATTAAGTGACAATCTGGATCTTGATTATGTTGAAACATTAATTAGAGAGAGATTTTTATTCGGCAAAAAAAATGAGACAATTTATATATTAAAGAACAATGGACAAAAAAATTAGACCTAGACATCCAGAAAAAGTAAAGAACCCAATTAATCCTATTAAAAAAAAGCCTACATGGATTAGATCAAAGCTTACAAATAGCAAAGAATTTTTTTTAACAAAGACCATAGTTAATAAGAATAATTTAGTTACAGTTTGTCAGGAAGCAAACTGCCCAAATATCACAGAATGTTGGAGTAAAAGACACGCAACATTTATGATTATGGGAGATACCTGTACAAGAGCGTGTGCTTTTTGCGATGTTAAAACTGGCAAACCTGGAAAACTAGATGAACTTGAACCAATTAAAATTTCCCAAGCAGTTAAAAAACTTAATTTAAAACATGTAGTAATTACCTCAGTGGATAGAGATGATTTAGAGGATGGTGGATCAAATCACTTTTTTGAAGTTATAAATCAAACTAGAAAAAGTAATCCTAATACAACAATAGAAGTTTTAACACCTGATTTTTTAAGAAAAGGTGACGCCTATAAAAAAGTCTTAGAAGCTAACCCAGATGTTTTTAATCATAATATTGAAACTGTTCCAAGCTTATATTTAAAAGTAAGACCTGGATCGAGATATTTTGCATCTTTAGAACTTTTAAAGAATGCAAAAAAAATAAATAAAAAAGTTTTTACTAAATCTGGAATCATGGTTGGGTTAGGAGAAAATAAAGATGAGATATTGCAAGTAATGGATGATCTTAAAGCAGCAGATGTTGATTTTTTAACTATCGGCCAGTACTTACAACCTTCAGTTAAACATTTTCCTTTAGACAGATATTACACTCCCCAAGAATTTAACGAACTTGGAAATATTGCAAAATCAAAAGGATTTTTACTAGTTTCATCTTCACCTTTAACAAGATCATCTTATCATGCAGATGAGGATTTTGCTAAATTACAACAAAATAGAATTAATATTCATTAATGCCAAAAGCTTCTGTTACACGTCAGATAGCACGTGAAAAACAAAAATTAATCGATTTTGTTTTAGATATTGATAAATATCCAGAATTCATTCCTTTTTGTATAGACTCTAAAGTTTATGAAAGAAACGATAAGGAAGATGAAATAGCAATTGTTGCTGATCTAACTATTGGCAAAAAGCCATTTGTAGATACCTATAAAAGTGATGTGAGATATAAAAAAAAAGATGATTTAATTCATGTAACTAATATAGGCGGCCCTTTAAAACACTTAGAAAACAATTGGAAATTTGTACAAAAAGAGAATTTCACCGAGGTTCATTTTGATGTTGATTTTGAAATAAAAAATAAATTTTTAGATATGATTATGACAAAATCTTTTGAATTTGGGCTCAATAAAATAGCAGATGCTTTTCAAGAAAGAGCTGAAAAAATTTAACTTAATCTAAATAAGACTATCAACAATTTTAAAAGCTTTTTTGACTGTCGATTTTTGAATAGATATCCTATTTTTAGAATTAAAAATATTTTTACTAATAAATATCTTATTGCCTTTTTTAACACCAATATAGACTAGCCCAACTGGTTTTTTTTTACTTCCTCCATTTGGTCCTGCAATACCAGTTATTGAAACATTAATATTTGCTTTTGATATTTTTGATAGATTTACTACCATTGCTTTGCAACATTCATGGCTAACAGCACCAAATTTTTCAATTATATTTTTATTTACTTTTAAAATTTTGATTTTTGCTTGATTAGAATAAGTAATAAGACCCAAATTAAATACTTTAGATGCACCACTTACAGAAGTAATGGTATTAGCCAGCATACCTCCAGTACAAGACTCAGCAAAAGATATCTTAAGTTTTTTTTTAGTTAATTTTTTTACTAAAGTTTTCATTAAATAAAATAGCTACTTAAAACCATAAAACAAATTAGTGATAAAACAACATATAAACCAGCACAAACATCATCCATTATTACTCCAAAACTATTTTTGAAATTTCTATCAAAGAAACTTACAGGAAAGGGTTTTTTAATATCAAAAAATCTAAACAAAACAAAACAAACTGCATAAAAAATAATAGCTTCATCTGTAGATTTTTCTGTACCATGGGAAATTTCATATAGATAAATAGGAATTGATTGACCAATAAATTCATCAATTACAATTTCTTTTGGATCTTTGTTTTCACTATTTTTAGTGTGGCTAGCGACAGCAGAAAAAGAATAAATAAAAATAACAATTAATACTAAAAGAATTAAGTTAGATGAAATATTTAAAGCATGAAATAGAATAAAGAGTATAATTATTGTAGCCAAAGACCCAACAGTTCCTGGAATCATTTTTATTTTTCCTATTCCAAACATTGTTACAAATAAAGTGTTAAATGATTTAATCATATTTTTTTATTGAAATTAAAACTTCACAAGCAATAGCTTTTTCTTTACCTATTAAACCTAGCTTTTCTACAGTTTTACCTTTTAAATTAATCTTATTTCTGTCTAAATTCATAAGATTTGATAACGAGTTAATTATTCTATTTCTATACGTTGAAACTTTAGGTTTTTGACAAATTAAATTAATATCTAAATTATTAATTGAAAAGTTATTTTTATATAAATTTTCTATAATCGGTTTGAGCATTTTTGGAGATCTTATATTTTTAAATCTATTTTTATTACTTGGAAAATAAGTACCTATATCTTTTTTTTGAATAGCACCTAAAATTGCATCAATTATTGCATGTAATATTACATCACCATCTGAATGACCTTGTAAACCAGAATGGAAAGATATTTTAGTTCCTCCAAGATAAAGTTTTTTATTTTTTACCAATCTGTGGATATCAAAACCAATACCAAAAGATACTTTATTTAGCTCAACATCATCAAAGTAAGTAATCTTATTATTTTTAGTCTCACCCTTAATGAAGGTAATCTTATGATTATTTTCTATAAATAATGTTGCTTCATCATTAACTTTAGTTATTTGTTTAGATGCAAGATTGTATAAATCTTTAAAATAAAAGGCTTGAGGAGTTTGAGTTAATAATGCTTTATTTCTGTTCAAATTAAATAGCTGATTTTGTGACTTATATTTTATTGAATCGTTTGAATATATGTAAGGTATGACAGCTCTATTTTTCTTTAATTTATAAATCAAATTTTTTAATAACTTTATTGAAAAATTTGGTCTTGCCGCATCATGAATGAGTACATTGGTAGGTTTTAACTTTTTTAGATATTTTAAAGCAATCAAAGAAGAGTCAGATCTTTCTTTCCCACCTTTAATTACTTTTATAATTTTAGGGAGTTTTTTTTTCTTAAGATGATTTAAATTATTTGTTACAATTATAATCTTTTTAAAAAGCTTAGAA
>CACEEW010000017.1 GCA_902558705.1 uncultured Pelagibacteraceae bacterium
TACCTATTAAATCATTTACACTAATTAGTGATGAAAAAAATAATATTTATTTAGCTAGAATTAAAGATATTCAAATACAAAATGCTAAAATTGATGATAAGAAATTTGATGAATATTCTTTAAAACAAAATACAAATAATAAAAATAGTATTCTTAAAACATATGATTTACTTTTAAATAGTAAATATGATGTAGTAATGAATGAAAAAGCAATAGAACGTGTTAAAAATTTCCTTAAATGATAATAAATCGAAGCTTCAAAGAATTTAAGCTTCAACATAGAAGCAAAAAAAATCAAATTATATATAGTTCAAAAAAAATTCAGAATGATAAAGAAATATTAAATCTAATAGATAATTTTTTGATAGAAAAAAATAGTTTTATATTTGAGTCTGTCGAAAAAGGTAAAATTAAAGGCAGATATACTATATTTGGGAAAAATCCTGATAAAATTTGGGAGTTCAATAATAACAATTCATTTCTTATAAAAAATAATAAAAAAGTTAAATTAAAAGAAAAACCTCAAATATTGATTGAAAATATAATAGAGGATTTTAAATTTAAAATACCCTCTGGTTTACCTTCAATTTGTTCACTTATATCAGGATATTTTTCTTATGATACTATTAAGTATATAGAAAATATTCCAAACAAATGTAAGGATGATTTAAAAGTACCAGATGTAAGACTTCTAAGACCGAGAACTCTTGTAATACATGACAATCTAAAAAAAAAAATTTTTTATATAGTAAACATCTTCAAAGATGAAAAAATATCTAATTATTCTAAAAAATACTTAGGAATAAAATCTGAGCTTTCAAAGCTTTTCACTCAATCGTTAAAAACAAAAAACAAGACAACTAATGAAAAAAAATTAACTAAAATTGATGTAAAGTCAAATACATCAAAGAATAAATTCCTAAGTATGGTTAATAAAGCTAAGAAATACATTAAAATTGGTGATATTTTTCAGGTGGTTTTAAGTCAAAGATTTGAAACAAAACTTACAAAGAAACCATTAGATATTTATAAAAAACTTCGAATAACTAATCCTTCACCTTTTATGTTTTTTTTTAATTTTAATGACTTTCAAATAATAGGTGCCAGTCCTGAAATCTTGGTAAGATTAAGAGATAATAAAATTACAGTAAGACCTATTGCAGGTACTAGGCCTAGAGGAAAAACTATGATTCAAGACAAGTTTTATGAAAAAGATCTTCTTCAAGATAAAAAAGAGCTTTCAGAACATTTGATGTTACTTGATTTAGGGAGAAATGATGCTGGAAAGGTATCAAAAGTAAATACAGTTAAAGTTACTGAGAGTTTTGTTATTGAAAAATATTCACATGTTATGCATATAGTTTCTAATGTAGTTGGAGATTATAATAAAAAATTTTCTAAATTTAAATCATTGCTTGCCGGGTTTCCTGCTGGAACTGTTTCTGGTGCTCCAAAAATAAGAGCAATGGAAATTATTGATGAATTAGAAAAATCAAAAAGAAAAGTCTATGCTGGTGGAATTGGATATTTTTCTGCAAATGGAGAATTCGATACTTGTATCGCTTTAAGAACAGCGTTAGCAAAAAAAGATAAATTTTATGTTCAAGCTGGTGCTGGTATAGTAGCAGATAGTAAGCCTTTAAAAGAATATGAAGAAACAGTAAATAAAGCTAAAGCTCTAATTAATGCATTAAAATGAATAAAATAATTTTAATAGACAATTATGATAGTTTTACTTTTAATCTTTATCATTATTTATCTTCGTTAAAAGTAAATGTTGATGTAATTAGAAATGATCAAATTACTTCAAAAGAAATATTAAAAAAAAAGTATAACAAAATTGTAATCTCTCCTGGGCCAGGGAATCCTAATCAATCTGGCAATTGTCTTAAAATTGTAAAATCTTTATATAAAAAGATACCTATACTTGGTGTTTGTTTGGGTCATCAAATTATAGGACAAATATTCGGGTCTAAAATTGTTCAAGCAAAGAGATTAATGCATGGAAAAACCAGTAAAATAATATCAAAAAAAACTGGTGTATTAAAAAATCTTCCAAGAACTTTTGAGGCAACACGTTATCACAGCTTAATAATTGATAAAAAATTCCTATCCAAAGATCTTGAAATTACTGCTGAAACTAAAGACGGGCTAATAATGGGAATACAACACAAAAAATACCAGGTTCATGGAGTGCAATTTCACCCTGAAAGTATTAAAACTAAGATAGGTATTAAAATTTTAAAAAACTTCGTTAAGATTTAAAATTAATGAAACAATTCATAAAAAAAATTAAAAATAAAGAAAATTTATCTTTTGAAGAAAGTAAAGCAGTTTTTGAACTATTAATGGAAGGTAAAGCAGAAGACCAAGAAATATTTGATTTTTTAACACTTTTATCAGCTAAGGGTGAAGCCTCAGATGAAATAGCTGGTGGAGTTTTTGTTCTTAGAAATAAGTCTAAAAGAGTAAATGTAGGAAACTGTGTTGATACATGTGGCACTGGTGGTGATGGTATGAATACACTAAATATATCAACAGCATCTGCATTATTACTTTCAAGTATGGGTGTTAAAATAGCAAAACACGGAAATAAAGCTGTATCTTCTAAGTGTGGATCAGGTGATGTTTTAGAAGCTTTAAATATAAAAATTAATTTAGAACCAAATGACATAGAGACTCAAATTAGTAAAAATAATTTTGGTTTTATGTTTGCACCTAATTATCATAGTGCAATGAGATTTGTTGGACCAACTAGGAAAAAGATTGGAAAAAGAACTATATTTAATATGATTGGACCATTAAGTAGTCCTGCTTTAGTAAAGAGACAAGTGGTTGGCGTTTTTGATAAAAACCTTCTAAAAATATTTGCAAATGCTTTAAATAATTTAGATATTAAATTTGCTTGGATTGTTAATAGTGAAGACGGTTTAGATGAAATTTCTCCTTATACCAAAACAAATGTAATTCAGTTAAAAGATAATAAGATTTCTGAAATTATTATAGACCCTAAAGAATTAAATGTAGATGCAGATAAATTTGATAATCTTGTTGGTGATGACGCAAAATTTAATGCGGAAAAAATGATTAATATTTTTAAAGGTGAAGATAATGATTTTTCAAAGGCTGTATGTTTAAACGCCGCTGCAGGATTAATAGTAAATGAAACTCATCAAAGTTTTATTGATGCATATAAAAATGCAAGAGAACATATTTTATCTGGTCAAACTTTAAATCATTTAAAGACAATTCAAAATGCCTGAAAATATTCTTCAAAAAATTATCAATAATAGAATAAAAGAAATTGAAAAACAAAAAACTCTTTTATCAAGTGAAACTCTTCAAGATCAAATTCATCAAAATGAAATTGAAGATATGTATGGTATTAAGTATTATGATTTTAAAAAGAAAATTTCTGATAATATAAAAAATGGAAAAATATCTATCATTGGTGAGATAAAAAAAGCCAGTCCATCAGCTGGTATTATCATTGAGGATTATTTTCCCCAAGATATAGCTAAAATTTATAAAAGTAAAAATATTACATGTTTATCAGTATTAACTGAACAAGAATATTTTTTAGGTGACATGATGGATATTTCTTTTTGTAAACAACAATGTGATCTTCCAATTTTATGTAAAGATTTCTTTATTGATAAATATCAAGTCCTTTATGCTCGTAGCAAAGGGGCTGATGCAATATTAATCATATTGGCTGGTGTCAGTGATAAACTTGCTGATGATTTATATCACGAAGCACTTAACTTAAACATGTCAGTAATTGTTGAAGTTCATACTGTTGAAGAAGCAAAGAGTGCCTTAAGATTCAAAGATGCTTCAATTGGTATTAATAATAGAAATTTAAAAACTTTGAAAACTGATATAAATACAACTTACGATATTCATAATGTTTTAATAAATCACAGAGGTCCATTAATTTCAGAGAGTGGAATTAAAACAAAGGATGAACTGCTGGAACTCTCAAACAAGACATCTATTAAAACTTTTTTAATTGGTGAATCACTTTTGAAAGATCTTGATAATAATTCTATTTTTTCAGTTCTTTAGTCAAATAATCCCCTATTTTATTGACTTTTTTTACTATTGTGAATTGTAGAGAACTTTTGTAGAACAGATTTTGTACGATATTTGTTCTTATGCTTACTAAAAAACAAAAAAACCTACTGTTATTTATCAACAAGAAGTTGAGAAGCTCTGGTGTTTCTCCTTCATATGAAGAGATGAAAGAATCATTAAATTTAAAGTCTAAATCAGGAATCCATAGATTAATTAGTGCATTGGAAGAAAGAGGATTTATTAAAAGACTTGCTCATAAAGCAAGAGCTATCGAAGTTATTAAATTGCCAGAAACTGCATCAGCCAATGATATTTATAACAGTTTTTCTCCTAGCGTTATAAAGGGTGGTTTAGATGAAGAAAAACCATTATCTGATGATATTGAGGTGCCAGTTTTAGGAAAGATAGCAGCAGGAACACCTGTTGAAGCAATACAAAATGAGGTTTCAAGAATTCCCTTACCAAGCAACTTAGAAAAAAATGGTGACTATTTTGGTCTTAAAGTTCAAGGTGATTCAATGATAGAAGCAGGAATTAACGAAGGTGATACAGTTATTATCAAAAGAACAGATACTGCAGATAATGGAAAAATTGTAGTAGCCTTAATAGATGAACATGAGGCTATGCTTAAAAGAATTAGAAAAAAAGGCAAGGTAGTTGCATTAGAAAGCGCTAATAAAAACTACGAAACTAAAATTTTTGGTCCAGATAGAGTTAAAGTTCAAGGTGTTTTAGTATCTTTATATAGAAACTTCTAGTAAAATAGTCTAAACAATTTCAATGAAAAAAGTAGCAACTAGATTTGCTCCATCACCTACTGGTCCACTGCATATTGGTGGAGTAAGAACTGCTCTATTTAATTGGTTATATTCTAAAAACCAAAAGGGTGATTTTTATTTAAGAATTGAAGATACAGACAAGGAAAGATCAAAAGATGAATACAAAAAACAAATCATACAATCTCTAAAATGGATAGGTATTACTCATGACGGAGAAGAATATATCCAATCAAAAAAAATAGATGATCATATTAAGATTGCTAATGAATTATTAAAAAATGGTCATGCATATAAATGTTATTGTTCAAATGAGGAAATAGAAGAACAAAAGAAAAGGTCAAGACAAAAAAAAATCCCCTATATCTATGATAGAAAATGGAGGGAAAAAAAAGAAGCTGATGCGCCAAAAGATATAAAGCCAGTCATAAGGTTTAAAAGTAAAACAGAAGGATCCACTATACTAAAAGATTTAGTTCAAGGTGATGTGGAAATAGAAAACAACACTATTGAGGATTTTATAATATTAAGAAATGATGGTACTCCTACATATAACTTATCAGCCTCTGTAGATGATCATCAAATGAATATGACTCATATTATTAGAGGAGATGATCATAAAATAAATACTTTTAAACAAATTCAAATTTATCAAGCAATGAACTGGGATTTGCCTTCTTTTGCTCACATACCATTAATCCATACAATTGAGGGGAAAAAACTCTCAAAAAGAGATAAGGCTTCAACATTAGATGATTATTCTAAAATCGGTATCATGCCTGATGCTCTTAGAAATTACTTACTCAGATTGGGTTGGTCCTTTAAAGATAAGGAAATATTTACTTTAGAAGAAAGTGTAAAATACTTTAATTTGGAAGGAGTAGGTAAATCACCATCAAAACTTGATATGAGCAGGATTCTATCAATGAATGAACACTATATAAAAAGTATTGATGAAAAAGACTTATACGATAAATTTATGGATTACTGTAAATTATTTAAAAATGAAATTAAATCTGAAAAGCAAGAGAAAATTAAAAAATCTTTAACTTTCTTAAAAAATAAGGCCAAAACATTAGAAGATATATTTATAAATGGTCAGTATATAATAGTTGATGAAATCAATTTTAATCAAGAAGATCTTAAATTAATTGATAACAAAGCCAAAAAAGTCATTTCAGACTTTAAAAATCAATTTGCAAAAATTACTGAACTTAACAAAGAAGCATTAGAGCCAATAATTAATGGGCTAATTAAATCTAATGACACAAATTTTAAAGGGGTTGGTCAGCCATTAAGAATAGCTTTAACTGGTTCAAAGTTTGGACCAGGTATTTATGATATAATTATCTCTTTAGGCAAAGAAGAAGTGAAAAAAAGATTAAGTAACAAGATAATTTTGTAAAATTAACGATGCCTCAGTAGAAGATGAAGATTTAGATCTAATCCCTTCTAAAGTTTTATTGCACTCCTCAAGCTGTTTTTTAATTAACTCTGGTTTTTTTAATAAATAATTAACTGACTTAAAAATTTCATTAGCATTGCATTCACTTTGTAGTAGCTCGGGAATTACTTCTTTATTATTAATAATATTAATAATATTAGCAAATTTTACGTTAACTAAAAATTTTAAGATCATAAAATTTATAAAATTTAATTTATAGATAATGATTGAGGGAATTTGAGCACTACATACTTGTAAGGAAACAGTTCCAGACTTACAAATGGCAAAAATAGATTTAGATAAAACTTGAGATTTTAAGTCATCATCAGAAATAACATTTAGATTTTCAATTTTTTTGTCTTTAATTGAACTTACAATAAATTCTTTGTTCTCATCTGTAGAATGAAAAACAAATGTATATTCCAAACTTTTCTGGTTCATAAGTTGAATAAAATTTAAAAGAATTGGTAGCAAAACTGTTGTCTCTGATTTTCGACTACCAGGAAATATAGAAATAATCTTTTTATTATCAGTTAAGAAATTATCTAAATTTGTTTTAATCTTTTTTTGATTTTCTATTAAAGGGTGCCCAACAAATGTACTTTTAACATTCTCCTTGTCAAAGTATTTCTTTTCAAAATCAAATAATAAAAGAATATGATCAATGAAGTTTTTGATCTTTTTAATTCTACTTTCTCTCCAAGCCCAGACTTGAGGAGCAACATAATGAATAGTTTTTATTTTAGGGTTTATTATTTTTACTTTTTCAGCAACCCTCATAGTGAAATCTGGGCTATCAACACTAAATAAAATATCTGGATTAAAATTAATAATTTCCTCTACAGTGGTATTAATCTTTTTTCTTATTTTTAAGATATTTAATAAAACACTAGTAAATCCTAGATATGTAATATCTTTAAGGTCAAATATAGATTTGATACCTAGATTTCTAAGGTTAGGTCCTCCAACAGATAAATATTCAATATTTGAGTTTTTGTTTTTAAGTTTAGAAATTACCTCTGATGCTAGCTTATCACCAGAAGGCTCACCTGTTAAAACAAATATTTTTTTCATATAACTTTAATAAATATTCTGTTTCTATTTGCAAAATTGATACATTTAAGTTTATCTAAAAAAATATTTTTTTTTGCCTTAAGAACTATTCCCTTTAAACCAAATTTTTTACAGTCTTGAAAAGTATTTAACCCTACAGTTGGTAGATCCATTCTGAGATCTTGTTTTTTTTTAGGAAATTTAATCAAAATACCACCAGAACTTCTTTTAAGATTTGATAACATTTTTTTTGTTCCTCGATTATCTTCTTTAGCTAATAATTTACCATCTTTTATAATTAGTGCTTGTACATGATCAAGGTTATTTAATTTTTTAAAAAAACTAATACCTTTCTTAATAGAATTTCTATCACTTTGATTTGGTTTGGCTTTTGTATAATTACCTCTATTCAAAGCTAATTCTGGATTGTAAAATATTGAACTGATTACCTTTATATTTTCATTTTTTAAGATCTGTATAATTGCTTTTATGATAGCTGCATCACCAAATTTTGCTGCTTTAATTACACTTGGCATATAATAAATTCCTTTTAAATCTAATTTAAGAGTTGAAAA
>CACEEW010000018.1 GCA_902558705.1 uncultured Pelagibacteraceae bacterium
GTTCATCATAATATTTCGCACCATTTTCTTTCAATCTATTTTTTAAAGCATCAAAATCTTTTCTAGATAAATGAACACCAAAATGAGGAACGGAAACATTTCCCATGTCCACGTCATGTCTTTCACTGTCTAACTTATGATCACTTGCATGAAGTGTTAATTCATTTCCCCAAAAATCAACATCAGCCCATTCTTGAGCAGAGTTATCAAGTCGGCAACCCAAAGTTTCGCTATAAAACTTTTTTGCTGTTTCTAGATCTCCACAAGGGATTGCTAGATGAAAACAATTAGTGTTTTTGTACATAATTTCTCCTTTAAATACTGTTTAAAACAACTATATAAGCATTAATTATTTTTATCAAGCTGACAAATACTTATGAATGATTTTTTACAATCTATAATAGATAGAGATCCTGCGGCAAAATCAAAGTTAAGTTTAATTTTAACTTATCCAGGAGTTAAAGCTATTTTTTTTCACAAGATAGCTAATTTTTTTGCTATCGCTAAGTTTGATTTGATTGCAAGAATCATTTCACAACTTTCACGATTCTTAACAGGTATAGAAATTCATCCTAAGGCTAAAATTGGAAAAAATTTATTTATTGATCATGGAATGGGCGTGGTCATTGGAGAAACATCTGAAATTGGAGACAACGTTACAATCTATCATATGGTAACTTTAGGAGGTATCGCTCCAAGTATAAACTCTGATAGTCAAAGAGAAATTAAAAGACATCCAACATTAATGGATAATGTTGTTGTTGGCTCTGGTGCACAAATATTAGGTCCAGTTATAATTGGAAAGAATGCTAAAGTTGGAGCTAACGCAGTTATTACAAAGAACGTTCCTGATAATGCGGTAATGATTGGTATACCTGCAAGAAATGTTGGTACAACTTCTGGTGAATTTAAACCCTATGCTGTAACAGAAGACTCAAAAGAAAATGATAATGAAAAATAACCAAGAAGATTTTATTTCTGGAATTGGAAATACTCCTTTAATTAAATTAAGAGCAGCCTCAGAAATTACTGGATGTAATATTTATGGCAAAGCTGAATTTTTAAATCCTGGTGGCTCTGTTAAAGATAGAGCTGCTTTAGCTCTTATTAAAGATGCTCAAGAAAAAAAATTGATCTCAAAAGGTGGTATTGTTGTTGAAGGCACAGCTGGAAACACTGGTATAGGCTTAGGACTATTAGGTAATTCTCTTGGTTATAAAACTATTATTGTAATGAACGATAATCAAACCCAAGAAAAAAAAGATACTTTAAGAAACTTAGGTGCTGAATTAAGATTAGTACCAGCCAAACCTTACAAAGATGATAATAATTTTGTTAAAGTTGCAGCTAGATTAGCTGATGAATTAAGACCCACAAGTAATAATGGGGTGGTCTGGGCTAACCAATTTGATAACACTGCCAATGCCAAAGGTCATTATGAGGGAACTGGAAAAGAAATTTGGGAACAAACTGACGGTAAAGTAGATGGTTTTGTTTGCTCTTCTGGAACTGGTGGAACGATTTCAGGTGTAAGTAATTTTCTAAAAGAAAAAAATAAAGATGTAAAAATTTATTTGTCAGATCCAAAAGGATCTTCTCTTTATAACTATATTAAAAACGGAGAGTTAAAGTCTGATGGAAATTCTATAACTGAAGGAATTGGATCTAGTAGAGTTACCAAAAATTTTGAAAATGCAAAAATTGATGATGCGTATTCAATAGATGATAAAGAAGCTTTACCTATTCTCTATGATTTAATTCAAAATGAGGGATTAAGTTTAGGAACTAGTTGTGGAATTAATATTGCTGGAGCAATTAGATTAGGAAAAGAATTAGGGCCAGGAAAAACTATTGTGACTATCCTTTGTGATAGATCAGATAAATACAACTCAAAGATGTTTAACAAATCATTTTTAAAAGAAAAAAACTTACCTATTCCTAGTTGGTTATAATATCGCATAGCTGGTATGTAACAAAACTGTTACTTTTAAGACATATATTTAATTATCGTAAAATTAAATAAAGATTAGCGGAGATCTTTATTTAAGTGGAGATGCAATGCTAATAAAAAATATTTTAAAAATATTTGCTACTTACTGTGTGGCGATTCTAATATCAACTGCATCATTGGCTGGTATGAGTGACAACGATAAGTCCAAAGCTTGGGACTGCATTGGTATTTATATGGCTAACTACTTTCTTCCATCTGGTGAAACATTTGAATATGCAATGAAAGAAAAATCTATATCAACTGTAAAGGTTTTAAAATCTTACGCTCTTGAAATAGGTATTCCAGAAAAAGAGTGGGATGAAGGAGTTAATAAAGCAGTGGATAAACATTACGGATCGAAATATGACAAAGCTAAAACTGACAAATGTCATTCTTACGTTGAAGCCTTAGTACCTAACGGAGCTGAAAGAGTCAAAAAAGTAATTCAAACTTTATATTAATAAAAAGGAGCAAAAATGAAAAAAATAATAATAACTTTAATATTTACAATTATTTCTACATTAGCTTTTGCTAATTCAGGGAAATTTAATGCAAGTGGTATGGGATCTTGGGAAATGAATATCATGAATGCTGGCAATGGTAATATGGCTATAACTTATGATGGAAATGCAGGTCTCGCTGATAAAGACCCTAATAGTATATTTGATAAATCTACAATGAATTGTGTTGGAGGACTTACATTAGTGGGTGGTAAGTTTGAAGATGAAACAGGTATGTGTACTTTTTATTTAGCTGATGGTGAAAAAGTTTTTATAAATTACAAAGGTAAAGGAACTGGAGGCCAAGGTGGATCTGGAACTTTTATAATTGTTGGGGGTACTGGAAAATATGAAAAAATTTCAGGAACTGGTTTTTCAAGCAGACAAAATCTTAAAGGAAAAAGTGGATTTGCTCATTCAATGAATCAAATGAGTGGCGAATATACATATTAAATAAAAAGGAGAAAAAATGGAAAAAGAAATGTTAATAGTGGCTAAATTAAAAGAAGGTATGTTAGAAAAGTTTATGGGATTTATGCAATCACCAGAGGGTTTGGCAGAAAGAGCTAAAGTTGCAGTAGTGGAAAAAACTATTGGAACGGTAGCCCCAGATAAAAAAACTGTAATGTTTAAGATATTTTGCATTGATGAACCTGCATTGCATAAGTTTATTGAAGGGACTGAGGTATCAAAACCTGTTATGGATGCTGTTATAGATAGCTATTCGATTTATGATTTAACAAAAGTAAAATAGGAGAAATATGAAAAATTATATAGTAACACACACTTTTAAGTCAAAAGAAGCAAAAGCTAAAATGATTGAAGTTACTGGTTCAATGTCTATGGAAGATATGACTAAAGCAATGACAAGTGAAAATGCAAAATGTCAAATGAGTTGGAATACACCAGGTGATAATTTAACAATGTATTGTTGGTGGAAAGGTACTGATCCAGATGCAATTAATAAACAATTAGAGTCTATGAATGATTTCTATGAACCTCATAAATTTGTTGAGTGTACAGATGATGTCATAGATTTTAATGCTAAATAAAAGTATCTAAACTTTTACTAAATAAGGAGAAACAATGAAGGTAATTTATACTAGAACAATGAGAGTTAAAGATGATGGTTTAGGAAAAGCTATGGAAATTGGAAAAGGTTTAGCAGCAGTTAGAAAAAAACATTATCCTAACCATGATGTCTATTTTTCTTTTCAAATGGGTGGAGATCCAAGAACAATAAGAGAAACTTTAATTGGATCTATGTTTGAAGGTGATAATGATGCTGACGCTAACATGTCTGCAGATCCTGAATATGTAAAACTTTTAGAGCAATTGAAAGAGGTTGCAATAGAAGGTACTATTGAAGACGAGATTAGACCAATATTTAGCTAAAGGATTTAAATTATGTTAGAAAAATTTAATGGAATAATTTACTTAGCAGTATTTTTAATTCATTTTATAGGGTTTGCTTATTATGGTTTTAGATGTGTTTTTCAAACGCAATCTTTTTTAAATCAATATGGAATGCATGATACCGGTGCTGGCATAGTCAGATTTTTTGGTTCTATATTCATAGGATCAACTGTAATGGCAATTTATGTGGGATTTGTTAGACCCAATGGTTTAGAAGCAACCTGGGCATTCTTTAATTTAATATTTTTACAAAACTTATCAGCATTTATAGTTGGTTTTTATAGTACCAAGATAAATAAACTTGGACATACTGACAAAACTTCAGATGAAGCAATTTATGCACCTTTATTTTTAACTATTTTAAGTGCTGTACTTTGTTACGGTTTAGCTGATAAAATTTATATTTAACAATTAAGGAGGTTCGTATGGGAATATTGGTTAAAGGTGAAATTACAATTACTAAAGGATTTAAAACTTGGAAAGAGATGGTTTATGCTCAGGACGGAAAATTAAAAGAACATGGAATAAAGTTTATTTTTGCGGGAACACAAAAAGATGATCCATCAAAACTTCATACAGTAATGCAATTTCCGAACATGGAAGCACTCCAAGCTTTTAGAGATGATAAGCAACTTACTGAGAAAAGAAGGGAAGCTGGAGCTGTTATAGAAAGTGCGTTAATGATACCAATTTCAGAGGAGTATCTTACTAATTATCCAGATACATATATTAAACGTTAAGGGTTTAGGTTCTGAAAAATTAAAATTAAGAAATGAGAGTGATCTTTAACAATTAAGGAGAATAAATGTCTATATTAAAAAGATATACTGATGCAATTGATAAGAAAGATGAAGCAACAATGAATGAACTTTTACATGATGATTTTAAATTTACAATGCACAAATCAGGAAATACCATAGGTAAGGCTGATGTTATAAAATGGGCAATGAGTGGCGATATTAATCAAGATAAAGCAAGAGTAGTCTACGAAAATGATGAAGTTGGTGTTCATCATTCAATAGTTACATTTAATGATGGAAATGTAGAAGCTGTAATGGCAGTTTATAAATATAAAGATGGAAAAATTGTTAGTTTGGAAACTGGCGCTACTCCAATGTCCAAATAAGTGAAAAAAATTTCATTTATTTTTTTATTTTTTATATTCTCATCATCTTTATTCGCTAATGATAATAAAAAAGAATTTGATAAATTATTTATTCAATTAAAAAGTGCTCTTAACTTTGAAAATTCTAAAAAAATAGAAGACAAAATTTGGAATTTGTGGTCTACACATCCCTCTCAGAATAAGTTGACGAAGCTTTTGTCAGAGGGCTCTTTATTTATGAATGAAAATAAGCTTGAGGAAGCTTACGATATTTTTACAAAAGTAATTGATAAAGATCCTAATTGGGCAGAAGCATGGAATAAAAGAGCAACTGTGCTTTATTTAATGGGTCAATATGAATTGTCCCAGTCAGACATAAACAAAGTCCTTCAAATTGAAAAAAGGCATTTTGGTGCATTAACAGGACAAGGATTAGTTCAAATAGCTTTAAAAAATTATGAAAAAGCCATTGATAGTTATATTGAGGCTCATAAGATCCATCCTTACATGAAATCACCTATGATTATGATTCAAAAACTTCAAATTGAGTTACAAAAACAAGCTATATGAAAGATATAGATTTCTATTTTTCAATAGGTAGTACTTATACTTATTTGTCTGTTACTAGAATTCTTGATGTTGAAAAAAAAAATCAAGTAAAATTTAATTGGAAACCTTTTAGTGTAAGAATGATCATGAAAGAAATGAACAATATTCCTTTTCCAAAAGATAAAATTAACAAAGTCAATTATATGTGGAGAGATATTGAAAGAAGAGCTGAGGGATATAAATTTTTTGCAAAAACGCCTGTACCCTACCCTTTATCAGAATTTGATTTGGCAAATCAAATAGCAATACTTGGTTTAAAGATGGGTTGGGGAGTAAACTATGTAAGACTAACTTATAAAAAATGGTTTCAAGAAGGAAAAGAGCCTGCGGTGGAACCTAGTCTCTCTGAGGTATGTAAGGAATTGGGTTTGAATAGAGATGAGATCATAATTGAGTCTAAAACTAAAGAAATAAAAGATGAATATTTTTTAAATACAGATGCCGCTCGTGAAAATAAAATTTTTGGTAGTCCCTCATTTATGGTTGATAATGAACTATTCTGGGGTGACGACAGAATGGAAGATGCTATAAAGTGGTCTAAAAAGTAATGTTTCCAAAAAAATATTCAAAACTAATATTTATATTCTTCATGGGTCTTGGCATGAGTTTGATCATGACACTTATAATTACATATATAAATACTGGTTATGATGAACTCTATTTTAGGAGATTTTTTAAGGCTTGGTCAATAAGCTTACCTGTTGCATTAGCTGCTACAACAATTGTAGCTCCAATAGTAGAAAAATTTGTAGATAAAATTACCAAATAATAATACTCTTAAATTGTGAGTAATATAATTGCGTACATAGTCCTTATACTTGCAGTAATTTTAGGGACTGCAGCAAATGGCTTTGCTAAAGGCGCTAATGGTTTTACATTATTATTACCAAGCTTATTAACAGCAATAACAATAGTTGCTTGTATGTTTGCATTATCAATTGTAATGAAATTTATTCCTGTGGGTATTACTTATGCTTCATTTGCGGGTCTGTGTATTATAGCCACAACAATTATTGGAGTGTATAAGTTTAATCAGATGCCAGATACTTATACTATTGTTGGTTTAACTTTAATTATTTCAGGAGTATTAATAGTTAATCTTCTTGGCAAAACTACATAGAAACAGGTTTCAATAATTTCAAAATTTTATCCTGAATTTTTGAATTGGCGGAGGCAACAATATTACCAGCTTTAATCGCATCGTTATTATTCCAGGTACTTACCACACCACCGGCAGCTTTTATAATTGGAATTAAAGGATGAATATCCCATTTTTTATTTGCACATTGAATAACAACATCTACTTTTCCTTCTGCAAGGTGAGAATAACTTAGGGCATCTGCACAAGGGAATTGCATTAACTTTAAGATTTTAGGTATTTTTTTTTGTTTATTTAAGGATAACATTCCATGAAAAGCAGCTGACATTTTAATATTTCTAAAAGAAACTTTTTTATTAACTTTTATTTTCTTTCTTTTTCCGTTTTCAACTACATAAGCTAACTTATCTGAGGAATTAAAGTAAAATTTTCTGAGGACTGGATAATTAGCTAAACCAACTACAGGCGTGCCTTTATAATTTAGAGAAACTAAATTGCTCCAAGTAGGATTTCCTATTACATAGGATCTAGTTCCATCAATAGGGTCTATCATCCAAGAGTATTCACTTTTGGTTTTCTTATAACCAAATTCTTCACCGATCACTTGATGGTTTGGAAATTTTTTTTTAATCTCATTTCTAATAAATTTTTCAAACGCTTTATCTGAGGTCGTAACAGGATCATATCCCCTTCCCTTTAATTTATTTGAAACTTTAAAGGTTTTGTTCAATTTGGAGTAATAATAACTTGTTAATTTCCTCGCTAAATTTTCAAGAAATTTTG
>CACEEW010000019.1 GCA_902558705.1 uncultured Pelagibacteraceae bacterium
TTCCTATTAAAAATCATTCCTGCACTAAACAAAAATCCTTGAGCGATGATTGTAATTAAAAGTGAGAACCAGTCGATGATATTTAATCCTAAAAAGAACATTAAAAAAATTTCTTTATTTAATATTTCAGGATTAAATGAAAAAATACCTATCCTAATTAAGTAAACTATAGCTTTTGATAAAAAATATGTTTGAACTCCAAACATAAAAATTCCAGTTATACATCTAAATAATCCAAAAATTTTAGCACCATTAAAACCTAATGAGGATCTCAATAAAACGACAAACGGTAATCCAAATTTTTGTGACGGTTTTCCAATCCAATTTGAAAATAAATAAACCAAAAAAGAACCTAATACTGTACCAAAAAAAACAACCAACGAGTTCATATCATAAATAATATAAAGAGATGCAATAAGTGAAAATCCAATAATACTTTGAATGTTAACGCCCCAAAAATAAAATAAATCTTTCCAATCCCAATTCTTATTATTTGGATTTACTGAAACTAAATCCCAATTAATAAGTGTTTTTTTTGATTTTTGTTGACTCACTTAAACAATATAAAACTAAAATTTTCTACTGTCCATATAAGAGAGTTGGCAACCAAAGAGCAATTTGGGGAAATACAATAATTAAAACTAATCCTATGACTTGTAAGACCATAAATTGCATCATCCCATAATAGATATCCTTAAGATCCCACTCAGGTACCACTCCTTTTAAAAAATATGCTGATAGAGCAACTGGAGGAGATAGCCAGGCGGTCTGTAAATTTACAGCTACTAATATTGCAAACCAAGTTAAATTAAAACCTAAAGCCTCTACTAGTGGTAAAATAATTGGAATAATTATCATCACTATAGGGACCCATTCTAACGGCCAACCTAACAAGAAAATCATGACCATTATCATTGCCAGGATTAAATACTTATTCATTTCTAGACCTAATAAAAATTCAGTTAATAATGTAGGGGTTCCTAATCTAGCAAACACGGCACCAAAAAAATTTGATGCAGCAACTAAAACCATTATTAAAGCAGTTATCTCAAGAGTTTTAACCAAAGCTTCTTGAAGTTTTGGCAACGTTAATTTTTTATAAGCTAAAGATAATAAGAGCGCACCCATTGCTCCACAGCCCGCAGCCTCTGTTGGAGTTGCAAATCCAAATAAAATACTTCCTAATGCAGCAAAAACTAATGCAGCTGGTGGTACTAATCCTAAAAAAAACTCTACCCATACTTCTTTCATGCTTGCGGCTCTCATATCTTCAGTTAACACTGGTCCTAATTTTGGATTAATCATGCATCTAATTGTTGTGTAGGCTGCATACAAAGTAGCTAGTAAAATCCCTGGGAAAATTGCTGCTGCAAATAAATCAATAACAGGAATTTCCATTATAGGACCCATCACTACAAGCATAATACTTGGTGGAATTAAAATTCCTAAAGTTCCACCAGCAGTGATTGTTCCAGCTGCAAGTCTTACATCATAGCCTGATCTATTCATTGATTTCGCAGCCATAATTCCAAGAATTGTAACTGAGGCTCCCACAATTCCTGTTGCAGCTGCAAATATTACAGAAACAAATAAAACTGCATAATATAAAGATCCTCTTACTTTAGCCAACATCAGTTGAAAAGCTGAAAACAATCTTTCCATTAAACCAGCCTGTTCCATCATAATCCCCATAAAGACAAAGAGTGGAACGGCAGCAAGAGTTTGTTCCGTCATTACCATGGAAAATTGAAGGGTCATTAAATAGAAAACTAATTTTCCAAAACCTAAGTAACCAAATACAAATCCTAAAAATATCAAAGTAAATGATATTGGAAATCCAACAAATATTGCAAACAACATTACACCCACTAAAATAAAACCTAAAATCGCTGGATCTATTAATTCAGCAATCATTTAGATTCTCCAGGCCATTCACCTTTTTTTGCAGCCCAATAACTCTTAAATAATTCCGAGATACCTTGAATTAGCAAAAATATTATTCCAATTAATAAACAAGTTTTAATAGGCCACATATATGGCATCCAGGTAGTATCCATACCCCTCTCACCTCTTTGAATTGACTCACCCACAAATCCAATTGTCATATAAAGAAAAACAATAAGACCAGGAAAATAAAACAATAGATATAACCAAAAATCTATTGTCCCCTGAGTTTTGGTTTTAAAATTTCTATATAAAAAATCTGCTCTAATATGAACTCCTCTTGAAAGTGCATATCCAGCTCCCAACATAAACAATGCCCCATACAAAAACCTGCTTATGTCGTAGGCCCAAATTGTAGGTGCTAAAAATAGTTTTCTTGCTAAAACTTCATAAGTCATCGCAAAAATTAATGGCATTAAAATCCAGCAAACAATACTTCCAACAATTTTACTGAATTTATCTATTTTGATAATTGATTGAGCCATCCAATATGGCATATCATCTGGCATCTTGCCTGAACCACCTCGCCTTTCAGCAATCATTTCATCTGAAATATCTAGTTTTGATGGTTCGTCAGTCATAAAATTTTAGTTAAAAAATTAGAGCGGACTGTAAAAGTCCGCTCTAATCAAATCAAGATTAATTACTGATTACTTTAATGTTGCTGCGTGAGCCATTCCTAGCTTCGCATTTGACATTTGTGCACCACTCCAGAACGGAACAGCTACATCAGCAAAGTTTTTCATTGAATCATATACTTCCTTGAAAAATTTATTTTTCTCAGCATTTTTGTTCAATGTAGCTTTAGCTGCAGCCATGTATTCTACGAAGTAGTCTGACGGAGTATCTTCTAATTTTACCCCATGCTTAGTAGTAAGTTCTTGTAGAGCTTTTCCATTTTCATAGATTCTATAACTTAAAGATTTAGCTAACGAAGCATTAGCAGCTACCTCAAGTGACTTCTTCTCATGAGCACTCATCGCTTTATAAGTTTTTCCAGTAATGTAAAAGTCAGCATTTACGACTACTTGGTGTAAACCTTGTAGGTAGTAGTGCTTTAATACTTTTTGGAAACCAAATGTTAAGTCTGGTTTAGGACAACACCATTCAGCAGCATCAATAGTTCCTGCTTCAAGAGCTGGAAGAATATCTCCACCACCCATAGCAACAGATGCTATACCAATGTCTTTGTAAGTTTGTCCTGGAATTCCTGGAGGAGTTCTGAATTTATATTTTCTAAAGTCGGCCATATCTTTAATTGGTTTTGGAAACCAACCTAAAGCTTCAGGTCCAACTGGTTGTAACATAAATCCTTTGATATCTCTTCCCATTTCTTTCCAAAGTTGGTCGTATAATTCTTTACCACCACCATATTGGAACCAAGATAAGAACGCTAAGTTATCAATACCTACTCCACCACCAGCTACTGGAGAACCAAATAGCATTGCTGCAGGGTGATCACCTGACCAATAGTGAGTCCATGCGAATCCACAATCAATCAAACCTTTGTCAACTGCATCTAGAGTTTCTTTAACCCCAACAACAGCTCCCGCAGGAAGTATTTCAAACTTTAACGATCCACTCGTTAATTCAGTTACTGTATCAGTAAAGTCCTTTAACATCTTAACTTCATCAGCCTTAGTGTTAAGAACAGTCTGACATTTTAGTGTTTTTGCAGCATTAGCATTGGAAACAAATCCTAGCACTAAAACCGTTGCAAATAACATTGAAATGATTTTTTTCATTATTTTTCCTCTTGTTAGTTAATTATAACAACATAATTCAATCAGAAAAACAAAGCTCACACAAGTGACAATTGAGTAATATGAAGTATAAACAAATATAAATAAAATAACTATTCAACTACAAATGGAAATCTTTGATTATATAATTATTGGTGCTGGTTCTGCTGGATGTGTTCTAGCGAATAGACTTTCAGAAAATCCTAATACTAAAGTTTTATTAATTGAAGCTGGAGGTAAAGATAGCAATCCATGGATTCATATTCCAGTTGGTTATTATAAAACAATGCATAATCCTGAGGTTGATTGGTGTTATAAAACAGAGCCAGACAAGACTATGGCAAATAGATCTATTCCATATCCAAGAGGAAAAACTTTGGGAGGTAGTTCATCTATTAATGGGCTTTTATATATAAGAGGTCAAGAACAAGACTACAATATTTGGCGTCAACTGGGAAACAAAGGGTGGAGTTGGAAAGATGTCTTACCCTATTTTATCAAATCAGAAAATCAAGAAAGAGGCAAAAATGCTTATCATGGTGACAATGGCCCTTTATCAGTATCTGATCCAAGAATTAAGTTAGATTTACTTGAAAGATTTATGGATGCAGCTGAAGAGAAAGGAATTCCAAAAATTGATGATTTTAATAAAGGAGATAATTTTGGTTGTGGTTATTTTCAAGTTACTGAAAAAAACGGTCTAAGATGTAGTGCGGCGGTTGGATATTTAAATCCAATTAAAAAAAGGAAGAATTTAAAGATTGAAACAAATTGTCATGTTAAAAAAATAAATTTTGATGGAACTAAAGCTGTCAGTGTATCTTTTTGGAAGGGTAATGAAAACAATATAGTTAGCGCAAATAAAGAAATTTTATTAAGCGCCGGTTCTATTGGATCCACTCAAATCTTACAAACATCTGGAATAGGAAATAGCACTAAACTATCTAATTTAGGGATTGATATAATTAAAGATTTAAAAGGTGTTGGTCAAAATTTACAAGACCACTTAATGTTTAGACCTGTTTATAAAATAAAGAATATTAAATCGCTTAATAAAAAAATAAATAGTTTATTTGGAAATTTAATGATTGGTTTAGAGTTTATATTTAATAGATCAGGACCAATGACAATGGGTGCGAGTCAACTTTGTTTATTTGCAAAAAGTGATTCTTCAAGAGAAACTCCTAATTTGCAGTTTCATGTTCAACCAATAAGTACTGATAAACTTGGAGGTGCAGCTCTTCATGACTTTCATGCTTTTACTCCAACAGTTGCAAATATTAGACCAACTAGTAGAGGAGAAATAAATATTATTAGTAGTGATAGTAGAGAAAAACCAAAAATTAAAATGAATTATTTATCAACAGATGATGATAGAAAAGTTGCGGCAGATGGACTTAGATTAGTTAGGGATATTGTCTTTCAAACTGACACTTTTAAAAAATATAAACCAGAGGAATTAAGGCCTGGATCTCAATTTCAATCAGATGAAGAACTTGTTCAAGAAGGAAGTAAATTTACTCAAACTATTTTTCATCCTGTTGGCACATGTAAAATGGGAAATGATGAAAATTCTGTAGTTAATGATGAGCTTAAAGTTCATGGTTTGCAAAATTTAAGAGTTATAGATGCATCTATAATGCCTAATATTACATCTGGTAACACTAATGCACCTACGATAATGATTGCAGAAAAAGGCGCAGATATGATACTAGGAAGTAATGCCAATTGATTTATTTTCTCAAGAACAACTTACTATTTTAACTCAAATTATTTTAATTGATCTAGTTTTAGCTGGGGACAATGCAATTATTATTGGAATGGTTGCATCTAAGTTTCCTTTAGAGCAAAGAAAAAAGATTATTTTTTGGGGTATCGGAGGGGCAGTAGTATTAAGAATAGTTTTAACTTTATTAACTGCATACTTATTACAAATAACTGGTATAAGATTATTAGGTGGATTACTTCTTCTTTACATAGTCTATAAACTTTATATAGATGTGATTAAAGGTACTGATCACAAAGACAACATTAAGATTGATAATTCAAATTTTTATAAAGCTATTTGGACTATTTTATTAGCTGATTTTACAATGAGTTTAGATAATGTTTTAGGTGTAGCTGGAGCTGCTGGAGATCATTATGGATTGCTAATTTTTGGTCTAATTTTGTCAATAATATTAATGGCAACAGCAGCAACATTAATATCAAATTGGATTAAAAAATATAAATGGATAGCTTGGGCTGGTTTGTTAGCAATACTTTTTGTTGCTATAGAGTTGATTTATACAGATATTAAAATACTATTTTTATAATGTTTTTAAAAAATTATAACCTCAAAAATAAAACAGCAGTGGTTACTGGTGCTGGAAAAGGTCTTGGAAGAGCCTGTGCAATAGCTTTAGCTGAGGCAGGAGCCAATCTTATAATAATCAGTAGGACAAAAAAAGATTTGGATGAAGTTTCAAAAAAGATAAAAAAACTTAAGTCAAAATGTAGATCTTATGTCTGCGACATTACTAATTATGATGAAATCAAAGAAATTATTAATAAGCAATCTAAAATAGATATTTTGATCAATAATGCAGGAAATAATATTCCAGCGCATTTTACAAAAGTTAAAACTAAAGACATGGAATATATGGTTAAGATAAATACAATTGCCACATTCAATCTTGCTCACATGTGTGCAATAAAAATGATAAAATCTAAAAATCGAAAAAAAATTGGTGGATCTATAGTAAATATGTCTTCTCAAATGGGACATGTGGGTGGACCAATAAGAAGTGTATATAACATGAACAAATTTGGATTAGAGGGTTTAACTAAAGGTATGTCTATTGATCTTGCAAAATATAATATCAGAGTAAATACTGTTTGCCCTACTTTTGTTGTAACACCAATGACTAAAAAATTTCTAAAAAATAAAAAATTTAAAAGGGATATGATTAGCAATATTCCACTTGGAAGATTTGCAGAATTATCTGAGATATCATCAGCGGTAGTTTTTCTTGCCTCTGAAGCGGCATCAATGATAACAGGAACTTC
>CACEEW010000020.1 GCA_902558705.1 uncultured Pelagibacteraceae bacterium
CAAAATTAAACAAAAAAAAAGGCAAAATATGTTTTATAAATATAGGGCCAACATCAACTTTCATACATTATGTCGAGAGAATTCTTAAAGTTAATTATAGATACAACAAAAGATTTAATGGTAAAATTAGAATAAATAACAAAAATATAAATTTTAATTCATATCTATTTGTTAAAAAAAAAAAATTCAAAAATCCTCATCCAACATTAAAATTTGAAAAAATATTACACAAGTCAAAGAAACTTAAAATAAAAAAGTTTGATGGTGGATTTATCTCTGTTATATCTGTTCAAAATTATAAAAAAATAATAGAAAAAACGATCAAAAAAGATAAGAATTTCTTTATCAAAAATTAATTTTTATCATAGTTTGAATAAAAATTTTTTTCAGTGCATAAATCAAGCCAATCGAGCTATTAGTACTGGTCAGCTGCACGCATTGCTGCGCTTCCACATCCAGCCTATCAACGTGGTGGTCTACCACGGCTCTATAGGAAGAACTAGTTTTGAGGTGAGTTTCCCGCTTAGATGCTTTCAGCAGTTATCTCGTCCATACTTAGCTACCCGGCACTGCAGCTGGCGCTACAACCGGTCCACCAGTGGTATGTTCAACCCGGTCCTCTCGTACTAGGGTCAACTCCTCTCAATTCTTCTACACGCATAGCAGATAGGGACCGAACTGTCTCACGACGTTCTGAACCCAGCTCACGTACCACTTTAATTGGCGAACAGCCAAACCCTTGGGACCTGCTCCAGCCCCAGGATGTGATGAGCCGACATCGAGGTGCCAAACACTGCCGTCGATATGAGCTCTTGGGCAGTATCAGCCTGTTATCCCCGGCGTACCTTTTATCCGTTGAGCGATGGCCCTTCCACTCAGAACCACCGGATCACTATGACCGACTTTCGTCTCTGCTCGACTTGTCAGTCTCACAGTCAGGCAGGCTTATGCCATTGCACTCTACGAACGATTTCTGACCGTTCTGAGCCTACCTTCGCACGCCTCCGTTACTATTTGGGAGGCGACCGCCCCAGTCAAACTACCCACCATACAATGTCTTGGTGCCGGATAACGGCTACCAGTTAGATATCAAGAAAAACAAAAGAGGTATTTCACTGGTGACTCCACAAAGGCTGACGCCTTTGCTTCAATGTCTCCCTCCTATGCTAAATATGTTTTTCCTAACACCAATGTAAAGTTGCAGTAAAGGTGCACGGGGTCTTTCCGTCTAACTACGCGAACTCCGCATCTTCACGGAGAATTCAATTTCACTGAGTTGATGTTGGAGACAGCGGAGAAATCGTTACGCCATTCATGCAGGTCGGAACTTACCCGACAAGGAATTTCGCTACCTTAGGACCGTTATAGTTACGGCCGCCGTTTACTGGGGCTTCAGAAATGAGCTTGCACCCATCGCATTAACCTTCCAGCACCGGGCAGGCGTCAGACCCTATACATCCACTTACGTGTTAGCAGAGCCCTGTGTTTTTGATAAACAGTCGCTTCTCCCTAGCTTGTGCCACCTTTTAAAAGTTGCCTTAAAAAAGGTCTTCCTTATTCCGAAGTTACGGAAGCATTTTGCCGAGTTCCTTCAACATCATTCTCTCAAGCGCCTAAATATACTCTATTAATCCACCTGTGTCGGTTTAGGGTACGGTCTAATGATGGAGCTATTTCTTGGAACCTTTTCGCAGCAAGTTCAATCCATTAAGAACTCACAACTTACAAGATCCGTCACTGCCATCTGGTTAAGGAATATTAACCTTATTTCCATCGACTACGGCTTTCGCCCTCGCCTTAGGTGCCGACTAACTCTGCGCGGATTAACCTTGCGCAGAAACCCTTGGATTTTCGGCGAAGAAGTTTTTCACTTCTTTTATCGTTACTTATGTCAGCATTCGCACTTCTGATACCTCCAGGATCCCTCACGGGTATCCCTTCACAGGCTTACAGAACGTTCCGCTACCAGTTATAATTTTCGAAAAAATTATAAATCCACAGATTCGGTATATGATTTTAGCCCCGTTACATCTTCGGCGCAGAAACTCTATTAGACCGGTGAGCTGTTACGCTATCTTTAAAGGATGGCTGCTTCTAAGCCAACCTCCCGGCTGTTAAGGAATTTCCACATCCTTTCACACTTAATCATAATTTTGGGACCTTATCTGGTGGTCTGGGCTCTTTCCCTCTCGACCATGGACCTTAGCACCCACAGTCTGTCTGCTGAAGAACAATGTTTAGCATTCGGAGTTTTATTAGGTTTGGTAAGAATCTCTTCCCCCTAGCCCATTTAGTGCTCTACCTCTAAACATCTATTTATTCAACGCACTACCTAAATAGTTTTCGCGGAAAACCAGCTATCTACGAATTTGGTTGGCCTTTCACCCCTTACCACAAGTCATCCAAAGACTTTTCAACGTCAACTGGTTCGGTCCTCCGGCAAGTGTTACCTTGCTTTCAACCTGCTCATGGTAAGCTCATTCGTTTTCGGGTCTAATTCATTTAACTATTCGCCCTATTAAGACTTGCTTTCGCTGCGCCTACACCTAGATGGCTTAAGCTTGCTAAATAAATTAAGTCACTGACCCATTATACAAAAGGTACGCCGTCACTCTAAAAAGAGCTTCGACTGATTGTAGGCATGCAGTTTCAGGTTCTATTTCACTCCCCTAATAGGGGTTCTTTTCACCTTTCCCTCACGGTACTAGTTCACTATCGGTCACTGAAGAGTATTTAGGCTTAGAGGGTGGTCCCCCTATATTCGAGCAGGATTTCACGTGTCCCGCTTTACTCATGAATTTTAATAAACATTACTTATACGGGACTATCACCCTCTGTGGTTAGCTTTTCCAAACTATTCAAATTTTTTTATCAAAACTGCTGGCCTAGTCCGTTTTCGCTCGCCACTACTAACGGAATCTCAATTGATTTCTTTTCCTCTGGTTACTTAGATGTTTCAGTTCTCCAGGTTGTCTCTTTAAACCTATGTATTCAGTTTAAAGTACCACATAAAGTGGTGGGTTTCCCCATTCGGAAATTTTCGGATCAAAACTTACATACAGCTCCCCGAAACTTATCGCAGTATATCACGTCCTTCTTCGGCTTTCAGTGCCAAGGCATCCGCCACACGCCCTTAAACGCTTGATTTATGCACAGAAAAAAATTCTGTGTTGAATCAAATTTTTATTTTGAACATTAGCTAATAACATTACTAATGTTCGGATATAGATATTGATATTAATTATTATTTTTATTTACAATTTATTATAACTAAGTGTTTTTTGGTGGAGGATAGCGGGATCGAACCGCTGACCTCCTGAATGCAAATCAGGCGCTCTCCCAGCTGAGCTAATCCCCCGTGATCTTAAATTGGTGGGCCGAGAAAGACTCGAACTTTCGACCCCACCCTTATCAAGGGTGTGCTCTAACCAACTGAGCTACCGGCCCCCATGCAAGAGAAACACTGCTTTAAGAAGAGAAATGAGGACGGTCAACATTACCTGTGTATATTATTTAGAATGAAATTTTATTTTCATTCATCCTTAGAAAGGAGGTAATCCAGCCGCAGGTTCCCCTACGGCTACCTTGTTACGACTTCACCCCAGTCGCTGACTATACCGTGGTCAAGGGTTTAAAACCTTGCCTTAAGGTAGAACCAACTCCCATGGTGTGACGGGCGGTGTGTACAAGACCCGGGAACGCATTCACCGTGGCACGCTGATCCACGATTACTAGTAATTCCAGCTTCATGCACTCGAGTTGCAGAGTGCAATCCGAACTGAGGTATCTTTTGAGGATTTGCTTAACATCGCTGTTTTGCTTCCTGTTGTAGATACCATTGTAGCACGTGTGTAGCCCAACACGTAAGGGCCATGAGGACTTGACGTCATCCCCACCTTCCTCCAGCTTATCACTGGCAGTTCTTTCAGAGTGCCCAACTTAATGATGGCAACTAAAAGTGAGGGTTGCGCTCGTTGCGGGACTTAACCCAACATCTCACGACACGAGCTGACGACAGCCATGCAGCACCTGTGTTTCGTCCGGCCGAACCGAAAACTTTAATCTCTTAAAGTCGCGACGAACATGTCAAGTGTTGGTAAGGTTCTGCGCGTATCTTCGAATTAAACCACATGCTCCACTACTTGTGCGGGTCCCCGTCAATTCATTTGAGTTTTAACCTTGCGGTCGTACTCCCCAGGCGGTGTGTTTATCGCTTTCGCTGCGACACTGAAAATAAATTTCCAACGTCTAACACACATCGTTTACGGCATGGACTACGAGGGTATCTAATCCTCTTCGCTACCCATGCTTTCGTTCCTCAGTGTCAGTAATGATCCAGAAAGCTGCCTTCGCAATTGGTATTCTTTCTAATATCTACGAATTTCACCTCTACACTAGAAATTCTGCTTTCCTCTATCAAACTCTAGCTGAAAAGTTTTGATGGCAGTTCCAGAGTTAAGCTCTGGGATTTCACCACCAACTTTTTCAACCACCTACGAACTCTTTAAGCCCAGTAATTCCGAACTACGCTAGGTCCCTTCGTATTACCGCGGCTGCTGGCACGAAGTTAGCCGGACCTTCTTATTCGGGTACAGTCATTTTCTTCCCCGACGAAAGAGCTTTACAACCCAAAGGCCTTCTTCACTCACGCGGCATCGCTGCATCAGAGTTTCCTCCATTGTGCAAGATTCCCCACTGCTGCCTCCCGTAGGAGTTTGGGCCGTGTCTCAGTCCCAATGTGGCTGATCATCCTCTCAAATCAGCTATTGATCACAGTCTTGGTAGGCCATTACCCTACCAACAAACTAATCAAGTGCGGGCTCATCCAATGGTGCATAAAGCTTTCTCCGTAAAGACTTATCCAGTATTAGCACAAGTTTCCTCGTGTTATTCCAGGCCAAAGGGCAGATACCCACATGTTACTCACCCGTCTGCCACTAAGTATTGCTACTTCGTTCGACTTGCATGTGTTAGGCGTGCCGCCAGCGTACGTTCTGAGCCATGATCAAACTCTCAAGTTTAAAAACGGCGCACACTAGCTTCTATATAAATTTTAAGAATAAAATTTATATAATGTTGAAGTGTGTACGACAAATTTTGGTAACCTTAACCGTCCACACTTCTCTTCTTAATATTTTACTTTTAAAATAGCTAATTGAGCAAAAAAGGCTCAATAATTCTCACTTATTTTATTGTAAAACAATAATTTCATTGAGAAAGTTTGATGCTTATAGGCTAAAA
>CACEEW010000021.1 GCA_902558705.1 uncultured Pelagibacteraceae bacterium
TTTTTCTTAAAATTCTTCTCATTATTTTTCCAGATCTTGTTTTTGGAAGACCAGGAGTAAAATGTATGAGATCTGGAGTTGCTAATGGACCAATTTGTTTTCTAACCCATAACTTTAACTCTCTTTCAAGATCCCCAGTTTCATTTTCTCCTGCATTAAGAGTAACATAACAATATAAACCATTACCTTTGATATCATGAGGATAACCAACTACAGCGGCTTCAGCTACTTTTGGGTGGGCAACAAATGCACTTTCAATTTCGGCTGTACCTAGATTATGACCTGAAACAATAATTACATCATCAACTCTTCCTGTGATCCAGTAGTATCCATCCTTATCTCTTCTACAACCGTCTCCAGTAAAATATTTTCCATCGAATTGTGAAAAATAAGTATCTTTAAATCTTTGGTGATCTCCATAAACCGTTCTCATTTGGCCTGGCCATGATTGAGCTATACATAATCTTCCTTCACCAGCTCCTTTTATTTCTTTACCATCTTTGTCTACGAGTACGGGTTTAATTCCATAAAAAGGCTTTGTAGCTGAACCTGGTTTTAAAGGGATAGCACCAGTTTGTGGTGAAATTAAAATTCCTCCTGTTTCAGTTTGCCACCAAGTATCCACTATTGGACATTTTGAGTTTCCTACTGTCTTATAATACCACATCCAAGCTTCAGGATTTATGGGTTCACCGACAGTTCCTAACAACTTAAGTGATTTTCTTGATGTTTTATTAACAGGTTCATTTCCCTCTCTCATTAATGCTCTAATAGCTGTTGGTGCAGTATAAAATGTATTCACTTTAAATTTATCAACAATTTGCCACCATCTTGAACTATCTGGATAATTAGGAACTCCCTCAAACATTATTGTTGTAGCACCATTAGAGAGTGGTCCATAAATAATATAACTATGTCCTGTCACCCAACCAATATCAGCAGTACACCAGTAAATATCTTTAGGTTTATAATTGAAAATATATTGATGGGTCATTGAAGCATAAACCATATAACCACCTGTTGTATGTAAAACTCCCTTTGGTTTACCAGTCGATCCTGATGTATAAAGAATAAACAATGGATCTTCAGCGCTCATTTCCTCTGGCTCACAATGAGATGGAACATCTTTTATCAAATCATGATACCATACGTCTCTATCAGTATTCCAATAAACATAATTTCCAGTTCTTTTAACAACAATACATTTTTTTACATTTGGGCAGTTACTTAATGCTTCATCTGTAGTGGCTTTTAAAGGAATAGTTTTTCCTCCTCTTACACCCTCATCAGCAGTAATGATATATTCAGACTCACAATCATTAACTCTTCCTGATATTGACTCAGCAGAAAAGCCCCCAAAAATTATTGAATGAACTGCTCCTATTCTTACACAAGCTAACATTAAAATTGCTAGTTCAGGAATCATAGTCAAATATATCGTAACTCTATCACCTTTTTTTATTCCTAATTTTTTTAACCCATTAGCAGCTTTAGAAACTTTTTGATGAAGTTGTTTGTAAGAAATTTTTTGAGTATCTTTTGGATCATCCCCAACCCAAATAATTGCTGTTTTGTCTTTCTTGTCTTTCAAATGTCTATCAATACAATTTACAGAAGCATTTAATGTTCCATCTTCGAACCATTTTATTTTTACTTCATCCTTGCTATATTTGACATCTTTAATTTTCTTATAAGGTTTTATCCAGGTAATTCTTTTTCCTTCTTTTTTCCAAAAAGCATTATTATTTTTTATCGATTCATTATATTTATTCTGATATTGAGATTTATTTGCTAAACTAGCTTTTATCCACTCTGGCCTTGTTTTAAAAATGAGCTCCTGAGAAGAAGTGTCATTTTTTTTGGTCTTTAAAGATTTCCTTTTAATTCTAGATTTTTTCTTTGCTACTTTTCTTTTCTTTGGAATCTTTTTTCTACTTTTGACTTTTCTTTTCGTAGATTTTCTTTTTTTAATCTTAGAATTTTTTTTTTTAGGCATAAATAATATTTTTAAATCTTACTCATCTTATTCAAAATTTTCCAGCTTTTAGAGTCTATTGGCATAACTGACAGCCGGCTTTGCTTTATGAGGGATAAGTGGCTTAATTCCTTGTTTTTCTTGATGTCTTCGAGAGTAACTGGTTTGTCTAACTTCTTTAAAAACTTAACAGTTACAGCAACAAAGCGTCCAGATTTATCAGTTTTATCAATGTAATACTCTTTTGTAACCTCGACAATTCCAACTACCTCTTTTCCAATATTAGAATGATAAAAAAAACATTGATCCCCTTTTTTCATAGACTTTAAATTTTTAGCTGCTTGATAATTTCTAACTCCATCCCACGGGGCACCTTTTGCACCAGCTTTAATTTGTTGTTCAATAGACCAGACATCTGGTTCAGATTTTATTAACCAATATTTCATTATAATTGAACTCCAGCACCTTTTAGAAAAGCAGCCTTTTCATCTAATGGCCATCTTGGTTTTGCAGGATGATCTAAATCACTAAACTCTTTTAATTTAAATTTTTCTAAACCAACCATCGCGATCATTGCAGCATTATCCCCGCATAACTCTATTGCAGGAAAAATACTTTCATAATTGTTTTCTATACACAAATTTACCAGCATTGATCTAATTTTTTTATTTGCAGCTACTCCACCTGCAACCACAAATTTTTTTTCTTGTGGATTGTTAAGTTTTTCAAATTCGTTAAAAGCAATTTTAGTTTTTTTATATAAAATATCCTCAATAGTTTTTTGAAAAGATGCTGCCAAGTCAAATTTCTCTTGTTCTGTATTAATTGTCTTGCTTATTTTTAAAATTGCTGTTTTAAGTCCGGCAAAAGATAGATTACATCCGCCCTTATTAAAAATTGGTTTTGGTAATTCATATTTATTTGGATCACCCTTTTCAGCAAAAACTTCAATCTGAGGTCCACCAGGAAATTCAATTCCTAAAAGTTTTGCAGTTTTATCGAATGCTTCACCTAATGCGTCATCAATAGTTGTACCTAATCTTTTATATTTTCCCAAATTCTGAACACTTAAATATTGTGAATGTCCTCCTGAAATTAATAATAAAAGGTATGGATAATTAATCTTTGAATTTAATTTTGGACTCAAAGCATGACCTTCTAAATGATTTACAGCAATAAATGGTTTGTTAATTGTAGAAGCAAATGCTTTCCCAAAACTAAGGCCTACTGATAAACATACAATCAAACCAGGTCCTGCAGTTGAAGCTACTGCATCTATCTCTTCAATACTTCTACCACTCTCATCTATTGCTTTTTTAACAATCCAATCTATCTTTTCAATGTGTGAGCGTGCTGCTAGCTCTGGAACAACCCCACCAAACTCTTTATGTATGTCTACTTGGCTAGAAATAATGTTACTTAAAACTATTGGCATCCTTTCCTCATTTTCAGTTATTAATGAAGCAGCTGTTTCATCACAGCTCGATTCTATTCCAAGAATTAAGGGTTTTTTGCTCATTCAAATAGTTTTTAATAATTGTACAATCCCAATACAAGTAAGAAATAAATTTTTTTATGAACAAAAGAATAACAATTGGATCAAGAGGTAGTAAGTTAGCATTACTTTATGCTCAAAAGGCTAAAGATAAAATTATTGAAAATACTAACTTAGTTGATGGAGACATTATTATTAAATCTATAACAACTGAAGGTGATCAAGTTCAGGACACTAGGTTATCTGATGTAGGAGGGAAGGGTTTATTTTCTAGTAATATTGAAAAGGAACTTAAAGATAATAACATTGATATAGCTGTCCATGCACTTAAAGATATGCCTGCGATTGAAACAGATGGACTTATAACAGATACATTTTTAGAAAGAAATGATCCTAGAGAAATTTTAATAACTAATAATAAAAAAAAACTTAAAGAATTAAATTTAAAATCCGTTATTGGAACTTCATCTTATAGAAGGGAATTTCAGATAAAAAAAATTAGACCAGATATTAAATGCAAACTTATAAGAGGAAACGTTGATACAAGAATAAAAAAATTAAAAGAAGGAATTTATGATGCAATAATACTGTCTTATGCCGGAATAAAATATTTAAACTATGAAAATAAAATTTCTGAAATTTTTTCAGCTGAAGAAATTATTCCTAGTGTTGGACAAGGGATTATTGCATTACAGAGTAGAAATGAAGATAAAGATACAGCATCTATTTTAAAAAAGATTAATCATCTAGAAACTTATAAAAGAGCACATGCAGAAAGAAATATTTTAAAAATTTTGGAAGGAGATTGTGAGACGGCAATAGGTGCGCATTCTAAAATAAATGGGGATCAAATTACTTTAGAAGCAGAACTTTTTTCCTTAGATGGCTCACTTAGATTTCATGAAAAAAAAACTGGTAAAATTGATGAATATAAAAAAATTGGAACAGAAATTGGTACAATTTTAAAACAAAAATCAAAAAATTCTTATAAAAGATAAAATGCACATATTACTAACTAGACCAATAGAAGATTGTTCAGAAATAATATCAAAATTTCAATCTTTAGGTCATCAAGTTTCTCATCTTCCTTTACTGAGTGTGAACAAAGTAAATTATGGAGAGATAAATTTTTCAGATTATAGGGGAATTATTTTTACAAGTGCTAACGCTATTAAATTTTTAGATATAAAAAAAATTGAAAAAAAAATGTTATGTTTTTGTGTTGGAAGTGCTACTGAAAAAAAAGCAAGAGGTGTTGGTTTCCAAAATGTAATTGCAGCAGGAGGAAATGTCGAAAATTTAAAAGAGCTGATTTTACAAAATTTTGATAAAAAAGATGGAAAATTAATTTATATAAGTGGAGAAATAGTGTCTGTTAACCTCGATCATCAATTAGAGGAGGAAGGTTACAATATCAAAAGAGTTATTAACTATAGAACAAGTTTTATCGAAAAGTTTGATGAAAGATTTATTAATGAATTAAAGTTAAAAATACCTGATATAGTCTATATTTACTCTCAAAATAGTGCTTCTAGTTTTCTTAATATTATAAAAATTTACCAATTAGAAAGTCTGTGGATGAACACTAATTTAATGTGTATTGGAGAGAAAACCTCAACAATATTGAATGAAATTAAGTGGAAAAAAATTTTTCTTTTTAAT
>CACEEW010000022.1 GCA_902558705.1 uncultured Pelagibacteraceae bacterium
TAAGTATAAAATTTTAAATAGTCACTTAACACAAAAAAGATTTAAAAAAGATAAATCAGCAGTAATTTCATTTGGTGGTGGTAATTATAATAAAAAAACAATTTTAAAAATAATAAGTATTATAAAAGTTTTATTAGTCCTTAAAATTAAAACAAAAATAATTTATGGTCCAGGGGTTACAAAAAAGACAATTTTAATTATCAAAAAAACTGTTGGAAATATTGATGCGTATAATCAACCAAAAGAAATACAATCTATACTAAAAAAATCTTCATTACTATTTTGTGCAGGTGGTGGAACTATTTATGATGGAATAGCAAATAAATGCATAATTTTTTATAGTCCAATAAACAATCATCAAAAAAAAAATATAAGTATGTTTCGAAAAATTAAATGTGGATTTCTTATTAATGACTTTAAGGTTAATTTTCTAAAACAATATATTAGTAAAATTTTAAATAATAAATTACTGATAAATCTACAACTAAGAAAATACCAAAAAATTATTCAAAAAAATGGAGTAATTGAAGTAAACAAGATCTTATATAAATTTTTAAACAATGATTAAAAATAATTAAAGACTTATTTTTTACCAGTTTAAATCTTTTTCATAATTAAGCTTTATTAAGTCGGAACCTGCTATTTTTTTAAAGTTATCTATATTAGATAATGAAAACTCATCCTTCCAACTCCCTATTTTACCTGACCTAAAGTTTGAAGAATGTGCCCATGGAAGAATTAATGACTCGTTAACATTAGTCTCCATATCCTTTTTACCTTCAGTTTCTTTTACTATTTGATCAATTTTTTTATCATCTAATTTAATATTATAAAAATTTATCATTTTAATAAATTCTGACTTCGGATCTGAAACTAAATCTTCAAACCTACAAAAATGAACAAAACCTATATTTGATTGACTTACCTTAAACCAGCCATATATCCATTTTGGATAATTTTTTCCAACAACATCTATGCAGTGATTTATCGCATCCTCTTTTTTCATATTGTGATATTCGGCATAGTAGGGTTCATATTTTTTTTTGGGGAATTTAATTAACCTATTATATCTAGCAACAACCACATCCCTTAAATCTCTGTAAGAAACAATCACTTTTTTTACGTTATTTTGTTTGATTAAGTTTATATTTTTTTCCCATGGATTTAAATGAGTTTTAAATAATGTATAACTCCAAGATGGCACGTAACGAAAAGCAGATTGTGAAATATCTTGATTGACAGCAACATCGTACGGCATTGGCGTATATCTTGTAAAATAACCTGGAACTTTTCCAAGCATATTTTTTATTTTAGTTGTAGCTGACATTGGTAATCCAGCTATAAAAACAATATTAAATTTATGCTTTCTATAAAAAATAAATAAAAAGTCATGTAAAATTCTGCTGATGGCATATTTAAAATGTACAAAAACTAAATTTGGATTAAGTAAAATTCTTATAAAATTTTTTGGATTAAATACTTTTTTAAGCCATTGCATAATTTAATATTTTTTAAAACTTAAAATCATTTCCTTAATAAATTTTACACAACTGGTTGGATATTTACCTATAGCTGTTTCTGCGGCTAAAACTAAACCGTTTGCACCCATTTCCAAGGATGAATAAATATCATTCGCTTCCCCTCTTGTTGGATAATTATTCTCAATCATGCTTTCTAAAAGATTAGTTGCTACAAATATTTTTTTGTTTTTAAAGTTTTTTTTAATCATCATTAATTTTCTTTGAATTTTAGGAATTTCAACTACGGAAATATCTTTGGATAAATCACCTCGATCAATTAAAAAGTTGTCTGCATTTTTTATAATTTTATTAAAATTTTTAACTGCTCTTTTAGTTTCTATTTTAAAAATTTTTTGACAATTATCTCCTAAAATTGCATTAAAATTTTCAACGTCTTCCCTTGAATTAGTAAATGATAAAGCAAAATACTTTAAATTATTTTTTTTTGCTATCAGAATTGCTTTTCTGTCCTTTTCTGTGATGAAATTAATTCCAATTTTTCTATTTTCGATATGTACACCTTTATTATTTTCTAATTTACCCGATCTAATTACTTTAGCAGAAATTAAATTTTTTTTTTTTGACTTAATTTCAATTAGCAGATTATTAAATCCAATATTTAAAATATCTTTTGTCTTTAATTTTTCAAAGATTTCGTGAGGGTATAAAGATAAAAATTTCCTATCTTTAACTCTTGAAATTTTTAAATTTTGGTTTTTTTTCAAATCTCTAGGTTTAAAAACTTTAGTTCTGATTTGTGCCCCTTCAGTATCTATGCAAATATTAGTTTTGGTAAACTTTCTAATAAACTTGATTTTTTTCTCTAATTCTTCAGGTTCAATGTGGGACATATTGAGTCTCAATAAATCTATATTTTTATTTGAAAATTTTAAAAATGCTGTGTTTAAACTTGATGGTCCTAAAGTGGTTATAATTTGAATTTTTTTTTTCATAAGGTTTGGTTTATAAAGTATTTATTAAATATATAAAGCGTTTCCTAATCTGTTGATTTTCTTGTTGAATAAACAATTCAAATGTTTAATAAAGTTCATTAATATAACACTAGTTTAATTCTCTCTGTATGAAATTTGATAACATTAAAACTTTAAATCAAAGATTAAAAAAAAATAAATCCAAAGATGATAAAGATTATTTTAATTTTTTAAAATACATAGAAAAACAAAAAATACCTACAACTGAAATTATTTTTCAATTTCCAATATATTTAGGTGAAAAAAACTTAGCTAGACATATTCAATTTTATGAATTGTTTAAAAAAGTTCAAAATTTATCAGGGCATATTGCAGATGTAGGTACTTGGAAAGGTAGTTCTATGATTTTTATGTCTAAGCTAGTCAAGATTTTAGAAAATAATTCTGGAACAAAAGTTTATGGATTCGATTGGTTTAAAGGTCATGTGCAAGGTAAAAATGATAAAAAAGAACATCAGGGAAAATATAAATCAAGTTATGCAGAGTTAAAAAAAAATCTAAAAATGTTAAAATTAAACAATACTAAAATCATTAAAATAGATTTAGTAAAAAATTTAAGAAGTTTCTTTAATAAAAATAAATGGCTTAGATTTAAATACGTATTTATTGATTGTGGGACTGAAAAAGTACTCGAAAATGCTGTCCCTCTTTTTTGGTCTAAACTTTTAAAAAATGGGGTAATGATATTAGATCATTATAATAATCCTACATCACCCTCGGAAAGTTATATTATAGATAGTGTTATAGGCAGTAATAGTATAGAAAAATTTCATTTTTCTGATCACCCAAGTGCCTTTATAATAAAAAAAAAGTAGATGCTAAACAAAACAGAAATATTAGATTGTACTCTAAGAGATGGTAGCTATGTAAATAATTTTCAATTTACAAAAAATGACACAAAAAAAATTTTAAATGTATTAGAAAGTTCAGGGATAAAATTTATTGAAATTGGACATGGTATAGGTTTAGGTGCCTCAAGAATTCAAAAATTTAAAGCAAGAGAAAGTGATAAAAGTTACTGCCAAGTTGCTTCAAAAGTTATTAAAAAAGCAAAATGGGGTGTCTTCTGTATTCCGGGTGTTGCATCATTAGATGATATTAGAATGGCAAAAGACTATGGAGTAAAATTTGTAAGAGTAGGTACAAATATTGAAAATTACAGAGAACAAGAAAAATTCATAAATTTATGTAAAAAATTAAATATTTTTGTGGCTTCAAACTTTATGAAATCATATTTGGTAACCCCAAAAAAATTTGTAAGATATGTTAAAGCAGCTCATGAATTTGGGAGTGACTTAATTTATTTGGTTGACTCTTCTGGAAGTATGTTTACGAACGAAATAGAAGAATATTTCTATAATATTAAAAAATTTAATAAAAAAATTAAGTTAGGATTTCATGGTCACGACAATCTAGGAATGTCTTGCGCCAATGCTTTCCATGCTTACAAACTTGGATTTGATTTAATTGATGTATCCATGCAAGGTTTAGGTAGAAGTTCTGGAAATACACCTTTAGAAACATTTTTATGTTTACTTGAAAGAAATGGAATTAAGAAAAATATTGATAAATTAAAAATTATGAGTTTTTCAGAAAAAGAAATTGCACATATTTTTACTAGAAAAGGTTTGAGTTCGATAGATTTAATTTCTGGAATGAGCTATTTTCATAGTAGTTTTATGCCAGCAATTGAAAATGTTGCAAAAAAATATTCTGTAGATCCTAGATTATTAATTATGGAACATTGCAAAAAAAATAAGAAAAATGCTAAAGAAAAAGACTTAGAAGTAATTGCGAAGAAATTATTTAATAAAGGAAAGATTGGTAGTTGGAAGAGAATTTACAGTCACTATTATGGCACAGAACAAAACGACTCTATTAAAAGATCTACTCAAAAAAAATAAATTAAATATTGCAATTAATGATATTGAAAATAATAAGCAATATAAAGTTTATGATCTACTTGAAAAAATAAAAGAAATTCAGGGTTTTTTCAAAAAAAAAAATTTAAAAAAGAATGATTTAATTTTAGTAGATTTGCCAAACTCTTTAGAATTTATTGCAATTTATTTT
>CACEEW010000023.1 GCA_902558705.1 uncultured Pelagibacteraceae bacterium
GGAATGATAAAATTTTTACACCAAAAAAAGATTATTATGAGGGGATCACATATAAATATTTTAAATCCAAGGTTAAAAAAATTTACAAAAAAGAAATTTTTGTTAAAGAATTGAAGAAATTTGATGAAATATTATTAATTGGTTCTGGCAAAGGTGTAACTCCAGTCAAAACAATTAGACAAATTGGTTGGAAAAGAAAAAATTTAAAACATTACAATATATTTTTAAGATATTACCGTTTAGCTATCAGAAATTCTAATTTGTATAGGTTTAATTAATGAAAGATCCAAACAACCCATGTTTATTCTGTAACACTGAAGAGAGTGGTTTTACTACTCAGAATGAATTAGCTTATGCAAGTTATGATACCTATCCTGTTTCTAAATATCATTGTCTAATAATACCCAAAAGACATATAAAAGATTTTTTTGAATTAACTGATGAAGAACTATTAGCTTGTAACGATCTTATTAGGAAAGTTAAAGATGAAGTAAAAAAAAAAGATCCAAATATTGACGGTTTTAATCTTGGAACAAATATAGGTAGGGTTTCAGGTCAATCTATTTTACATTGTCATTTTCATTTAATTCCCCGAAGATTAGGAGATGTTGAGAATCCTCAAGGGGGTGTAAGATCAGTTATTCCCAATAAGCAGCACTATAAAAGAAAAAAATAGGCCGTTATTAGTGGTTAATTGCGATGAGTTAGCAATTGAACTATTTTTTTAAATAGATTAGAAACTTTAAAATTAGAAAAAAATCTAACATAAGGCGGACATGTTTAATACAAACCCATTTTCTATTTTAGCAGAAACAATTCCCCCTATAGCAATGCAGGGCTTTATAGTTGCAATGATAATTTTAATAGCCCTTGGTACAATTATTCAAATGATTCACCACAAAAATCTTACATATTTTTTCAATAATGCAAAAAAGGCAAAATTATCTGCCACCAAACAATTAGGCTTAGGAGAAAAAACATCGATTATAGCAAAAACAACAGTTGTTGATATTGGTACAACATCAGAACTTGGTTTTGGTAAAAGAAGGCTAGCTCATGTACTTGGAATGTATGGAACAATTTTATTTTGGGTTTCATCGGGTATTTTAGTTTTTTGTTATACTGGAATTGGTAAATCTAATTCAGAAATGTGGTCTATGCTTTGGCACACAGGAGCAATTTTAACTTGTTTAGGTGGTTATTGGTTTTGGTTTTTTTTAAGAGTTGATGTTTCAGCTGAAGCACATCCTTGGTACAGAATTATCAAAGCTGATTTGTTTGTATTGGCTTTGTTAGCTTGTGCAACTTTTGGCTTAGCATGGTCATACACTCAATTTGGTGGACAAGTAGGTTTGTCATATTTATTTTTTACTTTATTTGTAGCAGCCAACTTAATTTTATTTGGAGGAGTATATTGGTCCAAATTTGCTCATATGTTCTATAAACCAGGAGCAGCAATACAAAAAAATTTAGCAGAAGCTGATGGTTCGAGGGATAACCTTCCACCTCCAGCAGATGCACCTGAACAATTTGGCCTAGGTATAAAAAGAGAAGAGCCAAAACATTATTAATATGTTATTAAAAAAAGGAGAAAAATAAATTATGTCAACTTTTGTATATATGACTAGATGCGATGGCTGTGGACACTGTGTAGATATTTGTCCATCTGATATTATGCATATAGATGAAAATATTAGACGAGCAAAAAACATTGAACCAAACTTTTGCTGGGAATGTTATTCTTGTGTGAAGGCTTGTCCTAATCATGCAATCGATGTTAGAGGTTACGCTGACTTTGCACCAATGGGTCACAGTGTTAGAGTAAGAAGAGAAGAGGAAAAAGGAACAATTTCTTGGAAAATTAAATTTAGGAATGGAACAGAAAAGAATTTTGTTTCTCCTATTACTACTAAACCTTGGGGAAAATTTATTCCCAAACTTGCAGAGGGAGATAAACCTAATCAAGGTGAGATAAATTCACAAAGACTTTACACAGAACCTGAGGGATTAAATACCAACGGAGAACTACCTTCAGTCCCTAAAGAGTCTTTTAAAAAGGGAGTTTATTATTAATGGCTAAGCACAAAACACATTTTGAAGACTGTGATGTATTAGTTGTAGGCGGAGGTATGGCTGGAACAGGTGCTACCTTTGAAGCTAGACATTGGGGCAGAGATTTAAAAATTGTTTGTGTTGAAAAAGCCAACATAGATAGAAGCGGAGCAGTAGCTCAAGGCTTGTATGCAATTAATTGTTATATGGGAATGCAGTGGGATGAAAATCAACCTGAGGATCATGTTAGATATGCAAGAAATGATCTAATGGGAATGGTTAGAGAAGACTTAGGGTATGATATGGCTCGACATGTAGACTCAACAGTACATATGTTTGATGAGTGGGGTCTGCCCATGATGAAAAATGAAAAAACTGGAAGATATTTAAGAGAAGGTAAATGGCAAATAATGATCCATGGCGAGAGTTATAAACCAATTGTTGCTGAAGCAGCTAAAAAATCTGCAGACAAAATTTATAATAGAATAATGATTACTCATTTATTAATGGATGAGGCTCAAGAAAATAGAATTGGTGGTGCTGTTGGTTTTAATATGAGAACTGGAGATTTTCACGTATTTAGAGCTAAAGCTGTAATTGTTGCAGCAGGTGGTGCTTCACATATATTTAAGCCTAGAGCAGTTGGTGAGGGAATGGGAAGAACTTGGTATGCTCCTTGGAGTAATGGCTCTGCTTATGCGTTACCTATTGCTGCTGGAGCAAAAATGACTCAAATGGAAAATAGAATTGTTTTATGTAGATTTAAAGATGGTTATGGACCTGTAGGAGCGTATTTTTTACATTTAAAAACTTATACACAGAATGCAAATGGTGAGAACTATGAAAAAAAATGGTATGATCAAACTAAAGAGCTAGTTGGAGAATATATTGACCATCATCCAACACCTACCTGTTTAAGAAACCACGCATTCATTCAAGAAACCATGGCTGGTGGTGGACCTATTCAAATGGTTACAACCGAAGCTTTTCAAGATCCACATTTAGAAACAGTAGGTTGGGAAAACTTTTTAGGTATGACAGTAGGTCAAGCAGTTGTTTGGGCATCTCAAAATATTGATCCAAAATATACCAATCCAGAGTTAACAACATCAGAACCTTACGTTATGGGTTCTCATGCAACATGCTCAGGTGCATGGGTAAGTGGACCAGAAGATTTATCTCCACCAGAATATTTCTGGGGTTATAACAGAATGTTAACTATTGATGGATTGTTTGGTGCAGGAGACACAGTTGGTGGAAGTGCACATAAATTTTCATCAGGTTCATTTACAGAAGGTAGATTAGCTGCAAAAGCAGCCGTTAAGTATATAGAAGATAAAAAAGCTGATGGAATTTCAGTTTCCGATAAGCAATGTGAAGATTTTAAGACTAAGGTCTATAAACCTTTAGAAACCTACACAGTTGCTCAAAATGAAATTACTGGTGGAACTGTTTCTCCTAGTTATATATCACCAATACAAGGTCTTCAAAGACTTCAAAGAATTATGGATGAATATGTAGGAGGAATTGCAACTAATTATATGACTAATGATAACATGCTTAAAAGAGGATTGGAATTATTAGCTTGGTTAGAGGAAGACTTAGAAAAAGTAGGTGCAGAAGACTATCATCAGTTAATGAGAGCCTGGGAGCTTAAACATAGAGCGTTAACTTCGCAATGTGTAACAGAACACACGTTATTTAGAGAAGAAACACGTTGGCCAGGGTATTATTATAGAGGTGATCATATGAAATTAGATGATGATAATTGGCATTGTTTAACTGTTTCAAGAAGAGATCCAAAAACTGGCAAATTTTCAATGGAAAAGGTACCCGTGTATCACATTGTAGATGAGAATGAGAAGAAGAAAGCCTCTTAAAAATATATCAAAAAGTTAAAATCTATGAACCTTTTAGCAAAAACTGATGAGGAAATTTTTCAAATAGGTAAACCATTTTGGGAAAATTTAGTAAGATCCTCAAATCTTAAGGATTATGGAGGCTTTACTAAAGATTTTTCAACTCAAATGTTATTTGGAGCTAATGAGGTAGAGCTTGGAAAACAGTGGGCAAATAACGAACTTATCACAAATTTGAACGAAACTTATGAGCCTTTTGGCACTTTAAGAAGGGGTGATCATATTACAGTCCTTATTAAGCAAAC
>CACEEW010000024.1 GCA_902558705.1 uncultured Pelagibacteraceae bacterium
ACGGGATAAAGTCAGGATATGAAAAAATTAATATTTCGGTTGATGAGAGTGCTTATTTGTTAGGCTACTCAAAAAGAAAAACATTTATGAATATTCACATTCCTTTTTTGAGAAATTCTCTTTTATTCATAATTATTTTGGTCTCACTGGAGATAATAAGGGAATTGCCGATTACGTTAATTTTAAGACCTTTTAATTTTGAAACTTTTGCAACTACAGCATATATTTCTGCTTCCGAGGACTTGTTAGAGGCTGCTGCAGTACCTTCATTATTTTTAATATTAATCGCTTCTTTATTCATTATAATTAGTTCAAAATATATTTTAAGAGAGAACAATGAGTAATAATTTTTTTGAAGTCAAAAATGTTGATTTTAAAGTTGGAGGTAAAACTAAAGTAGCCAATGTATCTTTTGCTATTGAAAATGAAGGCGATGTGATTTGTCTTTTAGGTCCATCCGGTATCGGAAAAACTACTATTTTAAGAACAATTGCAGGTTTAGAAAAAATTAAAAAAGGATCAATTGAACTTAAGGGAAGTATATTGTCTTCAGAAAAAAAAAATCTTGAGCCAGAGGATAGAAATATATCTCTTGCGTTTCAAGAAAACAGTTTATTTCCACATTACACTGTAGAAAAAAATATATTATTAGGTGCAGAAAGAAATAAAGGTAAAAAAGATCATCAAGTCAGCTTACAAGAAATTATAGAGTTATTAGATATTTCTTTAATATTAAATAAATATCCACATGAAATTAGTGCAGGCGAAGCACAAAGAGCTTCTCTTGCGAGATCTTTAGTAACTCAGCCAGACTTATTATTGCTAGATGAACCATTATCTAATGTGGATCAAAGTTTTAAGGAAGAAATACAGGAAAAATTGAAGAAAATATTAAAGAGTTCAAAAATTACCACAATTATTGTTACTCACGACTCTTATGAAGCTTTTTATTTAGGATCTAAATGTGGAATAATTTTAAATCAAGAACTAAAACAATTTGATGATCCGTATAATGTTTATCATTTACCAAACTCCATTGAGGTAGTTAATTTTTTAAACAGAGGAACACTTATTCCTGCAGAAGTAACAAGTCCTAAAAGTTTAGAGAATAAAGATCTTGGAACAATTACTGGTAATTTTATCAAACCCTTTCCAATAGGATCAAAAGTAAAGCTTTTAGTACAACCAGAGGACTTACACCATGATGATAAAAGTAATTTAAAATTTGAAGTGGTGGACAGAAAGTTTCGAGGCACTAATTTTATTTATACGCTTAAAACTCCCAGTAACACCCTAATTCCAGTTTTTGTTCACTCCCATCATATCCATCAACATGAAGTTGACGAAAAATTTGGTATCAAAAGGCCAATTCATATTGATCATATAGTTTGCTTCTAATAGAAAGCTTTTTAATAAAATGAATAGTAATTTTAAAATATTCTTAAAAGGAATTGTTGATGTAAGTCCATTGATGATACCCGTTGTACCATTTGGTTTAATATTTGGTGTCCTTGCTATTGATATAGGATTTACACCTTTAGAAACAATGGGAATGTCTTTAATAGTATTTGGTGGCGCTTCCCAGATTGTTCTTTTACAATTATTTTCTGGCGGTGCTTCTTCTTTAGTTATCATTAGTTCAGTTGGAGCTGTAAACTCAAGACATTTACTTTATGGAGCAGTAGTCTCTGAACATTTATCAGATTTGAAATTAATTTGGAAAATTATAATTTCTTACTTTCTAATTGATCAAGCTTTTGCAATATCCAATGAATATTTAAAGAAAAATAAAGAAAGAAATCGATATTTTCATCTTGTTGGTGGTGGGGCAACTTGTTGGGTTATCTGGCAATCAACAACATTATTAGGAATCATTTTAGGTGCATCTATACCTGAAAAGCTGGGGCTAAGTTTTGCTGTTCCATTAACTTTTTTAGCATTATTAGTTAATGATTTTAGAAAATTTATAAATGTAATTGTAATAATCATTTCGGGAACAGTAGCTACTTTAGGTTATAATTATATTCCTTTCAAAGCTTATGTAATAGTTGCAGCTTTAGCTGGTTTATTAACTGCTATGATATTAACCAAAACTATTAAAACAAAATGAGTAATTGGACTTTAATTATATATTGTGGATTAATTACTTATCTCACTAGATTTACAATGATAGCATTAATCAAAAAAGAAATGTTTAATGACAGGATAAGAGAGATATTATCTTTTGTACCATCTGCGATATTCCCAGCTATTATTTTTCCTGCAATTTTTATAAATGAAATAGGACTATTTCAAATAGAGGAAAACCCAAAGATATTGGCAGCAATAATTGCAACGGTGATTGGGATATTATCTCGAAGTATAATTGCGACAATTTTTTCTGGATTAGCATCTTATTGGTTTCTAATTTTTGTTGTATAAAAACCTATGAAAAAAATTTACATATTTATTTTTTGTTTAATAGCTTTTAGTGCTAATGCGATGGAAAAAAAGACAACCTTTAATAAAGAGTTGTTTGATAAAGCACAGTCAGAAGGTAAATTTGTAGTAGTAAGTTCTTGGATTAAATATTGTTCATCTTGTGCTGGTCAGATGAAAATTCTCAAGCAAGCCAAAAATGAAGGTGGACTATCTGACATAAAATTTGATAATATTGAATATTTTTCATTTGATGTAACTAATAGAGAAATCGCTGACTTACTAAAAGTACAATACCAAACTACACTTTTAATTTTTAAAGATAACAAAGAAATTTATAGAAGTGTTGGTGAGACAACTAAAGATTTAATTTACGAGGCTATTAAATCTTCAATTTAAAGTTCAGCACCTAATTTAAGATTATTTGCAACGTTAAAATCTATTGCTGTAGGCTTCTTTAAATTTAGGTTATTCATAATCTCAATATATTCCTCAACATTATTAACTTGTAATCTTGGATTAAATTTTTTTTCTTTTCCAATACTACTGACTTTTTCTCCTTTATAATCGTGTGCAGGGTAGACAAGTGTTTCGTCAGGTAGTTTTAAAAGTCTATTGAATAACGAGTTATAAGCATCTTTTGAATTACCATTTTGGAAATCTGTTCTTCCGGTACCATTAATAAGCAAGGTATCTCCTGAAAATAAATAATTATCCATTAAAAAACTAAAGCTGTCAGAAGTATGGCCTGGAGTATAAAGAGCTTTAATCTTTAATTGATCAAGTTTGATTATTTCTTCATCTTTAACTTTTATCTCAACAGCATCTGTTGGTGTATGTTCTCCCATAATAGTTACACATTGAGTTTTGTCTCTCAATTTACCTGCACCAGTTACATGATCAGCATGAATATGGGTATCTATTACCTTTACTAATTTTAAATTTAATTCAGTAAGTAACTTTATGTAGTCTTCGACATTTTCTAAAACAGGATCAATGATTAAAGCTTCTCTTCCCTCTGCTGAGGCAATTATGTAGGTGTAAGTGCTGGATTTTTGATCAAAAACTTGTTTAAAAATCATAAGTAAATATTATCATAAAATCATGGAAACCACTACATTTGACTGGTCCTGTAAAAATACTTGGAAACAAAGTGCAAAAAATACTGCATGGTGTTTGCTTGGATGTGCTATAGGAGATTTTGGTACTATTTTATTTTTTCAATTAACAGAAATACCATTTCCAGTTTTAGGAATAATGATTCTTGCAATAATAAATGGTTTAATAACTAGCGTAATGCTTGAAACTTTTATCTTACTTAGACAAAATATAAGTTTTAATAATGCATTAAAAACAGCTTTAGGCATGAGCTTTATCGCTATGGTAAGTATGGAAATTGCGATGAATTTAACTGATTATCTTTTAACTGGTGGAGCAATATTAACTTGGTGGGTTATACCTTTAATGCTTGGAGTAGGTTTTGTAACTCCATGGCCCTACAATTATTGGAGACTTAAAAAATTTGGCATCAACTGTCATTAAAAACTGGGATAATAAAACTTGGCTTTCTTCCAATGATTACATTAAGTCATTTAATAAATTTTTGTTCAAAAATATAAAATTAAACCCAAATTCTGAAATATTAGATATTGGATGTGGTCGAGGTAAAATTTTAGGAACAATAAAATC
>CACEEW010000025.1 GCA_902558705.1 uncultured Pelagibacteraceae bacterium
ATCTATTTTTTCATCTGTAGAATGAATTATAGTCTCATTATCTTCCTTTTCTTTTTCAGAAATCCTTAGACCTTCCGAAATTTGACCTTTCTTTTCAGCTTGTAATTTTGGTTGATTATCTAATTTTTCCAATTGCAAATTCAATTTATTTTTTCTATCGGTAAGCTCAGAAACCATTTTTTCAGAATTTGATAATAAATTTTTCCAACTCTCAATTTCCTTATCTATAATGCTTATTCTCTCGTTTCTTTTTACAGAATCTTTTTTTATATTTTGGTTTTTACTATAGCTATCTGCATATTCCTCAATAATTAATTGACAGTTTTCTAAAACAACTATTGCTTCACTATTTTTTTGCAAATTAATTAATTCCTTAACTTTATCAATTTCTTTTCTTAATTTATTTTTTGAATTATCTAAATCCTCATTAGATTTTTTTTCAGTATCATAATATTTGGAGTCAATTTCAATAAGTTCACTTTTTTCCTCTTTTAGTCTTTTTTCATTCGAATTTGCATCAATGACAATTCCTTTTTCTCTATTGATATCTTCATCAAATGTTCTAAGAGACTTTTTTATATTTTCTATTTCATCTTGAATTCTTGTATTTTCTTCATCAAGTCCTTGCAATTCCAAATTAAGCCTTTGTATTTTTGAAAGATTTTCTATATTTTTTTCTCTTAAAGGGTTTACTTTTTCAGTTTCAGTTTTTATAAAGTTTTCAATTTCTGAAATTTTTTCATTAAAGCCACTCACTTCTCCTTCTGCTTCAGTATTAATTTCATTTTCAATTTTAATTTCTTTATCAATTTCTAATAATTTTAAGTAATATAAACCTGCCTCTATCTTTTTAATCTCATCAGACATATTTTTATATTTAGTAGCCTCTTCAGCTTGTTTTTGAAGATTAGCTAGTTGTTTTTCTTGTTGTCTTCTAAGCTCGTCAGCTCTTTTTAAATTATTTTCAGCAGCGCCTAATCTCAGTTCAGCCTCATGTCTTCTAACATGTAAACCAGATATTCCTGCAGCCTCTTCTAAAATAGCTCTTCTATCTGTTGGTTTTGCAGTTACTAAAGCACCTATACGTCCTTGGCTGATCATAGAGGGTGAGTGTGCGCCGGTTGATAAATCAGCAAAAAACATCTGTGCATCTCTTGCTCTTACCTCTTTATTATTTATATAGAATTTAGACCCTTTATCTTTTTCAATTTTTCTTCTAACACTTATTTCATCTAAGTCTCTAAACTGAATAGGACCTTCATTATTTTCATTTGCCACGGTGACTGAAACCTCAGCAATGTTTTTTGATGTTTTGTTTGAGGTACCAGAAAATATCACATCTTCCATACCTGAACCCCTCATGCTTTTGGCAGATGTTTCTCCCATAACCCATCTTAGAGACTCTACAATATTAGATTTACCACAACCATTAGGGCCAACAATTCCTGTTAAACCGTCTTCAATTAAAAAGTTGGTTTTATCCGCAAAAGATTTAAACCCATTTAGTTGGATTTTTTTAAACTCCATGGATTAACTTATATCAGTTTTTCTAGAGATTTTTTTAAATTTTTATAATTTAGAGATTTTTCAAACTTTTTGTTGTTGATAATTATCGTAGGAGTAGCATTTACTTTAAATTTTTTTGTTCCTTCGACTCGATCATTTAAAACAAAATCTTCAATTTCTTTATTATTAATGCATTTTTCAAAGTCAATATTGAAACCTTCTTTTTCAATAAATTTTTTAAGATTATCATTTACTTCCTCTATTGTACTTCCTTTCACCCAGACTTGTTGATTAGAATATAAACTTTCTAGAATTTTTAAACTATGACCTTGATTACATTGAGAAATTTTTGAAGCATTAAAAGCAGCAATATCGAGAGGAAAATGTCTAAACTCTATTTTAGCTAATCCAGTATCAATATAATCTTTTTTTAATTGAGGATAAACATCCTTATGAAAATCAGCACAATGACTGCAAGTTAAAGACTCATATGCAATTATAGTAATTTTTGCATTTATATTTCCTGATACTATCCGTTTAGTTTCTGCACTAATACTTATTGTAGATACAAAATATAAAATAAGAATAATTATAATTTTTTTCATTTTTCTTTAAAAACTTTCGTTAATTCTAGTAAAGATTTTTTAATTTTTTCATTTTTAACATTACTAATTTTGTCTTTAAATTTATTATTTGTCACATTTAAATTTAAATCATTTTTTTCAACTATAATTTTTCTTTCATCATTGAAACTAGTTAATTTAATTTTCTCAACCACCTGGTCCTCAAAAAAAGTGTTCATTCTAGTAATGATCTCTTTTTTTGAATATTCTAAATCAACCTCATTACCCCTTCTTACCATTATCGTTAAAGTGCTAACACCAAACTTATTGGAGTTTTTATACGATTTTGGATAGCAGACTTTGAATAAATTTTCTCCTACGATATGCTTCCAATTATTTAAAGTTTCAGAATAAATTTGACCTCTTTTACTTATAAACTTTTTGATATTTTTTGGCAAAGTGTCTTTGAAGGATCTTAATCCTTGAATGCTTCCGTTTCTCTGCTTAGTATATTTTTTAAATTGCATATGAAAGATCAATTAGTAACAAAAAAAATTCTTAAATGGTACGATTTAAATAAAAGATCATTACCGTGGCGAAAAAATGTTTCTTTTCAAAAAAGACAGTATTACACATTAGTAAGTGAATTTATGTTACAACAAACACAGGTTGCAACAGTTATTCCTTATTTTAATCGATTTATAAAAGATGTCCCAAATTTAAAAGCTCTTTCAAAAGTCCAGAACAAAAAATTAATAAAATTATGGGAAGGACTTGGATATTATTCTAGAGTTAGAAATCTAAAAAAAACTGCACAAAAAATTATTAAAAACTTTGATGGAAAGCTGCCTGATAATTTTGAAGATTTGATATCACTTCCTGGGATAGGAAATTATACTGCAAGTGCAATTTTATCAATTGCATTTGATAAACCCTACATTCCATTAGATGGAAATATAGAAAGAGTTCTAAAGCGATATTTGTATTTAAAAAAAGAGAGAGATATTCAAAAAGATAATCTTATAAAAAAAAAATCTATATTTGGAATGTCATCAAGACCTAGTGATTATGCCCAAGCTTTGATGGAATTAGGAGCATTAATTTGTAAACCAACCAATCCTTTATGTCATCAGTGTCCTATTTCAAAGAAGTGTAAGTCATTACTTAAAAAAGATTTTGATTTAACAAAAAAAAATAAAAAAAATATAAACAAGTACTTTCTTTTAAAAGTTTATAAAAAAAATCAAAGATATTTATTGATTAAAAATACTAAGTTTAATTTTTTAAAAAATTTGACGATCTTCCCTATGGAAGAGTTATCAAAACCAAAAAATTTTGATGAAAATTTAAACTTTAAAATGTCAAATATGAACATGAATATAAAAATTAAATATTTGAAAAATACCAAAAAATTTCAATCACCTTATTGGATAAATGAAAAAAAATTAGACAATTACATGCTACCATCATTTACAAAAAAAATTGTAAAATATTTAATGAGAAATTAATGAAAAAAATAGCAATCATAGGTGCTGGAGTCTCAGGATTATTCATTGCTAATTTATTCAAAAAAAATCCTGATTATCAAATTACAATCTATGAAAAAAATGCCTCAATTAATTTAGATGAGGGTTATGGTATACAATTATCAGTTAACAGTATCAAACTTTTAAATAAAATTGGATTTGAAAAATTACACAATGACGAAAAATTTACTCCAAAAAAAATCAATTTTTATTCTAATAAAAGTTTAGATAAAATATGTGAGTTAGATATCACAGAATTTAATTCAGAAGATTGCAAGTATACCACTTTAAAAAGATCATCTTTAATAAATTTTTTAAAATCAGATTTGGAAGGTTTGATAAGGACTGGCTATAACATTTCAAAAATAGACCAAAAAGAAAAAAAAGTTAAACTTTCTTTTAAAAATTCTGAAGTAAAAGAATGTGATTATTTAATTATTTCTGAC
>CACEEW010000026.1 GCA_902558705.1 uncultured Pelagibacteraceae bacterium
AAAAAATATTATCCAAATAAATCAATATTAAATTGGGTTAAAAGTTGTAATAAAAAAATTAAGATTTTTGATAATGCTGAGAAAGCAGTGTTTAAAGCAGACGTAATATTTTCTGATAAAGTGATATCTTTAAATGATAAAGTAAATAAAAAGAAAAAGTTAAATGACTTTAAAAATTTTAGAATTACAAAAAAATTAATAAAAAAGGCAAAAAGTAATTGTATATTTTTACATTGTTTACCAAGAGGTTCAGAGGTAGAGGAGGAAGTTTTTCTTAGCAAACAATCAAAAGTTTGGCAGCAAGCACTTAATAGAGTACATGTTCAAAAAAGTATTTTGTTGTATTGTTTTGGAAAATTAAGGTAAAGATAAAGGACTATCTGAATTTTGGTTTAGATATTTGATAACTGAAGCTCTATCTTTTTCTTTTCTAAGTCCTGCGAAAGCCATCTTTGTTCCCTTAATCCATTTAGCAGGTTTTATAAGATAACCATTAAGCTCTTCAAAGGTCCATGACTTTTCATATCCTGCAAGTGCTTTTGAGTATTTATAATCACTTACGGCTCCAACCTTTCTACCAACCACATTATACAAAGCTGGACCAATTTTATTTTTTCCCCCTTTTACAATAGAGTGACAAGCCGCACACTTTTTAAATATTTTTTCTCCACTAGCAACATCACCCATTGACATTAATGCAGCAATATCAACTACCTTTTCTGTCGTTTCGTTTGTTGAAGCAACAGCTGTAGTAATTTGATCTACCTCAACGCTGTAGCCAGGGGTTTCAGGCTTTTCAACATGAAAAACGACTTCAGAAATCTTACCTAATCCAATAATTAGCAAAGCAACCATTAAAATAGCTGCAATCACCTTATTAATTTCAAAAGAATCCATTTTATAAAAATATATTTTGAACGTATAACACTATAAATTAAAAATTGCTTATATTTTAATGTACAATTTTGCCTCTGTTTATAATCTAAAACTAAATAAAAAATAGAATGAAAACATTAATTATTATTCCATCTAGATTGTCAGCAACTAGATTACCAGGCAAACCACTACTTAAAATTAATGGTTTATCAATAATTTCACATGTTTTTAAAAAGGCTGAGGAGACAAATATTGGTGAAGTCTTTGTGGCAACTCAAGATCAAGAAATTATTGATGATGTAAAAAAAAACGGTGGGCAGGCAATATTAACCAATAAAAATCATAAAACTGGCACTGATAGAATAAATGAGGCAATTAAAAAACTTGGAAGGACTGATGTCGAATTAGTTATGAACCTTCAAGGAGATGAACCACTTATGAATGTAGCAGATATACAGAAGTTGCATGCTCAAATGGTTAAAACGAAATTTGAATTCGGTACTTTAGCATCAAATATTACAGATCAAGAATCATATGATAATTTAAATGTAGTAAAAGTTGTTACTAAAGAAAGTTTAGACAACAGTCAATTTCCAGAGGCTATTAATTTTACAAGAAAACTTAATGATAAACCTAAAAATATTTATAAACATTTAGGCATTTATTGTTACAAATTAAAAACTCTTGAAAAATTTGTTTCATTTAATCAATCCACTAATGAAATTAAGTATAAATTAGAACAGTTAAGAGCACTTGATAATGAAATGAAGATTAATGTTGCATTTGCAAATTCTTCCCCAATAGGCGTTGATACTGAAGAGGATTTTGTAGCCATAAAAAAAATAATGGAATATAAATCAAAATGAATAAAATATATTTTCAAGGAACTTTTGGAGCATATTCGCATTTAGCAGCACTGTCAATTAGTCCTAAAGCAGAAATATTACCCTGTAAAACTTTTGATGAATGTTTTTTAAAAGCATCAAAGGACCCAAATTCTAAAATTATAATTCCTGAGTCAAATAGAATTACAGGCAACATTGGTATTGAGTATCTGATTTTTGAATACAGACTAAACATTTATTCAGAATATTTTCAAAAAGTTGAACATAATTTATTGGGTATCCCTGGTACAAAAATTTCTGATATCAGAGATGTTTATTCGCATGGCCAAGCATTATCTCAATGTTCTAAATTTATAAAATCAAATAATTTAGTTGAACATGTAAGAGCAGATACTGCGGGGTCAGCTGAAATGATTTCAAAAGATAAAGATAATAAAAAAGCTGCAATTGCATCGTCACTAAGTGCAAAAACTTATGGTTTAGAGATAATTAAAAAAAACATTGAAAATGAAAATGGAAATTTAACTAGATTTTTAATTATGGGAAAAAATATCTCTCAACCTGAGTTTGGAAAAAAAAAATATATTACTTCATTTTTATTTAAACTTAAAAGTAAACCAGCAGCTTTATATCAATCTTTAGGTGGATTTGCTATTAACGGAGTTAATTTAACAAAATTACAAAGCTATCCTGAAAAGAATAGTTTTGATTCTTTCTTTTTTTTATGTGATCTTGATGGTCATATTGAAGATCAAAAAGTGCAAAAATCTTTAGAAGAATTAGGATTACATTGTCAAGATTTTCACGTCCTAGGTGTTTTTGAAGCTGACAAACAACGAGAAAAATAAAATTTTATTCTTTTCTTGTAGACTAGAAATTATTACTGCTATAATACTTTTGGAGGCTAGAGGTGGGTGCTGCTTGAACCCGACCAGATCTTAACGGAAGCAGTCGTAGAGACAGTTATTCAGGTTCTAGTCTCCTTAACAAAATTTATATGAATAATAATTCTAAAGTTTTAGCTTTAAAATATAGACCTCAGATTTTTGAGGATCTTATTGGTCAAGATGTTGTTTCAGAAACTATAAAAAATTCCATTAAAGCTGATAAAATACCTAATGCATATTTATTTACTGGAATTAGAGGCATAGGAAAAACAACAATTGCAAGAATAGTTGCAAAATCTATCAATTGTTCAAAAGCACTTGATAATCAATGTAAAATAAAATGTGAAAACTGCAATGCTATAACTAATTCAAATCATATAGATGTTTTGGAAATGGATGCTGCAAGTAAGACCGGTGTCGATGATGTGAGGGATTTAATCGAATTTTCAAGATATGGACCCACTATAGCAAAATATAAAATTTTTATAATTGATGAAGTTCATATGTTGAGCAAACAAGCGTTCAATGCTTTGTTAAAAACATTAGAGGAACCGCCCGAATATCTTAAATTTATTTTTGCTACGACAGAAATTAAAAAGATTCCAATTACTGTTGTATCAAGATGTCAAAGGTTTGACTTATCAAGAATAAAATCATCTGAATTATTTGAATTTATAAAAAAGATTAAAGATAAAGAAAATGGTAAAGCTTCAGATGAAGCTTTAAAATTAATCGTAAAAATATCAGAAGGTTCAGTTAGAGATGCCTTATCTCTATTAGATAGAGCTCTATTAAGCTTGGATAAAGGGGCAGAATTAGACTTAAAAGCGGCTCAAAAAATTTTTGGTTATTTTGATAAGTCACAACTAATAGATCTATTTAAATTAATTTTTGAAGGAAATGAAAAAAAGGTTATTTCAATTTATAGAAAAATTTATGATCAGGGAGTTGAACCAAAAATTTTTATTAATGATTTTTTAGAAATACTTTATTATTTAAAAAATATAAATTCGTTAAGTTTAGAAAGTACAAATTTTTCTTTAAATGATGAGGAATTTACAAAAATTAAAGAAATTTCTAATGGTTTAGAAAGTCAAACACTAATTTTATTTTGGCAGTTCAC
>CACEEW010000027.1 GCA_902558705.1 uncultured Pelagibacteraceae bacterium
ACTTCTTTTTCATCAGCTAATGCTGAAACAAAAGTTGTAGCATCAATTAAGCCAATACACTCATTAGCAAGCTATCTAATGGATGGGATTGGTAAACCAGATTTAATAGTTGATGGATATGCTTCACCACATGGATTTGCCTTAAAACCTTCACACGCAAAAATGTTACAAGAAGCTGATATTGTATTCTGGGTAGGAGAAGATTTAGAAAATTTCCTAGAAAAACCATTAGGTTCAATAGCTAAAAAGGCTGAGAAGATTGAGTTGTTAGAAATTAAAGGATTAACAAAATTAAAATTCAGAGAAAGAAATATATTTGAAGAACATGATGATCATGGACACGATGATCATGCTAAAAAAGAAGATGATCATGATGATCACGATCATGATAAAGAAGGTCACAAAGAGGACGATCATGATAAAGAAGGTCATGATGAACACGGACATGACGATGATCACAAAAAAGAAGGTCATGATGAACACGGACATGAAGGGCACGCTCATGGTGAATACGACCCACATATTTGGTTAGATCCAATGAATGCAAAAGTAATTTTAAGTGAAATGGTAGAACACTTGATCGAGAATGATCCAAAAAATGAGGCCAAATATAAAGCAAATTTAAAAAAGGCTCACAAAGACTTAGATAAACTAACTAAGAAAGTTAAATCTGAATTAAACAAAGATTTTAAATCAATAGTTTTTCATGATGCATATCAATACTTTGAGGAAAGATTTGGTATTAATATTCTTGGTGCATTTACTGTAAATACAGACGTAATGCCTGGTGCTGAACAATTAGCTGAAATTAGAGAAGTAATTGAGCATGATAAAGTAAGTTGTATATTTTCAGAGCCTCAATTTAATCCTGATATTATAAAAGCTGTAGCGAAAGATACCAATGTTGCAACTGGTGTCATAGATCCATTAGGAGCAACTCTTAACCCTGGTAAAGATTTATATTTTGATTTAATTAGCAACATGTCAAAATCTTTTAAAGGCTGTTAATTAGAAATTGATCTTTAGGCATAAATAATATCTAATAAAGGGATGAGTACAGTTTCCCTTTCACTAGATGAAATTTTTGATTTAGCTAAAAAAACATTATTAGCCAATGGCTGTAATGATGAAACAGCGTCTATATTATCAGATTTAATCAGAAACGCTGAACGTGATGGTTCTTTATCTCATGGTTTATTTAGATTACCAGCCTATGTAAGTGGTTTAAAAAGTGGAAAGATTAATGGCAAAGGGAAACCAGAAATAAAAAAGATTTCAGCATCAGTAATTAAAGTTCAAGGTAATAATTGTTTAGCACCTGTGGTTTTAAATAAAGGCATACCTGAATTAATAAAAGCTGCAAAAGAAAACGGGGTTGCAGTACTTGCAATAAATAATTCTCACCATATGGCTGCGATGTGGCCTGAAACAGAAAAATTAGCAGAGGAAGGTTTAGTTGCTTTTGCTTGTACATCTTATAAGCCCGCTGTAGCTCCTGCTGGTGCAATCAAACCATTATTTGGAACAAACCCAATATCATTTGCTTGGCCAAGACCAGGAAAAACTCCTGTAGTTTATGATATGGCAACAGCTTCAATGGCAATGGGTGAAGTTCAAGTGGCTAAAAGAGAAGGGCACAAGGTTCCTCTTGGAACAGGATTAACTAAAGAAGGTAAAGAAACTACTGACCCAGGCGCAATAGCTGATGGTGGTGTTTTATTACCTTTTGGTGGTTATAAAGGCTCTGCAATTGCTATGATGGTAGAATTAATGGCTGGTGCTTTAGTTGGTGATAATTTTAGTTTTGAAACTGCTGCTAAAGACAATAATGATGGTGGCCCACCAAGTGGAGGAGAATTTATTCTTGCTATCTCCCCTTATAAAACTGCAGGAACAAATTGGCAAAATCATGCAGATGAATTCTTTGATAAGATGAAATCAATGGGTGAAGTAAGATTACCTGGGGAAAGACGACATAAAAATAGACTTGATAAAGGTCCTCGTAATATTAATGAGGAATTAGTTAATAAAATAAAATCTTTAAGCTAATTTAATTTCTATGGGTGTGTGATCTGAAGGTTTTTCTCTACCTCTAGGGTCTTTATTAATATTTATAGATTTTATTTTGTCGATTAAAGAGTTTGAAACTAAAAAATGATCTATTCTCATCCCATTATTCTTTTGCCATGCACCTCTCATATAATCCCAAAAAGTATAACCTTCTTTCGTTTCATTAAAATGTCTATAAACATCACTAAAACCTAAATTTAGCATCTCTCTAAATTTTTTTCTTATTTCTAATCTATACAAAGCATCATCTTCAAAACTTTTTACATTATAGACATCTTCAGCAGCGGGGATCACATTAAAGTCACCTGCAAGAATAATATTCGAATTTTTTTTAGATAAAGACTTTAATTGTTTAATCAACTGATCCATCCAATTTTTTTTATAGTCATATTTTTCTGTATCAACTGGATTTCCATTAGGAGTATAGATATTAATTAATTGAACAATTTTTTTCTTATACTCAAGCTCAGCAGAAATTATTCTTGATTGTTTTAATTTATCTTTAATTAAATCTGTTCTAATATTTTTTAATTTTCCTTTTGAAATAATAGCAACACCATTATAACTTTTTTGTCCAAATACATGACTTTCATAATCCATAGATGAAAAATCATCATAAGGAAAATTTACATCTTCGGTTTTGATCTCCTGCATCATACAAATATCTGGTTTATACTTTAAAAGATAACTTTTGATATTTTCAATACGGGCTCGCACGGAATTTACATTCCAGGAAGAAATGAGCATTAAAGAGAGAAAGACACTCCACAACCGCAAGAAGATTTAGTTTGTGGATTAGTTATTTTAAATTGTTCACCTATTAACTCCGAAACATAATCAACTTCGGATCCTTTTAAAAGATCAGCAGAGGCTTTATCAATTAAAATATTTTCAAAATTTAAATCATCTGCAGCTTTTGATTGATCAAATGTAAATTCATATTGAAATCCTGAACATCCACCACCTTTAATGGCGATTCTAAAAAAAGACCCCTTATCTTTTTTCGACAACAGAGTATTGATCTGTTTTAGCGCTTTATCAGTAAATTTAATTTCTTTTATCATTATTGATCACTGGTATTACTAATATAATACTTATTAATTTATTTTAAAGGATGAAAAAATACTCAAAGATTGGACAATTTAAAAGCAAAGGTAGAATATTTAGTGAATCCTCATCCAAATATAGAAGTCCATTTCAAAGAGATAGGGACAGAATAATTCATAGCGCTTCATTTAGAAGGCTTAAACATAAAACGCAAGTATTTGTAAATACTGAAGGAGATCACTTTAGAACAAGAATAACACATTCAATGGAGGTTGCTCAAATAGCAAGATCAATTGCTCGTTATCTCAATCTAAATGAGGATTTAGCTGAATGTCTAAGCCTTGCTCATGATTTAGGACACACACCTTTTGGTCATGCTGGCGAAGACTCTTTGGATGAATGTATGGATAATTATGGAGGTTTTGATCATAATTTACAAACTTTGAGAATAGTAATGTTTTTGGAAAATAAGTATCTAAGATTTAATGGTCTAAATCTTTCAATTGAAACTTTAGAGGGTCTTTTAAAACATAATGGTCCAGTAGATGACTTAAGTTTAGTTGATAATCTGATA
>CACEEW010000028.1 GCA_902558705.1 uncultured Pelagibacteraceae bacterium
AATCTATAATTATTTTTGACAACAAAGGAAAAGATTTAGAGTCTAGTGTTTTAGATGGAAATTGTAAATTACAATGGAAAGTTGACTGGGCTATGAGATGGTATGCTTTAGATATTGATTTTGAAATGTATGGAAAAGATCTTATAGAAAGTGCAATTTTATCATCAAAAATTATCAAACTAATTGGAAAAACTAATCCGTCCGGTTTTGCCTATGAGTTATTTTTAGATGAAAAAGGGGAAAAAATATCAAAATCAAAAGGAAATGGTATTACAATTGATCAATGGCTTCAATATGCTTCACCTGAAAGCTTATCATTATACATGTATCAAAATCCTAAAAGAGCTAAAAAACTTTATAATGAAATTGTTCCTAAAGCTGTGGATGAGTATCTAGACTCAATTGAAAAAGCAAAAAATCAAGATGAATTACAATTATTAATGAATCCTGCTTGGCACGTCCACAATAGTACTGTTCCCCAAGAAAATATAATTATGTCTTTTTCAATGTTATTAAATCTTGTTGAGACTAGTAACGCAGACAATAAAGAACTTTTATGGAAATTTGTTAAAAAATATAAAGAAAATATCTCAGAAAAAGATCATCCTATTTTTGATAATCTAGTAGGTTATGCTATCAAATATTTTAATGACATAATCAAAGCAAAGAAAAAATACAAAACTCCAAATTTAGAAGAAAAAAAAGCCCTAGAGTCTCTAGTTAAAACTCTAGAAACTTGTAATGATGAAATGTCACCTGAAGATATTCAAACATTAATTTACTCAACTGGTAAAGAAAATGGTTATGCAGAAAACCTTAGAGATTGGTTTAAGTTGATTTATCAAGTGGTATTTGGTGACGAAAATGGTCCTCGAATGGGTTTTTTTATAAGTTTTTTTGGTGTTAAAGAAACAAAAGATCTTATAATAAATAAAATTAAATAATGTTTTCAAATTTAAGATCTTTAATTTTCAAATTAGATCCTGAGACAGCTCACAGTTTAGCTATTAAATCTTTAAAATTTAATTTTGCCCCAAACATTCTGGATGAAGATAAGAATAATCCTTTATTTAAAACTAAATTATTTAATAGAAATTTAGAAAATCCAATAGGAATAGCAGCAGGTTTTGATAAAAATGCAGAAGTATATAATTCATTATTTAAGCTTGGTTTTGGTTTTGTTGAAGTTGGTACAGTTACGCCCCTTCAGCAATATGGAAATCCCAAACCTAGAGTTTTTAGGCTGGTCGAAGATGAGGCCCTGATTAATAGACTTGGTTTTAATAATTTTGGATCAAAAAATGTTTTAGATAGAATTAAATCAAAAAAGCAGATTGGTTTACTGGGTGTAAATATAGGTCCAAACAAAGATACTAAGGACCGAAATGGTGATTATATTGAATGTTTGAAAACTTTTTGTGAAGTAGCAGATTATATTACAATAAATATTTCCTCACCAAATACAGAAGACTTAAGAAGTTTTCATGATGAATTTAAATTAGATGAATTATTAAAGGCGATTGATAAAGAAAAAAAAATTTTGAACTCATCTATTCCAATTGTTGTGAAAGTTTCACCTGATATAAGTGATCAAGATGTTAGTAAAATTTCTGATGTTCTTTTAGACAACAATATTGAAGCTATAATTATTTCAAATACCTCAGACTCTACTAGAGATCGATTGAGCAATATTTTAAAACATCAAAGAGGTGGATTATCAGGCAAACCGATTGAGGAAAAATCTACAAGTTTAATAAATAAATTTTACAATATTTTAGAAGGAAGAATTAAAATTATAGGAGTGGGGGGAGTAGACTCAGGCATGAGCGCTTATAAAAAATTTTTGGCAGGCGCTGATTATGTTCAGCTTTATACTGGGATGGTTTATAGAGGTCCAAATGTAGTGGGAATTATCAAAAAAGAGTTAAAAGAATTACTATTGAAGGATGGTGTTAAGAATTTTACTGAGATTATAGGAAAAAAAAGACAATCTTAAATCATATAAACTTGACGCAATCCACATCTCACCTTATACAGTCGAATTATAATGGCAAAAAAATGTGAACTAACTGGTAAAAATCCTATGAAGGGCCATAATGTTAGTCATGCTAATAACAAGACAAAAAGAAGATTCCTGCCCAATCTAAAAAAAGTAAAATTTACCAGTGAGCTTTTGAAAAGAAGTATGAAACTAACAGTTAGCAACGCTGGTGTTAGATCTGTTGATAAAAAAGGAAGTTTTGATGAGTTCTTGAAGACTGTTAAAAATAAAAATTTATCTCCAAGATTAAAAAAATTAAAAAAGATTTTGCTAATTAAATCTCCATATCAAAAAAAACCTATTCAATCTAAAACTGTCTAATGAATAAAATATTCTTGATGCTCTCATTTTTTATGGGAGTTGTTGTTTTAGCCTCTAATTATTTAGTTCAATTTCCAATTAAATATTATGGTCTAGAAGAAATATTGACTTATGGTGCATTTAGTTACCCAATTGCTTTCCTAATCACTGATCTTGCTAATAGATCTTTTGGAAAAATGGTTGCTAGAAAAATTGTTTATATCGGTTTTGTTATTGGAATTAGTTTTACTCTTTTGTTTTCTACAAATTTTGCAGACCTTATATCGTTAAGAATTGCTATTGGGTCAGGTACTGCATTTCTAGTTGCTCAATTATTAGATGTTCAAATTTTTGACAATCTTAGAAAAAGGGAATGGTTTGTTGCACCGTTAACCTCTTCTTTTATAGGCTCAACAGTTGATACTTTCTTATTTTTTTCTATATCTTTTTATGCAACAGGAATACCTTGGGTTACTTTATCTTTAGGCGACCTCGCCGTCAAAATATTTGTTGCCTTAGTTATGTTGATTCCTTTTAGATTGCTTTTAGGAACTCTGAAAGCCGTTTAGGTCGAAACTGATGGTTCTTGCTGGGTCATGCAATGTATTGCTCCAAATCCCCAAATAAGCTCACTACAATCAATAGGTATTATTTTTCTTGATTTAAAAAACTTTTTAAATATTAAAAGTACTTTTTTATCATTTTTATCATTAAAAACTGGAAGAAGAACAATCTTATTAGCGATATAAAAATTAAGGTAACTGGCTGGTACTTTTGTGTTATTTACATACAAAGGCTTAGGCATTGGAATTTCAATAATTTTAAATTTTTTTCCATTAGTATTTTTTGAATTCTTTAAAATTTTAAGATTTTCTTTTAAATTTTTATAATTTTTATAATTTCTATTTTTTTCAATTGCTGTCATAATCGTGTTTTTTGATACAAATCTTGTAATATCATCAACATGCCCATGTGTATCATCACCCTCTATCCCTTTATTTAACCAAATAAAATTTGATACATTTAAATACTTATTTAAAACTTTTTCTAATTTAAATTTTGAAACCCCTGGATTTCTTTCTTGTATTTTACTTAGAAGACATTCTTTAGTTAAAATTATAGAACCTTGGCCATTAACATCGATCGCACCACCTTCTAATATAATTTTTTTTAATTTATTTTTAATTTTAACCTTAGGTTCAATTTTTTTTATTTGAGTTATTTTAGAAATTTTAAAATTAATTTTATCATCTTTTTGAAAGTCTTTAT
>CACEEW010000029.1 GCA_902558705.1 uncultured Pelagibacteraceae bacterium
AGTTTAATAGATTATAAAAATAACTTTATAATTTTAGACTTTGGTACCGCTACAACTTTTGATGTATTGATAAATAAAACCTACAGAGGAGGAGTTATCGCACCTGGGATTAAGATATCTTTAAATACCTTATCTGATAAAGCAACTTTAATTCCAAAAGTAAACCTTAAAAAAATTAAAAAAGTTGTTGGTGTTGATACAATTAGTGCTGTTAGGTCTGGCTTTTTTTGGGGCTACGCTGGTTTAATTGACAATATTGTCAATTTGATTAAGAAAGAAACAAATAAATCATTTAAACTGGTAATTACAGGAGGTTTTTCTGATTTATTGAAAGAATCAATAAAAACTAAACTAATAAAAGATAAAGAAATTACTATTAAAGGATTAATCAAAATTTCTAAACTAATTAAATAAATGAAAGATGAATTATTATTTTGTCCTTTAGGAGGATCTGGAGAAATTGGAATGAACATGAATCTATTTGGTTACGGTCAACCTGGAAATCATAAATGGATTATGGTTGATATAGGTGTAACATTTGCAGATGATACTGTTCCAGGTGTAGATCTTATTTATCCAGACCCAGGATTTATAGTAGAACGTAAAGACAATTTATTAGGAGTCATTTTAACTCATGCTCATGAGGACCACATTGGAGCAATAGCTCATTTATGGCCAAAACTGAAATGTAAAATTTTTGCTACACCTTTTACAGCAATTTTAATTAGAGAAAAATTTAAAGAAAAAAATATAGATATAACTAGTCATTTAAAAATTGTTGAATTGAACGGTAAAGTATCTCTTGAAACTTTTGATATAGAATACATAACATTAACCCACTCAATATTAGAACCTAATGGACTAAGAATTCAAACTCCAGCTGGAGTAATATTACATACGGGTGATTGGAAAGTTGATCCAAATCCTTTAGTAGGAGGTGAAATAAATTCTAAGAGATTAAAGGAAATAGGTGATGAAGGAGTTCTGGCTATGATTTGTGACTCTACAAATGTTTTTAGTGCAGGTAGATCAGGATCTGAATTAGACGTTAGAAAAAACTTATTGAATATTATGAGTCGTTTAAAAAAAAGAATTATAATAACTTCTTTCGCCTCAAATGTAGCTAGAATGGAGACAGCTTTTTATTGCGCAGAAAAAACGGGTAGGCAAATTTCTCTTGTTGGAAGATCAATGCATAGAATTTATAAAGCTGCAAGACAATGTGGTTATTTAAAAAATACAATTGAACCAATTGACTCCCGAGAGGCTAAAAATTTTTCTAGAGAAAAAATCGTTTATTTGTGCACTGGTAGTCAAGGTGAACCAATGGGTGCCATGATGAGAATTTCAAGTTATGTACATCCTGATGTATTTATTGAAAAAGGTGATGCGGTTATCTTTTCTTCAAAAATTATACCTGGAAATGAGAAGAAACTTTATAAATTACACAACCAATTAGTTAAAGACGGAATTGAAGTTATTTCTGAAGAGACAGAATTTATTCACGTTTCTGGTCATCCTAATCGTGAAGATCTTAGGGATATGTATCAATGGGTAAAACCTAAATGTGTAATTCCAGTTCATGGTGAACATAGACATATGATTGAGCATATTAATTTTGCTAAAGAAATGCAGGTACCACATCCTGTGCAAGTTGAAAATGGAGACATTGTTAAATTATACCCAGGTAATGCACCTGAAGTTTATGATAAAGCACCAAGTGGAAGATTATATTTAGATGGCAATATTAGCGTTGAAGAAGATTCTCAATCAATAAAAGATAGAAAACATCTAAGTTCAAATGGATATTTAGAAGTAACTATTTTAATTACATCTAAGGGAAATATCCATAATAGTCCTATAGCTTCATTTAGAGGTTTACCAATTTATGAAAAAGAGGAATTTATATATGGCTTAGAATATGAGATAGAAAAAACAACAAGATCCTTTAAGATAAGTAGTAAACAACAAGAACATAATTTAATAGATGCACTAAAAATTGCTTGTAGGAAATTTACCAAGGAAAAGACAGGTAAAAAGCCCTTTACAAATATTAATTTAGTCAGAATTTAATGAGCCCAACAGGTCTTGCTATAATCTATATAATAATTTGGTGGATAGTATTCTTTGCAATATTACCAATTGATGTAGAAAGAAAAAAGTTAATTAAAATAGAAGGTGAAGATCCAGGATCACCAGAAAATCCAAAAATGTTAAAAAAGTTCCTTTATTGTACTGGAATAACAACGATTTTGTTCATCATAATATATTTATTAATGAAATTTGAATATTTGAATTTAAGAAATATAATCATTTAACATGCTAATTTCTAAATCATTTATACCTATTTTAAAAAACAATCCTTCAGAAGCAAAAATTAAATCTCATCAATTAATGCTTAGGGTTGGAATGATCAAACAATCATCAGCAGGAATTTATTCATGGTTACCATTAGGTTTTAAAGTTATGAAAAAAATTGAAAAAATAGTAAGAGAAGAACAAAATAAAATTGGAGCACAAGAAATTCTGATGCCAACAATTCAATCTAGTGAAATATGGAAAGAAAGTGGTCGCTATGAAGACTATGGAGAAGAAATGTTGAGGATTAAAGATCGTCAAGACCGTGAAATGCTATATGGTCCAACTAATGAAGAGCTTGTAACAGATATATTTAGATCATCATTAAAATCGTATAAATCTCTTCCTCAACTTTTATATCATATTCAATGGAAATTTAGAGATGAAATAAGACCAAGATTTGGAATTATGAGATGTAGAGAATTTTTCATGAAGGATGCATATTCTTTTGACATAAATGATGAAGAAGCTTTTTTCTCTTATAACAAGTTTTTTTTATCTTATTTAAAAACATTTAAGAGATTAGATTTAACAGCCATACCTATGGCAGCAGATACGGGACCAATAGGAGGAAATCTATCACATGAATTCATAATTTTAGCTGAAACTGGAGAAAGTAAAATTTTTACTGATAAAAGAGTATTCGATTTGAATAGCGATGGAACTAAACTTGAAAAAAAATCTTTAGAAGATTTAAGAAAAAAATATGAACAGTTTTATTCAGTAACAGATGAAAAATTTAATAAAGAGGAATTTGAAAAACAAGTTTCAAAACAAAATAGATTAATAACCAAAGGTATAGAAGTAGGCCACATCTTTTATTTTGGAGATAAATATTCAAAACCAATGGGTGCTTCAGTCGATTTACCAGGAGGAAAAAAAGATTTTGTTAAAATGGGGTCCTATGGGATTGGGGTATCAAGATTAGTAGGCGCCATAATCGAAGCAAAATATGATGAAAAAAATGAAGTCATGAAATGGCCAATTTCTGTTGCACCATATGACATTGCGATAATTCCTATGATGAATAAAAATGATAATTCTATTTTAGATAAATCTAATAAAATAAGTATAGAATTAGAAAATAATGGCATTGAGACTATAATAGATGACACAGATGAAAATTTATCATCAAAGATCAAAAAAATTAATTTAATAGGTGTTCCA
>CACEEW010000030.1 GCA_902558705.1 uncultured Pelagibacteraceae bacterium
CCCAGTAAATTGTGTGGTTTGACATCTCCAGGTTTAGGAATGGAGCTTGCTACCCCAATTATAGTCCACTTATTAAAAAAAACCTTTTCTCTCTCGTGAACTAAATAATCAATACTTGTATAACACTCGTTAGGAAGGCCATTTGCAACCTCTATTGGCCTATCCACATTATGTAGTTTTTCAATATTTAATATTTTTGACAGGGGTAAATTTTTAAGATTTTGGTCCACAATAAAAAATTATCATGAGCATAATTTTTGGCAACAAATTTCACCACACCCTTAAATGAATTTCTTTGACAGCTTTTTCAAAAAAGATAATGATCTAGAAATGAAATTTTCTTTGGAAATAAGTCCTCAAACTGATCTTTCTACTGTTCCGCCTGTCAGTGATATTTACATTACTATGCTTCCAGGAGGAGACTATAAGGAGACAGCTCAACAGGCGGTTGAGTTGGTAAAAAAAGGTTTTAATCCAGTTCCTCACTTTCCTGCAAGGTCTATGCAAAATGAAAAGCAGCTCAAAGATTATGTTTCTAGATGTAAGGATGGAGGGGTGAAACAAGTTTTGATAATTGGTGGAGGTAGAGAGCCAATGGGAAAATTTGATAGCTCTTTTCAACTTTTGGAGACTGGTTATTTTGAGAAGATGACGATAGGAATTGCTGGACACCCAGAGGGGAGTCCTGATATATCCGACTCAGATTTAGAAAAAGCTATGAAAGACAAAAAGCCTTATGCTGATTATATTGTAACTCAATGGTTGCTGGATCCTCAGCCAATAATAGACTTTATTTCTAAACAAAGCGTACCAGTGCATGTAGGAATTACTGGCCCTCTTAAAATATCTAGCTTAATAAAATTTGCTAATATTGTTGGAGCAAAAAATTCCATAAATTTTCTTAAATCTAATTTTAATAAGGCGTTAGATTTATTAAAACCTAAAGACCCAAATGATTTAATTGGGAAAATTAAATCGCACACTGATTTTTTCCACATTTATACATTCGGCGGCTTGAAGGAAACTAACAAGTGGTTGAAGGAGAATAGTTATGTCTAAAGAATTTGACTATACTAAATTAAAACATGTTACCTCTGTTGATCAATCTGATAGAGAAGTACCATACAATTTAAGACAAAGTGGACCAACGAAAGTTGAAATGTTAATTTCAACAAGAGTAAGAAAATCACCTTATTGGCATTTATCAATGCAAGCAGGTTGTTGGCGGGCAACTGTATATAATCGTATTTATCACCCGAGAGGATATGTAAAACCAGAAGATGGTGGAGCAATGGTCGAATATGATGCAATTGTAAATCATGTAACAATGTGGAACGTTGCTGTTGAAAGACAAATTAGAGTTAAAGGTCCTGATGCAGAAAAATTTACAGACTATGTAATAACAAGAGATGCAACTAAGATTTCTCCCATGAGAGCAAGATATGTAATTTTATGTAATGCATATGGTGGAGTATTAAATGATCCAATTCTTTTAAGAATTTCAAAAGATGAATTTTGGTTCTCTTTATCTGACTCAGATATTGGTATGTACTTACAAGGTGTAAATGCTGACCAAAGATTTAATTGTACAGTTGAAGAAATAGATGCTTGTCCTGTTCAAATTCAAGGTCCAAAGTCTAAAGCCTTGATGAAAGATCTTTGTGGAGATGAAGTTGATTTTGACAATATGCCATTTTATGGTCTAGCTGAAGTTAAGGTTGGTGGTAGAAGTTGTGTTATTTCACAATCAGGTTTCTCAGGTGAAGCGGGATATGAAATATATTTAAGAGATGCGACTTTGTACGCCGAAGATATGTGGAACGCAGTTTTGGATGCAGGAAAAAAACATAATCTAATGGTTATAGCGCCAGCTCATCATAGAAGAATTCAAGCAGGAATTCTTTCCTGGGGACAAGATATGGATCAGCAACATAATCCTTTCCAATGTAATTTGGGTTACCAAGTTTCACTATCTGGTAAAGGAGAGTGGAATAAGAAAGCTGATTATGTTGGTAAAGCTGCTCTTGAAAAAATGAAAGATGAACTTAAAGCCGGAAAAAAACCTTATAAACTACAATTGGTAGGTCTTGAATTGGGAGGGAAACCAATTGAAGATTATGCACCAGATTTTTGGTTAATCTCAAATGAAGATGGAGGAGATCCTGTAGGATTCCTAACTTCTCCTTGGTATCATCCGGAGAAAAAAACTAATATTGCAATGGGATATGTCCCTTTTGATGGAACATTAAATCAAAATGGATTTCCTAAAGGGAAAGTTGGTACTAAATATAAAGTTCACCTACCTGAAAAATATTCTAGCAAAGCAGGTACACCAGTAGATGCAGTAATAGTTGATATTCCATTTAAGGAATCATTCAATGCTAATACAAGAGAAGTAGTAAAGGGCTAATTTAATAAAGGGGAGTAAAAACTCCCCTTTTTCATACTCTAAATGACTAAAGGTTTCCTGATTGCAATTTGCATTATAATAACTATTGCTTTAATACTTTTACCATTAATTGTTTCATACAAAGATCAAAAAAATAAAAAAAAATAAATGTTTGGTGAGTTTCTTAGTATAATTTTAAAATCTATAAAATTAGATAAATCTCTTTATAGTGATAATAAAAATTTCGGTGAAGCCTCAATATATTTTGCAGGTTTGATTATGATTTTAGATGGTATAGCAGGAGCTGTTGCAGCCAATACTGTGATTAAAACAGCTGTAGCAATGTCTGGTCTAACAGCAATTTTAACTTGGTTTATTTGGGCGATTTTTATATTTGTTATTGGTGTAAAATTATTTCCAGATAAACAAAGTAAAGTTCCTTTTAAAAAAGTTTTGACTGCGGTTGGTTTTGCTCATGCACCTGGTTTACTAAGATTTTTTGCTGTCACTCCTGACTTAATGATACCAATAATTTTCTTAACTCAATTTTGGATTTTTGCTGGTCTAATAATTTCTACAAAACAAGTTTTGAATCTTAAATCAAACTTCAAATCATTTGGAATAGTATTTTTATCTTTCTTAATTATAGCTTTTTTATCAATTTCTTTTGTCATGAGCAGAATGAATGTGCTGCCAGCTAATCACATTTAAATTGGAAAAATAGTTTTAGAAGTCCTACAGGATTTACATATTTTAAATCCCATAAGAATTAAATTTTGAGAAACACTTTCATCCTCTTCTTTGCATTCATCACATACATCATCTAAGTCTTTTAAATTTTTCTCAATTTCTTCGTCCTCAATCATTGTCAGTCAAACCAGCGCCTGCAGCACCCTCTCTTAAACTATCTGTCTCCTCTACAAAAGTATCCTCAGCAAGTTTGTAAAGATTTTTCCAATCGTTATCAGAAAAATTATCTTCATTATTTAAAAAACTTATTTCAACTTGATTTGCTAATATTGGAATCTCTTTATTCCAAAAATTTGAAGAAATACTTACATTAAAATTTAATAGAAATTGACTATCATCAAATGAAAAT
>CACEEW010000031.1 GCA_902558705.1 uncultured Pelagibacteraceae bacterium
AGAGTTTATATGAAGATACAAAAAAATATTTCTCATCTAATTATTTCTGAAAAGACAAAGATATTTGAAGCAATTAAAAAAATTTCAAATAATGATATAGGGGCTTTAATTGTTGCAAAAAATAAATATTTTTTGGGTTATTTACAAGAAGGAGATTTAAAGAGAGCTTTATTGATAAATAATGTAAGCCCATCAAGCCATATTGACAAAATCATGAACAAGTCACCATTTATTGTTGATGATGAATTTTCAGATAAAGAAAAAATAAAGAAAATAAAGTTAAAAAAGAGACTTAGAGCGCCAATATTAGACAAAAATAAAATTGTAAAAGGCATAATTTATCATTCTAAAAATGAATGGAAATTAAATATAAAAAAAAATAATACCAAAAAAATTCTTATAATTGGAGGTGCCGGATATATTGGTTCTGTCTTAACAAGACAGTTGCTAGGAAATAACTACTCAGTAATAGTCTATGATTGTTTTAAATTTGGAAATAAATCTTTGGAAGAAATTAAAAGAAATAAAAAACTCAAAATTATTAATGGATCTGCTTCAGATTCAAAAAAATTATTAGAAGCTGCATTTGGATGTGATGCTATTATTGATTTATCCGGTATTGTCGGAGATCCAGCTTGTTCAGTGAATCCATCTAATACTGTAGTTGATAATTTTTTGAACGCAAAAATAATAATTGAAATAGCTAAAATTCTTAAAATTAAAAAATATATTTATATGAGCTCATGCAGTGTTTATGGTGCGACTACAGGAAAAAAGGCATTAAGTGAAAATTCAAAACTCAATCCTGTTTCTTTATATGCTGAAACTAAGTTAAAAACTGAAAATGAAATATTAAAATCAATTGGTAAAAATTTTAATCCAACAATTTTAAGATTAGGTACAGTTTTTGGATATTCGCCTCGTCAAAGATTTGATTTAGTAGTAAATATTTTTGTACTTATGGCATATCTAAACAAACCTATTAATGTATTTGGCGGAAACCAATTTAGACCAAATGTTCACGTTAAAGATGTTTCTGAAGCAATTGAACTTGTGCTAAAAAAAAAAAACAAAATTACGTCTGGTCAAATATTTAATGTTGGATCAAATAAATTAAATTTAAAAATAAAAGATATCGCAAAAACTATATCTAAATTAAATAATAAATGTAAAATTTTAATAGATGATAAGTCTGAAGACAAAAGAAACTATTATGTTAATTTTAACAAAATTAATAAAAAGCTTGGATTCAAAGCAAAATATACAATTGAAAAAGGAGCTAGAGAACTTTACAAAAAAATTAAAGAAAAACGTTTTAAAAACTTAAAAAAAATTATTTATAATAATTACAGTATTGAAGTTAAGAATTTATATAACTGATAATGAAAATTAATTTATCAAGACCAGAAATTGATTTAAAGGAATATAAATCAGTAAAAAAGATATTCAACAATAAGTGGCTGATTAATGGCCCGAATGTCAAATCATTTGAAAATGGTTTTAAAAAAAAATTTAATTATAAATTTTGTGCTAGTGTTTCATCTTGTACCTCTGGTCTTGAACTAGTGTTGAAAACTTTAAACCTAAAAAAAAATGATGAAGTAATATTAAGTAGTTTCAACTTTATCGCTGCTGGAATAGCTGTAAAAAATAATCATGCCAAACCTGTTTTTATTGATCAAAAAAAAAACTCTTTTGACATTGATTTTGAAGACCTTAAAAAAAAAATTAATTCTAAAACTAAAGTTATTTTGTTAACTCATTTTAATGGATATTTGCAAAATAGTATAGGTGTAAGAAATATAATTAAAAAAACAAAACATAAAATTTTTTTTCTTGAAGATTGTGCTCATGTTTTAGCTGCCGAACATAAAAAAAATATTTATAGTGGATCTTATTCTGATGCAGCAGTTTTTAGTTTTGGGCCTACTAAAATGATCACTTGCGGTGGTATGGGTGGCATGGTTGTTTCAAAAAATAGAGAATTAATAAAACATATTAATATTCTTAAATCTTTTGGGATGAACAAATCATCCTATAATAGAAAAAACGAAAAAAAAAACTGGCATTATAATATCAAATCCATAGGAGCAAATTATAGAATGACAGAAATTCAGGCTGCTTTTGGTATTCAACAATTAAAAAAAGTAAATCTTTTTAAAATTAAAAAAAATCAAATTAGTAAATTTTACAAAAAAAATCTAGATAAGAAACAATTATTTTTTCAATCTTCAAATTTTACATACTCTTCTGCATTAATTTACTTTCAAATGATTTTTAAAAAATCAAAAATAAGAAATTTAATAGCAAATCATTTAAGTAAAAATAAAATTGGAATAAGTGTACACTGGGATCCAATTTTAGAAAAACATGATATATTTAAAACAAAAAAATTTTGTAAAAATTCTTATGATTTATCAAAAAAAATACTTAGCATTCCATTATATCCTTCTCTTAAAAGAAGTGATCAAATAAAGATAATAAAAATAATTAATTCTTATTTTAAAATTGAAAAATAAAACATTTATAATAGCTGAAATAGGAAATAGTCATAATGGTAACTTAAAATATGCCATGAACGCTATTGATAATGCAAAAAGAGCTGGTGTTGATGCTGTTAAATTTCAATATATAAAACCAGAGGAACTAGTACATCCAAATTTAAAACCTTATAACCCAATTTCAAAATTGAAGTCTCAACTTGAGAAATTTAAAAAAATAACTTTAAAATTGAAGGATTATAAAAAACTTTCGAAATATGCTCATAAACAAAAAATTAAATTTGGCTTATCTATATTTGATTTATCAGCTATTAGGGAAGTAAGAAATATTGTTGATTTTTACAAAATAGCATCTGGTGACATAAAATTTAATCTACTTATAGAAAAAATTACAAATACAAAAAAATCTGTAATTATCTCTACAGGTGTTTCGGATTATAATGAAATTAAAAAAATGAAGTTCAAAAATAATGTTTCTATCTTACATTGTTTGTCAAAATATCCCTCAAATTCATCTGATCTTGCAATGGCAACAATTCTTAAACTTAAAGAAAAATTTAAAAAAAATAAAATAGGCTACTCTGACCACACTAATGGTTATTTATCATGCTTATGTGCTGTGAGTCTTGGTGCAAAAATTATCGAAAAACATTTCATTATAAATTATAAAAATAAATTGGTACCAGACTATAATGTTTCTATAGATACTAAAGATTTTAAAAAAATGGTAATGTCAATAAGAGAAATTGAAAAGATGCTCTCCTACGAAAAAAAAATACCAAATAAAAATAAAATGACGATTCAAAGATCTTGGTATGCCAGAAATGAAATAAATAAAAACACAATTTTAAATGAAAAAAATTGTATATATTTAAGACCTTACAATAAAAAAGGGATCAACTTAAATTTAAAAAAAAAAATTTTTAGTAAAAAAAAAATAAATAAGTTAAGCTTAA
>CACEEW010000032.1 GCA_902558705.1 uncultured Pelagibacteraceae bacterium
AAGATATTGTTTTTATGAGTTTAAAGGAGGATACAGAAATTAAAGTTTCATCGAATAAACCTTCCTCAGAATGGAGATTTCACCGAGATATCTATTTAAACAAAAAAGAGGCTCAAGCTATAGTTCATGCACATTCCCCACACGCAACAGCTGTATCTTCACACGGAAAAACAATACCCCCATTTCATTATATGATTGCTCTTGCTGGAGGTGAGGACATTAAATGTGCTGAATATGCAACTTTTGGAACAGAAGAGCTGTCTCAAAATGTCATCAATGCACTCCAAGAAAGGAGTGCTTGTTTAATGTCTAATCACGGACAGGTTGCTTTTGGTAAAAATTTAGAGGATGCATTTGAACTTGCACAAGAGATAGAAAATATTTGTCATCAATACACTATTGCTCTAAAGTTAGGACAACCTAGGATTCTTTCATTTGAGGAAATGAAAAAAGTTTTAGATAAGGCTAAGAATTATAAAAAAGGGTAAGATGATTAAAGTCGGGGAGCATATTACTTTAGATATAATAGGTACTACAAAAGAGTACGATCCTTCAGTCTATGAAAGAGTTATAAATAAAATAGCTAAAGCAGCTGATGTAACAATTTTAAATATCTCCAAGTATAAATTTGAACCTCAGGGATTTACTATTTTAGCATTATTAGCTGAAAGTCATATTAGCTTTCATACTTTTCCTGAAAAGGGAATAATAAGTTTTGATTTTTTTACTTGTGGTAAAATAAGCCCATCTGTTGCAATCGATATTGTTAAAAATGAATTTGAACACAAAAGAATTGTAAAAAAAGAATTTAATAGAGATACTAGATCTTTTTATCATGATATTTATAGCTCACCTGGTTTACAAAAATCATATATTGTAAATGAAGTTCTAGAAGATTTTAAATCAAAAGTTGGTCAACACATTGAAATTTTAGAATTAGAACAATTTGGAAAGTCTTTATTTATTGATGGTGAAATACAAGTAGCAGCATCTGATGAACATTTATATAGTTCTACTTTCGTTGGAGCAGGTTTAAAATTAAATAAAGATAACGAGCGAGCAGCAATCATCGGTGGTGGTGATGGTGGTGTTGCTAGAGAATGTATTTCTAAAAAATTTAATTTTGTTGATTGGTATGAGCTTGATCCTGAAGTAGTTGAAATATGCAATAAACATTTGGGTAATATTAGCAATAAAGCTACAGAAAAAAATTCTGTTAAATGTGTTTGGGGTGATGCTTTTGAAAGTATTAAAGCTGTAGGCGATGATACTTATGACCATATATTTGTCGATTTAAATGATGATCAGTTTTGCATTGATTTAGCTGCAAAAAATATGGACTCACTTGTAAGGATCTTAAAACCAAAAGGGGTAATTACAACTCAAGTTGGTAGTCAAGATAAAAAACCTCTTCAAGTTGAAAATTGGCTAAATGTTTTTAATCATCATTTTGGAAATACTAATTTATCTAGAGTTTATATACCTAGTTTTGATTGCTCTTGGAATTTTTCATCTTCAATCAACCACTAAATTTTTCTTTTTAAACTCTTTATTTTGTGAAATACTTGTTTCAAATTTATTAAAGGAGAAAATAATGAATATATTAAAAAAGACTATTTTTTCAGTTCTTGCTTCTTTGTTAATTATCGGAAACGTTTATGCATCTGATAAAATAAAGATTGGAACTGAGGGTGCTTATCCTCCATGGAATTCTAAAGATGCTTCTGGTAAGTTAATTGGTTTTGAAGTTGAATTGGCTTGGTCACTATGTAGATACATGGGAAAACAATGTACGATAGTAGAGCAAGATTGGGATGGAATGATACCAGCTCTAATCATGAGAAAGTTTGATGCGATTATGGCGGGAATGTCAATAACTGCTGAAAGACAAAAGGCTATTAGCTTTTCACAAGGTTATGCAGATGAAGTTGCGTCTTTAGCTGTTATGAAAGGATCAGATCTAGAGGGAATGGATACCCCTGAGGGTGTTAATCTTACTTTAGGTGGTTCAAGTGTTAACAAAGCTCTTAAAACTTTGACAGGAGCTCTTGCTGGAAAAACTGTTTGTACTCAAACAGCTACAATTCATCAAAACTTTTTAGAGTCTGGTGATGTTGGTAAAATAAATTTAAGAACTTATAAAACTCAAGATGAAGTGAACTTAGATTTAGCTTCTGGAAGATGTGATGTTGCATTAGCTGCAGCAGTAGCTTTTACTGATTATGCAGAAAAGTCTGGAAAACCAGTCGTGCTTGTTGGTCCAACTTTTTCAGGTGGGGCATTTGGTAATGGTGTTGGAGTTGGTATTAGAAAAGATGATACTGAACTTTTAAAAGCATTCAACAAAGCTATTAATCAAGCAAGAAAAAATGGAGACATTAGTAGAATAGCTACTAAATGGTTCGGTTTCGACGCTTCTATGTAGTAAATTATTTGAAATGGCGGTTATTTAATTAACCGCCTTTCATTATGGAACTTCTAGCATTTGGAGATACTGGTTGGGGTGATGAGTTATTTTACGCAACTCTGATGACAATCGCTGTGGCAATAACAGCAATGCTTATTGGTTTTCTTTTCGCTTTAATATTTACACCGCTTAAATTATCAAAAAATAAATTTTTAAATCTAATTGCAAATTCCTACACCACAGTCATAAGAGGTGTTCCAGAGTTATTAGTAATTTACCTTTTATTTTTTGGTGGAACAGGTGCAGTTATGTATGTTGCTTCAATATTTGGCTATAATGAATACATTGAAATAAATGCATTTATTACAGGAGCATTTTCGATCGGGATCATTTCTGGTGCTTATTCAACAGAAGTTTTTAGAGGGGCAATTCAATCTATTGATAAAGGTCAGTTTGAGGCAGCTAATGTTTTAGGATTAAATAAGTTTGGTAAATTTTTTAAAATTATTTTACCTCAAACTTTAAGATTAGCCATACCAAACTTAAGTAATGTTTGGCAAATTACTTTAAAAGATACATCATTAATTTCAGTAACTGGTTTAGTTGAAATTATGAGGCAATCATATATTGCTGCTGGTTC
>CACEEW010000033.1 GCA_902558705.1 uncultured Pelagibacteraceae bacterium
GAACTTCCTTAGATTCAATTTCTTCTAGTTTTCTTTTATTTAGTCTTTTATTGATTTTTTCACACTCCTGTTTACATGGGGAACATGCACTGGAAGACTTATTTAAATCAATATCAGACATAAATTTTTTTTCTTCTTTCATTATTTGCTTATTTCCAACCAGCAGCTGTCATTACTTCTAATGCGGCAGCTTGATTTTTTCCATAAGAAGCTAGTTTAGTTTTCATGTCTTGTTGAAAATCTAATCCTAAGTTATTTACTACTAATGGACTTGGTGAAACACCATCAATCATTGGAAACTCAAATGTATTGTTAGTAAAGTGCTCTTGAGATTGTGGAGTTAATAAAAACTCTACAAGTTTAACAGCATTATCTTTATTAGGTGCTCCTTTTACTAAGGCTGCACAACTAACATTCATGTGTGTTCCTCTACCATTTTGATTAGGAAAGAAAGCTTTTACTTTTTTAGCTGCTTCTTGTTGTTCAGCACCTTTTTTACCAGACAACATTAGAGCTAAATAATAAGTGTTAGCTACTGCAATATCAGCTTCTCCTGCTGCTACTGCCATGATCTGAGCTCTATCATTTCCTTTAGAGTCTCTAGCCATGTTTGCAACAACTCCTTTTGCCCATTCAGCTGTAGCTTTTTTTCCGTTATTTTCAATTAATGAAGCTACAAGAGATTTGTTATATATGTTGCTAGATTTTCTTATTACTAATCTTCCTTTCCATTTAGGATCAGCTAGACCTTCATAAGACATTCCAGATAATTCAGCACCAGTAACTCTTTCAGGTGAATAATAAATTATTCTAGCTCTTTTTGCTATTCCAACCCATTTACTTGTTCTAAAGCTTTTTGGAACAGCAGCTTTTATTGCAGCAGATGTTAAGCCACCTTGAAGATGACCTTTTGCATCCATAGCACCACATCTTCCAGCATCAGCAGTAATATAAAGATCTGCGGATGAGTCTGCGCCCTCTTCAATTATTCTTTTTTCTAAAGCACCTGATTTTCCATTTATAAGATTGACCTTAATTCCGGTCATACTTGTGAACTTGGAATAAAGCTCAGCGTCTGCTTTATAATGTCTTGCGTTAAAAACATTAACTTCATTTGCAACCGCTAAAGTTGACAAAACTAAAGATGTAATTATTGCAAAAATTGATAATTTTCTCATTTATCTCCTCGATTAAATTGTTGTTTGAGAATGCTAATTATTCGCAATGATAATGATTATCAATCGCAATATTGTCACAGATACAACTTACAAGAAATATTGGGATATTGTTAATATTTATGATTTCCAATCACCAATTTTACTGAATAAAAAATTTCTAAAAGCTTGAACTCTAGCAGTATTTTTTAAGGATTGAGGATAAACGAAATGAGCCTCGGTAATTGGTCCTTCTGATTTGGGTAATACTTTAATCACATTGTTTGAATTTGTAACTAAATATTCAGGTAATGCCGCAAGTCCTACTCCAGATTCGACTGCTAAAAGAAGTCCCATCACACTATTAACTTTCATAATAGATTTCCTTTTTTTACCGTCATGCATACCAAGTTTTAAGGCCCAATCTGGATTATAAACTGGAGATGGAGCGCCTTTTCCAAACGAGATGAATTTATGTTTGTTTAAATCAGCTATTGTTTTGGGCATTCCGTATTTTTCTAAATATTTATTAGAACCATATATAAAGTACTTAATATCAACGAGTTTTTTTTGAATATAATTAAGCTGTTTTGGTCTTCTCATAAAAATACCTATGTCTGCCTGACGGGTGCTTAAATCAAGCTCTTTATCATCAAAAACTAAGTCAATTTCTATTTCTGGATTTAAACTCATAAATTCCTGGATTCTTGGAGTAAGCCAGTGAGTTCCAAAACTTCTAACTGTTGTAATGGTTAATTTTCCAGTTGGTTTATTCTTTTGGTCTCCTAATGAGGTTTCTACCTCTTTTAACTTACTTATAACCTCATGAGCTGTTTTAAATACATATTCACCATTTTCAGTTAAAGTTAAACCTCTCGCATGTCTCTCAAATAACTGAACCTTTAAATCCTGCTCTAGAGATTGAATTTGTCTACTGATGGCTGATTGACTAAGATTTAAATTTACTGTGGCATTAGTGAAACTGCCTGCCTCAGCTACTGCGTGAAATATTTTTAATTTATCCCAATCCATTATTTATTAAGGTCAACCAAAACTCTTCCTGAAATTTCACCTTTTAATATTTTAGGGTAAGTCTCAATTAACTCTTCCAAGCTAACTGTTTGAATAGATTTTTCTAGTAAGTCAAAATCAATTAAATTTGCAGCTTCACTCCAAATAAATTCTCTTCTTTTTATACTACAATTTGCAGAGTCCATTCCCCAAAGTTTAATTCCTCTAAGCATAAATGGGATAACACTTGTATTAAGTTCATTAGTATTTGCATTTCCACAAACTGCTATAATTCCATTTGGATTAGTTTGAACTATTGCATTAGCTAATATCTTTCCTCCAACAGTATCTACAACACCATCCCACAAACCTTTATCGATAAGTCTTGGATCTTTGTCAAATTCAGCTCGATTAACAACAGTTTTAGCACCTAAAGATTTTAAATAATCTGCTTTAGAATCTTTTCCTGTAACTGCAGTAACGTTGTATCCCATTTTATTTAATGCGATCACTGCAACACTTCCGACACCACCTGTTGCTCCAGTTACTAAAACATTATTTACTTTTTCCCCAAGTAATATTTCTTCTCTTGCTTTAATTGCAAAAGCACTCATTAATGAAGTAAAGCCAGCAGTACCAAGTATCATTGCTTGTTT
>CACEEW010000034.1 GCA_902558705.1 uncultured Pelagibacteraceae bacterium
GATTTCTGATAATCCTTCTATTCCTCCATCTAAAGCTTGCTTAGGTTCGTAGCCAATTACATCTTTTTCCAAATATTTAAGCTTACTTTTTTTAATATAAGGAGGATTAGATATAATCAAATCATATTTGCGAAAATGAAAATTGTCAATATCTGATTTATACAATTTTAATCTATTAATAACCCCAAGATTTTCGCCGTTAATCTTACAAGTATCTAATGATTTTTTGCTTATATCAATTCCTGTGCCAAAAAAATTTTTTTTATCCTTTAAAATTGAAATAAGTATACAGCCTGAGCCAACCCCTACATCTAATAAATTTAAATTGTCTTTATTTTTTGTTAATTTCAAAACCTCCTCAATCAAAATCTCAGTGTCTGGTCTGGGAATTAAAACATCTCTATTTACTGAAAATTGATATTTCCAAAAATATTTTTTTTTAATTAAGTAGGCTATCGGTTCGCCCCTGGCACGTTGATGAATGAGCTTATTGAAATATTCAAGGTTTTTGTTTGAAATTTCTTTATCAAAATTAAAAATTATAAATTCTTTTTCTTTTTTAATTGCTTCAGACATCAGAATTTGGCTATCTAAAACCGGAGTCTTTATATTTTTTTTTTTTAGAAATAGTTGTGCTTCCTGAACGGCAGTTTGAATATTCATAATTAGAGTTTACCAAGACTTTCTTCTTGAGCTTTTAAAGACAAAGACTCAATTATTTCATCAAATGCCTCTCCCTCTAAAAATTCCTCTAATTTATGCAATGTTAAATTTATTCGATGATCAGTTACTCTGCCTTGAGGAAAATTGTAAGTTCTTATTCTTTCTGATCTATCACCAGTTCCAATTTTACTTTTTCTATCTTCAGATCTCTCCTGATCTATTCTTGATCTTTCTAGTTCATAAAGTCGTGCTCTTAATATTTTCATTCCTTTAGCTTTATTTTTATGTTGAGATTTTTCATCCTGTTGTGACACTGATAACCCAGATGGTATATGTGTAATTCTTACGGCGCTATCAGTTGTATTTACTGATTGACCACCCGGACCTCCAGCTCGAAAAACATCAATTCTTAATTCAGACTCGTTTATTTTCAAATCAACTTCTTCTACTTCAGGTAAAACTGCAACTGTAGCAGCTGAAGTGTGAACTCTTCCTTGAGTTTCAGTGTCAGGTACACGCTGAACTCTATGAACTCCGCTTTCATATTTTAAAGTAGAGTAAATATTTGTTCCTTTAATAGAAGCTATTACCTCTTTTAATCCTCCAGCCTCACTTTTTGAAATTGATATCAATTCTAAAAACCATTTTTTTTTATGGCTTACTTTTTCATACATTTTAAAAAGATCAGCAGCAAATAAGCTTGCTTCTAATCCTCCAGTTCCAGCTCTTATTTCAATTATTGCGTTTTTTTTATCGGCTTCATCTTTTGGTAATAAAAATAATTTTAATTTTTTTTCATTTTTTTCGTACTGTGTTTTTAGATTGATTAATTCAGTTTGTGCCATATTAATTAATTCTTGATCTGTATTTTGATCTTGTAAAATTTTTTCTAGTTCAATCTTATCTTTTTCATAAGTAATATATCTTTTTGCATCCTCTACTATTTCATTTAAATCTGAATATTCTTTTGATTTTTCAGCAAAAATTTTTTTATCAATTGTGCCAGAGGATAAATCTTTTTCTAAAATGGAATGTTTATTAATCAATTCCTTAATTGTTTTTTCAGGTATCATTTTTAGTTGTTTTCTATTTCAGAAACTTTTTTTTCAACTTCACTGACTACTCTATTTATCATATCTTTGGTCAAAACTTTTTCTTTTTGCATACCAGATAGATAGAGCATATTATTTCCATTTCTGCCTCCCGTAATACCTACATCTGTAAGTGCAGCCTCCCCAGGGCCATTTACAACACATCCTATAACTGACAAAGTTATTGGTGTCTTAATATGAGAGAGTTTTGCCTCTAGTAATTTAACAGTTTCAATTACCTCAAAACCTTGTCTTGCACATGAAGGACAGGAAATAATCTTTACACCTCTATTACGTAAATTTAAAGATTTCAATATTTCATTTCCAATTTTTATTTCTTGAACTGGATCATCTGATAATGAAATTCTGATAGTGTCACCTATACCTTCTAAAAGTAATGTTCCTACACCGATAGAAGATTTTATACTTCCTGAAATAAAACTGCCTGCTTCTGTAATCCCTAAATGAAGAGGGTAATCTGTTGCTTTTGAAAGTTGTCTGTAAGCTTGAATTGTCAAGAAAACATCTGAAGACTTTACGCTCACCTTCAAGTTAAAAAAATCCTCATCCTCTAAAATTTTGATATTTCTAATCGCACTTTCAACTAAGGCTTCAGGACAAGGTTCCTTAAATTTTTCTAAAATATCTTTTTCTAAAGATCCTGCATTTACTCCCACTCTAATTGAGCAATCATAATCCTTTGCGGCTGCTATAACCTCTTTTATTTTTTTTTTATCTCCAATATTTCCTGGATTTATTCTTAAACAGCTTGCACCACTTTCAGCAGCTTCAATAGCTCTTTTATAGTGAAAATGAATATCAGCTATTATTGGTATGTCCACATTTCTTACAATTTCTTTTAAAGCTTTTGATGAAGCCTCATCAGGACATGACACTCTAACTAAATCAGCACCTTCATTTTGAATTTCATTAATTTGTTTAATAGTACCTTTTACATCAGTTGTTAATGTATTAGTCATAGACTGAA
>CACEEW010000035.1 GCA_902558705.1 uncultured Pelagibacteraceae bacterium
ATATAAATTGACTTGAAATTTTTTGTTAAGTAAATTTGCAATAGTAGCACCTGAAATGCCAGATCCGATTACGCAGTAATCAATCATTTACCAGCAACAACCATTCCCTCAATCATCATTGTTGGAGAATTAGTTGAGTATTCAAATTCTAAGTCATTTGCTAAAGTTAGATTTTGAAACATATCCTTAAAATTACCTGCAATAGTTATCTCGTTTATAGGATGTTTGAATTCTCCATTTTCAATTAAAAATCCAGTTGCACCCACAGAGTAGTCACCAGTCACAATATTACTTCCGTGTCCTATTGTTTCTGTTATGTATAAACATTTGGGATTAGAATTTATTAAATCTTTATAGCTAATTTTTCCATTTTCAAAGTAAAGATTACTAGTCCCTCCGCATCTGCCATTAGATTTAAGGTTTAACTTTCTACCACTATAGGTATCTATTAAATAATTCTTTAATACCCCTTGCTCAACTAATTTTAGTGTATCTGTTCTAACACCTTCTGAGTCAAAACTTCTGGAGCCTTGGCCTTTAAATATATCAGGCTTATCAAAAATATTTACTGAATCTGAAAAAATTTTTTGATTAATTTTATCTTTTAAAAATGAAGTTCCTCTCGAAATAGCCGAAGCAGATATAGCACTTGCAAAAGTACTTAATATTACTTTGGCAATTCTTTTATCAAAGATTATAGAAATCTTTTCACTGCCTATTTTTTTTGGACTGAGTTTTCTAAGAGTGTATTCTGCAGCTTTTTTTCCTAATTCTTCTGCATTCTTTATATCATTTAAATGACATTTGTGAGTATATTCATAGTCCCTCTCCATACTTTTATCATCTTTTGCAACAGCTACACTAGAGGCAACAAATGATGAAGATTTAAAACCTTTACAAAAACCATCGCTATTCGCTAAAATAAAATTTGATTTGTTTTCTACAAAGCTGGATTCTGTATTTACTATTTTTTTATCATTTGAGGCGGCAGCCTCTAGTCTTGTTAAATATTCAGCCTTACTATCATTCTCTAAATGCGTATCATCATATAAATTAAAATCTTTAACTTCTTGAGCCAATAGATCCTTGTCAGGTAGTGAGTTAAATTCATCCTCTGGAGTATTTTTTGTAGTTTCGATACATTTTTCAATTAAAATATTTAGATTATCTTCTAGCAAATTTGATGACGATATTGATGACTTTTTCTTGCCAATGAATGTTGTGATATCTATGCCAAGATTATCAGATCTGTTTGACTCATCTAACTTTTTATTTCTAAAATTTACTGTTTCAGAAATAGAATTACCTACGTTGACACTTATATCCGTAGCTCCTAATTTTTTTGCTAAATCTAAACAATATGATGCTTTTTTTTCAAGATATTCCTGATCTTTGACCATTTATAAATTTGTGCCACCAACAGTCATTTTATTTATTAAAATTGAAGGCTGGGCTACTCCCACGGGAACTCCTTGTCCTGCTTTACCACAAGTACCAATTCCAGGATCTAACATCATATCATTACCAACCATTGAAACTTCTTTCAAAATTGAAGGACCATCACCTATTAAAGTTGCTCCTTTTATTGGCGAACCAATTTTACCATTAATAATCTCATAAGCTTCTGTGCAATTAAAAACAAATTTTCCCGAAGTAATATCAACTTGTCCTCCTCCAAAGCTAACTGCAAAAATACCTCTATCTACAGATTTTATCATCTCGTCTTGAGTTTGTTTTCCACTTAGCATCATAGTATTTCTCATTCTTGGTAATACGATATGTCTATAGTTTTCTCTTCTACCACTACCTGTTGACCTAGTCTTCATTAATCTTGCATTTAATCTGTCTTGCATAAAGTTTTTTAAAATTCCATTTTCAATCAGTACAGTTTTTTCTGTTGGTGTGCCTTCATCATCAATTGTAAGACTCCCTCTTCTATTATCTAAAGTTCCATCGTCAATTATGGTTACACCCTCACTCGCAACTTTTTGTCCCATCAAATTATGAAATGCAGAAGTTTTTTTTCTATTGAAATCACCTTCTAAACCATGACCTATTGCTTCATGAATTAGTATCGCAGGCCAACCTGGACCAAGTACAACTTTCATTTCTCCTGCAGGAGCAGGTTTGCTGTCTAAATTAACAGAAGCTATTCTAAAAGCTTCATCACAAACATTTTTCCAATTATCGTTTGTCAAATAATCATCGTACGATTGTCTTCCGCCAATTCCATAAACACCTGACTCTTTTCTACCATTCTTTTCAAGCATTACTGAAACATTGAATCTTACTAAAGGTCTCACATCAGTTAGAGTTTCACCACCAGATCTAATTATTTCTACAGACTTTTGTTCACCACTAAAATTTGCTGTCACTTGTTTAACGTTATTATCTTTTTTTCAATTAATATCGCTCTATAGATTGATACAAACTTTGAGAAGATCAGGAAGATTTTCGTTTAACCAACCTGGTACCAGAAACTCTTCTTCGATATCTATTCCAGAAGCATATAAGATTTTAAATTTAGATATAAATAAAAAAATCACTAAAGAAGAAGTAAATAAAGCTTATGTAAAAATACAAAAAAAAATA
>CACEEW010000036.1 GCA_902558705.1 uncultured Pelagibacteraceae bacterium
TATTGATGGTATTACGATTATAATTAATGCAAATGTATTAGAAAAAAAATCTAAACTTAGAAAATTATTTGAAAAAGAAAAAAATCTAGCTTGCATAGCTACCTACCCCGATACAAATGAAATACTCTCAAATTTAACGCTAGCCTTTTTTAAAAAAATAAAAATTTCAATATCTCAACAAAATATAAACTTAATCGTCGATAAATGCGGTGGAGATAGACTTAATCTAGAAAATGAATTAGAGAAAATTGAAATTTACTCAACAAAAAAGAAAAGTGTTTCTAGTGAAGAGATTTCAAAGCTAATAAATTTGAGTGAAAATCATACTTTTTATGAACTGATAGACAACTGTTTGGCTAAGAACGCGAATAAAACTATAAATATCTTAAATGAAAATAACTTTTCAAATGAAGACTGCATAATAATTTTAAGAACATTTTTATTGAAAGCAAAAAAAATTTTAAGTCTTTCTGTAGAATACGACAAAAATAAAGATATTAACCAAACAATTAACTCGGCCAAACCTCCTATCTTTTGGAAGGAAAAAGATATTGTCAAAACACAACTGAAAAAATGGACTCCTGAAACAATAAGGGAGTTAATTTATCTGATTAACGATATAGAGCTTCAAATTAAAAAAAATTACAATAATTCTATTTTATTAGTTACAGACTTTATTCTCAACCAAGAATACACTAAGACTAATAATTAGATTTAATTATATCTATTATTTTATTTAGTTGATCAATATCATGATAGGAAAATGTTATCGATCCTTTGTTATTTTTGTTATTTTTAATTGAAACATTTAAACCAATTTTGTCAGAAATAGAATTTTCAAGATTTTGAATATTTGGGTCTGATGATTTTGTAAATGAGGTTTTTTTCTTTCTAAAAATTTTGACAAAATTTTCAGACTGTCTTACGGAAAGTTTTTTCTCAATAATTTTATTAGCTATGAAATAAGCATTATCTAATCCGACTAGTACTTTAGCATGTCCTGCACTAATTTTTTTTTCTTCTATAAACTTTAATACTTCATTTGGTAGTGTTAGTAATCTTAGTGCGTTTGTTATGTAGCTACGGCTTTTTCCAATAAATTTTGATACTTTCTCTTGATCATAAGAGAATTCATCAATTAATCTTTTATAACCCTGAGCTTCTTCAAGGGGATTAAGATCGTGCCTTTGTACATTTTCAACTATTGCAAACTCTAAAGATTTCAAATCATCCACTTCAGTTAAAACGACAGGAATATCATGAAGACCCGCTTTACTTGCAGCTAACCATCTTCTTTCACCTGCAATAATTTCGTATTTAGAATTATCAGTATTTGATTTCCTCACAATAATTGGTTGGATTACTCCTCTTTCTTTTATAGAATTTGTTAGGTCCTCTAAGTTTGCTGCATCAAAATTTTTTCTAGGTTGATATTTGTTTGGGATTATTTCACTTAATAATAGCTTGTTTGTTTTTGTTTCTACTTTCGTTTCTCCAATTAATGATGATAATCCTCTTCCCAGTCCTTTTTTAATTGTATTCATTATGCTGCACTCCCTATTTTATTTTCTTGGTTAATGAATTCATCTGTGAAACTGTAATATGATTTACTTCCAGGGCAGCTTTTATCATAAATGAGAACTGGCATACCATGAGATGGGGCTTCAGATAACCTTACATTCCTAGGAATAACTGTTTGATAAACTTTGTCTTTAAAATAATCTCTTGCTTCTTGTTCGACTTGAGACGAAAGCTTATTTCTTCTATCATACATCGTTAAAAGGATCCCTTGAATTTCTAATTCTGGGTTTAAGTTAACTTTTATACGTTCTATTGTTTTCATAAGTTGAGTTAAACCCTCTAAAGCAAAAAATTCGGTTTGGAGAGGTACCAATAAGGAATTAGAAGATACTAAAGCCATTACAGTCAATAAACTTAGAGAAGGAGGACAGTCTATGAGGATATAATCGTACAAAGCTCTAGAATCATTCAAATATGCGGTTAATTTACTCTTCAAAATAAAGGCTCTATCATTATCACCAGCTGTTTCAACTTCCAGTCCAGATAAATCCACATTCGAAGTTATCAAATCTAAATTTTGAAACTTAGTTTTCTTGATCACATTAGAAATTGACATTGTTCCATTTAAAATTCCATAAATAGTTTGATTAGACTGTTCAACATTAGAAAGTCCTAACCCTGTAGTGGCATTTCCTTGTGGATCAAGATCAATTACTAAAATTTTTTTACCTTGTTGAGATAAAGCAGAAGCTAGGTTGATCACTGTTGTTGTTTTTCCAACCCCACCCTTTTGATTTATTATTGAAATTATTTTCATTAAATTTTTTTTCTAATCTTTTGTATATTTAATATAAATGACTCATCACTAGTTAAACTTTTTTTTACTTCGTAATC
>CACEEW010000037.1 GCA_902558705.1 uncultured Pelagibacteraceae bacterium
CTGTAAAAATATCTTTGTGAATTATCTCTGTGTTCAAATTCAATTTTTTTGACACATCTTTTAAAAAAACACATTTATTATGGCTTTTTTCATAAAGACTAATTTTCATTTTATTTTTAATTTTTTTCATTGCTATCGCTACTATTAATCCAGGCATACCTCCTCCAGTGCCTAAATCACAGGTTGTATTACTATTTAAATCAACAAAATCAATTATTTGTGCAGAATCAAGTATATGACGTTCCCTAATAAGCGATTTTTCATCAGTTTTTTTACTAATTATGTTTATTTCTTTGTTTTTTTCTTGGATCATTGAAATTAAGCACTCAAGATCATTACAAGTTTCACGTGAAACATTAAGATTTGGAATTTTAGAGTAAGAATTTAAAATTACGTTATCCATTAAGCTATATGCTTAATAGACTTTCTTTTGACGTGTGACAACAAAATATATACGGCTGCAGGTGTAATTCCATCAATTCTTAGCGCTTGACCTAGTGTTTTAGGTCTTATTTCCTTAAATTTAGCCTTAACTTCGTTAGAAAGGCCAGAAAATTGATCGTAATCGATATTATCTGGAATTGATAGATTTTCATCCCTTTTAAATGCGAGAATATCTGCCTTTTGCTTTTTCAGATAACCTCTGTAATGTGAGTTAATTTCGATTTGTTGATCTATCTCAAAGCCATAGTTTAAAGTTTCTGGCCAAATCTCTCTAATTTTTCGCATGTTTACACCTTTTTGTGTCAAAATTTCCTCAGCAGATCTAAAAACACCATCTTTAGCGATTTTAATACCAAATTTATCAGCTTTAGATGGAGAAATATTCAAATTAACCATTTGCATTGAGATTTTGCTCAATTTTTCAAATTTATCCTCAAATAACTCCTTTCTTAACTTTGAAATCACTCCAATCTTTATTCCTTTACGAGTTAGTCTCAAATCTGCATTATCAGATCTAAGACTTAACCTGTATTCAGCTCTAGATGTAAACATCCTATATGGCTCTGCAACACCTTTGGTCACTAGATCATCAATCATGACTCCAATATAGGCATCAGATCGATCCAAAATAAAAGGTTCCTTATTTTTGAGTGAAAGAGCAGCATTAATCCCAGCTACAAGACCTTGAGCAGCTGCCTCCTCATAACCTGTAGTTCCATTAATTTGTCCTGCTAGATATAGATTCTTTATTTTTTTTGTTTCCAATGTCAAAAAAAGCTCTCTAGGATCAATATAATCATATTCTATAGCATATCCTGGTCTTATTATCTTAACATTTTCTAAACCATTGATATTATTAAGTATTTCGTTTTGTACGACTTCAGGTAAAGATGTTGATATACCATTTGGATAAATTGTATGATCATTTATACCCTCTGGCTCTAAAAATATCTGATGCCTAGTCTTATCTGCAAATTTTACAATTTTATCCTCTATTGAAGGACAATATCTTGGACCAACACCTTGTATGTTACCAGAGTACATTGCACTTTTAGATAAATTCTTTTCAATAATCTTATGAACCTTTTCATTAGTATAGGTCATTGAGCAGGATACTTGCTTGTTTAAGTTTTTCTTAGTCAGGAAAGAAAAAAAATAAGGATCATCATCAGCGGATTGTTTTTCTAAATTTGTAAAATTAATAGTTCTAGAGTCCAACCTTGGAGGTGTGCCTGTTTTCAGTCTACCTATCTTAAAATTATATTTCTCCAACTGTTCGCTTAAACCTGTACTAGGTTTTTCGTTAAATCGACCAGCAGGTGTTTTCTCATCACCAATATGTATCAATCCATTTAAAAATGTGCCCGTTGTTAAGATTAACTTACTACAACTTACTTTATTGCCTTTTTGCGTAATAAATCCATTTATTTCATTATTATCGAAAATAAACTTAATTACAGGATCAGAAAAAATGCTTAAATTACAGTAGTTTGCAAGTTTTTCTTGCATAAATTTACGATATAATGATCTGTCAGATTGAGTTCTTGGTCCTCTTACTGCTGGCCCTCTGCTCCTATTTAATAGTCTAAACTGTATTCCAGACTTATCTGCTACCTCACCCATAACACCATCTAGAGCATCTATTTCTCTTACCAAATGTCCTTTTCCTAAACCACCAATAGCAGGATTACATGACATTTCACCTATGGTATCTTTATTGTGAGTGAAAAGGGCAGTATTAATTCCAAGACGTGCAGAAGCTGCTGCTGCCTCGCAACCCGCATGGCCTCCACCAATCACTACCACATCAAAAGATAAATCTTTTTTCATGAAGTAAATTTATATTCGATTAAAATATTTACAAGATTTGAGTTTTTTTTCTTAAATAAGCTATATT
>CACEEW010000038.1 GCA_902558705.1 uncultured Pelagibacteraceae bacterium
AATTATCAAACTCATTGATGAAAAAATAAAATGACAAATTCATTAAGCAAAAAACAAATAATTGAATTGTTACCCCATAGAGAACCCATGCTTTTAATTGAAGAGCTTTATGATATCAAAAAATTATTTTCAGCTACAGCTATTGTAAATGTCAAAAAAGATAGTTTTTTTGTAAATGGTCACTTTCCAGGTCAACCTGTAATGCCAGGGGTTTTTATAGTAGAGTCATTTGGTCAAGCCGCAGCAGCACTTACTGCTCATGGGCTAGATAAGTCTACTTATGAAAATAAATTAGTATTTTTGATGGGCGTCGAAAAAGCTAGATTTCGAAACCCTGTAATACCTGATTGTAAGCTAATTCTTAAAATTGAAGCAATAAGATCACATGGTCGTGTCTGGAAATATAAAGGAGAAGCATTTGTTGATGATAAGAAAATGGCAGATGCTGTTTGGTCTGCTACAATTGTAGATAAGAAATAATTAGCAATAATTTTTGATAACATAAAAAGATATGCGCTGATAAAAGCTAGCATGTCTAATCCATTTTATATTAATAAAGGCCCTTTCAATATTTCAGTGCTATTAAAATTATTAAATTCAAAAACTAAAATTGAAAAAGATCAAGAGATAAGTGATATAAAAGATCTAGTAAGTGCAGGAACTAACTGTATAACTTTTTTTCATTCAAAAAAATATCAGGATTTAGCCAAAAAGACCAAAGCTTCATATTGTATTACTACAGATAATTTTAGAGAATATTTACCTTCTCAGTGTAAATCAATTATTGTGGAAAATGTATTAGTTGCTACTTCCTTAATCACTGCGAAATTTTATCCTAATTCAGTTGAAGATGAATTTGACAATTCAGTGAATAATATTGAAAAAACAGAATTTAGTAAAACTGTGAATTTTGGAAAGAATGTTTTAATTGGTAACAAAGTAAAAATAGGATCTAATTCTTTAATAGGCCATAACACCATCATTGAAAAAAACGTTCAAATTGGAAACAATTGTAAAATTGGATCTAATGTTATTATTAGAAATTCAATTATAAAAGATAATGTAACTATTTTAGATAATTGTGTAATTGGTAAAAAAGGTTTTGGTTTTTTTCCTAAACCAAATGAGAACCTGAGGTATCCTCATATAGGTATAGTTATTATTAATGAAAATTGCGAAATAGGATGTGGCGCAACAATTGATAGAGGTTCAATGTCTAATACAGAAATAGGTAAAAATACTTTTCTCGATAATCAAATTCACATAGCTCATAATGTTAAAGTAGGTGAGAATACAATAATAGCTGGTCAAGTTGGTATTGCTGGAAGTTCAATAATTGGAAATAATGTTAAAATTGGTGGTCAAGCTGGAATTTCTGGTCATTTAAGAATTGGAGATAATGTTGATATAGCAGGTGGCAGTGGTGTAATAAAAAGTATTCCAAATAATTCTAAAGTGATGGGCTATCCAGCTAAAAATATACGGGAATTTTTAAAAGAAAGTAGATAATGATTCATAATACAGCAATAATAGATCCTAAGGCAAAAATTTCTTCTGGTGTTAGCATAGGTGCTTTTACAGTTATTGGACCAAATGTTGAGATAGGTGAAAATACAATAATTCAATCTCATGTAAGTATTATAGGAAATACTAAAGTTGGAAAAAATAATAAGATTTATCCATTTGCCTCTATAGGAAATGATCCTCAAGACTTAAAATTTGATGGAGAGGTAACGAAATTAGAAATTGGTGATAATAACAAGATTAGAGAATATGTTACAGTCAATCCTGGAACAAAAGGTGGAGGAGGTTTGACTAAAATAGGAAATAACTGTTTGTTTATGGTTTCATCTCATATAGCACATGATTGTCTGGTAGAAGATAATGTTATATTAGCAAATAATGTTCCCCTAGGTGGACATACTCATATTGAGGAAAACGTTATAATAGGTGGCAATTCAGCTGTTCAACAATTTACTAGAATAGGAAAATCATCAATGATTGGTGGTATGTGTGGAGTAACTAGAGATATAATCCCATACGCAATGGTGCATGGCAATAGAGGTACTCTTCAAGGGTTAAATCTGATCGGCTTAAGAAGAAAAAATATACCAAATAAAGAAATTTTAGTTTTAACAGAATCTTATAAAGAAATATTTAAAGATGAAAATTTAACTACTAATTTGAAAAATTTGAAAGAGGAGTTTAGAAAAAATGATCTAGTTAATGATGTAGTAAAGTTT
>CACEEW010000039.1 GCA_902558705.1 uncultured Pelagibacteraceae bacterium
TATGTAATGAGATTAAGGCAATCAGACAATAGTTTGCAATTATATGAATTTCGTAAAATAGTTCTGCTAGTTCGAAGTTATCTTTAATTTCTAGATTAAAGAAAAATAAGTCAAGTATTTCACCATTAAATAATTTTTTTAAAGCACCTGAAATAGTAATAGTCAAAATAGTTATATACAAAAATACATGGTTCATTTTTGCTATTAATCTTTGTCCTGGAAAGATACTGTTACCCAAAGATGGAGTTGGATTGAAAATTTTATAAATTAACCTCAATATAGTTAAATAAAATATCGATAGACCAACAACAACATGAATACTCTCAATAGTTAATCTTGTTTCATTAAAATCAAGATCAACTAAGTAGAAACCCAATGGTATTTGAGCAACTAATGCTGCGGCACTTAACCAGTGAAATGCTTTGGAAATAAACCCATATTCTGTTAAGTTATTAGTTAACCTCATATGATGTCTAAATATATCATAAATGTATTAAAATATATTTTCTTTATTGCTGCACTAACCTCAATTACTTTACCTGCTTATTCTGAATTATCAGTTGAAGAAATAATTAAAGGAAGAAAGGCATTATTTAGCAAAAATTACAGTACTGCCAAAAAGGTTCAAGCCTTTGCTAGTAAAGGTGATTTTGTTAAGGCCTCTAGTTTAATGAAAGAAATGAGTGAAAATTACTTAACTTTACTTGAATATTTTCCAGATAACACAAAAGAAGGTTTTAAAACAGAAGCTTTACCATCTATATGGGAGAATAAAGATGAGTTTAATAGTTTGATGAAAAAATCTTCTACTGACATGATTGAACTAGCTAAAGTCATAGAGTCTAGCGATGATGTTAGAGCTACCTTGCAAAAATTTATGTGGAGTAACTGTAAGGCTTGTCATAGTAAATTTAGAGCTCCTCATTAAATTTAGAATTGCATTAAGCATAAATATATATAAATTTGAATTATGAAATATATAAGTGGATTAATTAATTTAATTTCTAGTCTTATTATCTCTACAATAATTATTTATGGAATAAATATTGTTGCAGGATTTGCAGGTGCAGATTATTCATTTACACATGGAGAAACATTTATAATTTGGATATTGATGGCAATACTAGTCAATAACTGTTTTAAAAAATAAATTTAAATATTTAACTCTCGCTTGAGGTGTTTTAATTTACCTTCTGTACTATCGTAATCAATATAACAACCCTGAAGAAATCTATTACCTTCATTAGCATCATATCTTGTTCGACCATGTAAAAGTCTATGATTGTCCATCATTATTAAATCACCTGGAATTAATTTAAATTCAATACGGAATTTATCTGAATTATATAGCTCAGATATTTTTTTTCTTGCTGAATAAAATAATTCTAATTTTTCTTTATCTATTAAAGGAACAAAATCAAGCCTAGGACTAAATCTTACTTGTTTAAAATTTCCGTTTTGATCAACCTCAATCATTTCTGACCAGTTTTCTAAAATAACACTTTGATCTATAAATTGAAATCTCACCTTTGTTTCAGTTAAAATTTTATAGTATTCAGGATAATCTTTTTTTAGACACTCACTTACATTATAACCGTCAACTAAAGTAGATAAACCACCTTTAACCTCATTTTCAATACAATGTAGCAACTGAATACATGGCACTGGATTTCTGTAGGGATTGTCTGTATGAGGAGCTAAAGGTAATGATGTATAGGCTAGATCATTTGGATTGGGTTTTGACTTAACATTAAAAAATTCTCCAAAATTTGTTCTCCTAACACTTCCAATTGAATTTGCAAAATTTACAATAAAGTTATTTTTTGTGGGAACTTTTTTAAATATTACAAAACCAAACTTATAAAAATGAACAAGGGCTTCATACATGTTCCTCTTTTCAAAGATATTTTCCTCAAAATCAAAATTATTTGAGATTTTAAATGAGGAGTCCCATTTAACTTTTCCTATATTTTGAGTAGAATTATTATTTGTAAACTCCTTTAAAATATTTTCGATGCTAAATTTATTGTAAGTTCCATCGTTAAAAGTAATCTCTAAAAAAACCATCTGTTAAATTTAATTTATCGATTTTAATGTTATTCTTTAGTTCAGTTGGATCAAAAAGT
>CACEEW010000040.1 GCA_902558705.1 uncultured Pelagibacteraceae bacterium
ATGACTGGACGTAACGCCTTAAGATTAAATGAAACTTTAAAAGATTACTGTGAATTAAAAGATGAATCTGAGTTAATAACAAAACTTAGAGTAATCAAATCTCAAGAGGAAATTGTTTATGTAAAGAAAGCAGCAGAATTAGCAGACAATGCTCTGGATCAAGCTTGGAAATATTGTAAGGCGGGTGTGAATGAAGCAAAAATTTTAGCTGAAATGCAAAAAATAGTTTTAGAGGGAGGTGGTGATTACCCAGCAAATGAATATATAATTGGTTCGGGGCATAATGCTTTATTATGTAGATACCAGGCAGAAAAAAGAAATTTATCAAATCAGGATCAATTAAGCATTGAATGGGCTGGCACTTATAAACATTATCACTCTGCAATGTTTAGAACTATTCTTTTAGGAAAAACTGATCCAAAACATATTAAAATGCATGAAGCTTGTGTTCAGGCATTAAAAAATTGTGAAAGTAAATTAAAACCAGGAAATAAAATTGGAGAAGTTTTTGACATTCATGCAAAGACCTTTGATGATCTTGGTTTTAATAAAGCAAGAATGAATGCCTGTGGTTATTCTCTTGGATCTACATTTTCTCCAAATTGGATGGATTGGCCAATGCTTTATACTGATAATCCTTATATCATTCAGCCTGGAAATATTTTCTTCATGCACATGATATTAATGGACTCAGAAAATCAATTAGCTATGAATTTAGGTGAAACTTATCTGGTGACTAAAAGTGGAAATGAAAGGCTTGGAGAACAAAAACTAGATCTTGTTATTCTTTAAAATTTTCCAATTTTTTTTGAACCACTATAAAAAATCTTAGACAACTCTTCATTGGCTTTATTTTGAGAAGTAACTTCATTTTTTCCCATTAACTCAGTTGGTGTTTTGGAGTATTGATGATAATTAAATTTATCCTCTCCTCGTGCTTTTTGTACATGCATTTTTCCTATCACTTGATTGACATTAGTCCCTATATAACTCTGAATAACAAAACCTATTCTTCTATCATTACTGTTATTTAATCCTGATCCATGAACAATTGTTGGGTGATGAAGTGATACTTGCCCTGCCTTAAGAACTATAGGCTCTGTTTTTTCTAAAGATACATTTTTAACAGTTTGTCCACGTGTTAATAAATTATTTTCATCAAAATTTTGCTCGTGAATTTTTAAGTTTTCTTTGTGAGAGCCAGGCAACATTCTCATACATCCATTTTTTTCATTTGCATCAGTAATAGCAACCCAAGCTGTAACCCAATTATGAGGCTCTAATCCTATATATTTTGCATCTTGATGAAAACTTACAAAACCTTTTTCATTTGGATTCTTTATGAAAAGTGTGGTGCCACAAATAAGAATATTTTTACCAATTATGCTTTCTACAGCATCAAGAATATTTTTATTAAGACAAACTTTGTTAAATATAGGTGAGATTAAATGAATATAATTTCGATTAATTCCTTCAAGGGCTCCTGGCCAATCTTTTTCGATTTTTTCAATTTCATCTCTAACCTCTTTTGCTTCGAGTGAGTTTAGTGCATTAATTGGAGAAATATATCCTTTGCTGTTATAATGATCTAATTGCTCAGTTGTTAATCCTGTCATTAAGAAAAGCTATATTTTTTTTCTAAATATTTAATCACATTATGAATAATAAATGTCATAAATAAATATATACCTCCTGCAACAATAAATACCTCTACAGGCTTAAAAGTTGTAGAAATGATGTATTTAGCAACACCAGTTAAATCCATTAAGGTTACTGTACTAGCTAGAGAAGTGCCTTTCATCATCAAAATAATTTCATTACCGTACGCTGGAAGAGATTGTCTAATCGCTATTGGTATTTGAATTTTATAAAAAATTATTTTATTTGAAATACCTAAACTTTTACCTGCTTCAATCAAACCTGGTTTTATTGTTTGAAATGCAGATCTCAAAATCTCTGAAGTATAGGCTCCAGTATTTAAAGCAAAGGCAATAATTGCGCACCAATATGGTTCTTTTAAAATAACCCATAAGGCCGTTGATCTTAGATACTCAATCTGACCTAAGCCAAAATATATAATAAATATCTGAACCAAAAGAGGGGTTCCCCTGAAAA
>CACEEW010000041.1 GCA_902558705.1 uncultured Pelagibacteraceae bacterium
AGTCAAAAAAAAATTAAAGAAATAAGAGTTGAAGGAGTTTCAGGATCAAACTCAGTAAAAATAACTTTAAATGGGGAAGGAGAGATGCAGACAATTAAGTTGTCTGATGAAATTATGCATGAAGATAAAGCTATAATTGAAGATTTGATTGTTGCAGCGCATAACAACGCTAAATCTCAGCTTAAATCAAAAACTTCAGAGGAAATTTCAAAAGCCACAGGAGGTTTTGGAATACCTGGTTTTAAATGGCCTTTATAGTAAATGCAAAATATTAGTGAGATTGAAGAACTTATAAAATTAATTTCTAGACTTCCAGGTTTGGGTCCTAAATCAGCTAAACGTATTGTTTTAAAATTAATTAATAATCGTGATGAATTGGTAAAGCCAATAGCTAATGTATTGGCCACAGTTTATAAGAATGTGAATAGATGTAATTCTTGTGGATCTTTAAAGTCAAATTCAACAGGTTGTATTAATTGTGATAGTTCAAAAAATAAATATACAAAAATCTGTGTAGTCGAAGATATTGCTGATCAATGGTCAATTGAAACTTCAAATATTTTTCAAGGATACTTTCATATTTTAGGTGGTACGATTACCTCTGTGGGCCAGAGAAAGGAAGATCTTTTGATTAATTCGTTAGTCGAAAGGGTTAATAGAGATAATATTGAAGAAGTAATTTTAGCAACTAGTGCAACTGTTGAAGGTCAAACTACTGCATATTATGTTCAAGATAGTCTTAAAAATACAAAAGTTAAGGTAACAAAACTTGCTCAAGGATTACCAGTTGGAGGAGAGATTGAAAGTTTAGATGATGGAACTTTATTTTCAGCTTTCAAAAATAGGTCAAAATTAAATTCTAATTCTGATTAGATTTTTTTAAAATTCTATTTAAATGCAGAAGTGGCTCTGTATACCCAGATGGTTGCTCTTTTCCTTTGAAAATTAAATCACAAGCAGTTTTAAAGGCTACAGATTTTTCATAATTGTCACTCATTTTTTCATAATTTTTGTCATTTTCATTCTGTTTATCCACAATTTTGGCCATCTGTTTCATTATTCCTAAAACTTGAATTTTTGTTGTAACCCCATGATGTAACCAATTTGCTATGTGTTGTGAGGAAATTCTTAAGGTTGCCCTATCCTCCATCAATCCCACATTGTTTATGTCTGGAACTTTTGAACAGCCAACTCCCTGGTCAATCCATCGAACTACATACCCTAATAATGTTTGTGCAGAATTTGAAATTTCAGAGTTAATTTCATCTACAGACCAATTGGGTCTATCAGCAATAGGAATTTCTAAAAGATCATTTATTTTAGCTTGTTCTCTAGCTTGAATTTTCTTTTGCTCATCAAAAATATTTATCTGATGATAGTGTAGGGCATGTAAAGAGGCAGCAGTAGGAGAAGGTACCCAAGCACAATTAGCACCAGCTTTTAAATGATTAATTTTTTCGTCAATCATTTCTTTCATTTTATCTGGCATGGCCCACATACCTTTTCCGATTTGAGCTTTACCAGAAAAACCACACTTTAGACCAATATCCACATTGTTATTTTCATAAGCTGAAATCCATTTAGATGATTTCATTTCTCCCTTTTTAATCATAGGCCCGGCTTCCATTGATGTATGCATCTCATCTCCAGTTCTATCTAAAAAACCGGTATTTATAAAAAAAACTCTATTTTTTAAGGTTCTGATACATTCTTTTAAATTTGCTGAGGTTCTTCTTTCTTCATCCATTATACCTATCTTGCAAGTATATCTTTCTAACCCGAGCAGCTCTTCAACTTTAGAAAAGATTAAATCAGTAAATTTTGTTTCTTCAGGACCATGCATTTTAGGTTTTACGATGTAAATAGATCCTTTTCTTGAATTTCTTTTTTTCTTTAAATCATAAAGCGCACATGCAGTCGTTAAAAATGCATCCATAATTCCCTCTGGAATTTCATTTCCGTCTTTCAAAATTATTGATGAATTAGTCATAAGGTGACCTACATTTCTTATTAAAAGTAAACTTCTACCAT